>JAZUBM010000063.1:0-5341 GCA_045638485.1 Lentihominibacter sp. | reverse complement strand
ATGAAACATAGTAATTAAACAGGTGATATTTATAAAGAAAGGGGCGCTAGTATGAAATACGAAATCAAGGGCGAAACTTTACCGGTGGTAATTTGCCAGTTGGAAGCGGGAGAAGCTATGATTACCGAAGGTGGTAGCATGGCATGGATGTCTCCTAATATGGTTATGGAAACAGGAAGTAACGGCGGAGCAAAAAAAGCCTTGGGTAGAATGTTTGCAGGAGAAGCTCTTTTCCAAAATAGATATACCGCTCAGGGTGGTAACGGACTTATTGCATTTGCATCAAGTTTTCCAGGAAGCATTAAAGCGTTTGAAATTTCTCCGGGAAATGAAATGATTTGTCAGAAGGGCGTTTTCCTAGCAGGTGAAGCAGGCGTTCAGCTGAGCACACACTTCAATAAGAGCTTAGGCAAAGGACTCTTCGGCGGAGAAGGATTCATTATGCAGAAAATAAGTGGCAACGGCATAATGTTTGGTGAATTTGACGGGCACCTGGTCGAATACGAACTGAAAACCGGACAGCAGATTGTTGTTGATTCAGGACATTTGGCTGCTATGTCAGCGACTTGTTCTATGGACATACAGAAGGTTCCCGGCATGAAGAATATGCTGCTGGGAGGAGAAGGATTGTTCAATACTGTAATTACAGGACCGGGGCGTGTATGGCTGCAGACAATGCCACTTGTAAATGTGGCAAATGTTCTCAGACCATACTTTCCCAGTAGCTGCTAACGATAGCAAGGGCGGAGCTTTAATGGGCGCCATAGATTTATTTAAGTAGGGGAGAGAGTATGGATATCAGAGTAAGAGAAGTGCTGGATAGAAGCAAAAAAGTTGTTTTCTTTGGCGGAGCAGGCGTAAGTACAGAATCGAACATTCCTGATTTCAGATCGGAAGCCGGGCTTTACAAAGCCATGAATGATTATGGGTTTTCACCTGAACACATGCTGTCCAGAACGTTTTTTATGAATCACACAGAAAAATTCTATGATTACTATAAAAAGAATCTGATATATCCGGACGCACAACCCAACAAAGCCCATATTGCACTGGCGGAGCTTGAAAAAGAAGGCAAGCTCGCTGCCGTTGTGACGCAGAACATAGATGGGCTCCATCAGAAAGCAGGAAGCAGAACCGTGTATGAACTTCACGGCTCTGTTCTTCGTAACATTTGCATGGATTGTGGGGCAAAGTACGATCTGGAATATATCATGGATGAGGATAATTGCAATAAGGGCATGCCTCATTGTGCAAAGTGCAATGGTTTGGTAAAGCCTGACGTTGTTCTTTATGAAGAAATGCTGGATGATGATGTTATAAGAGGTGCGGTGGAAGCCATATCATCTGCAGATACACTTATAGTAGGGGGAACATCTCTTGTGGTTTATCCTGCAGCGGGGCTGATTAATTACTTCAACGGAGATGATTTGATTCTCATTAATAAATCAGAGACTGGATACGACAGTAAAGCCACTCTCGTTATCAATGATTCCATAGGAAAAGTACTGGGCGATTAGACTAGTTTGTGGTATAATATATTATTCGAATAACTAATGAGGGGAAACATATGAATATATTAGTCGCCAACGACGATGGAATACAGGCGAGAGGGATTCAAGAGCTGGTAAAAGCACTGTCTTCTGTTGCAGATGTTTATGTTTGTGCACCGGAAAGTCAGAGAAGTGCCAGCGGTCATGGAATTACGGTATCTAAGCCTATTACAATAAAAGAAGCGGAATTTGAGCATGCCAAATATGCGCTGAAGATTTCAGGGACTCCGGCAGATTGCGTTAAAATCGGCATGAGAGTTTTGGAGCAAAAGGGCATTAAGGTGGACATGGTTTTTTCCGGAATTAATCATGGAGGAAACCTTGGCACGGATACTCTGTATTCAGGAACTGTATCTGCAGCGGTAGAAGGTACACTTTTGGGAGTGCCATCCGTAGCAGTATCGGTGAATAGCCATGAAGCAGAACATTTTGAATATGCGTGCGAGCTTGCTGTTGAAGCAGTAACAAAAGCATATGACAAAATGGCAGCAAGCACAGTTCTTAATATCAATACGCCGAACTTGCCGAAATCAGAAATTAAAGGTTTGAGATTTACAACCTTAGGTAAGAGAGAATACAAGGAAGTTTTTGTCCCGGTTGAAATGGAAAACGGAGAAACGGGATATATGTATACCGGAGATCCTGTTGTTTACGACGGATTGCCGGGAACTATAGACGTGATAGCAGATCAAGAGGGATATGCATCAATAACTCCGCTTCATAGTGATTTGACAGATTACAAACTGGCGGAAGAAATAAGTGAATGGAGGATAGGCAAGTGAGCATGATCGTTAGAGAAAACGCTGCGTTTGTTGCTATAGATTTTCAGGAAAGACTTATGCCTGTAATGAGCGACAATGAGAGACTTGAAGAAAAGACAATTAAACTTATCAAGGGACTTAATGCACTGGGTATTCCGGGACTGGTTACTCAGCAGTACACAAAGGGAATAGGAGAAACTATCCCATCAATAGCGGAAGCCCTTGGCGAATTTGAATACGTAGAAAAGAATTCATTCAGTTGCATGGCAAATGAAGAATTTGTTGCAAGACTTGAAGCTCTTGGTAAAAAGGATATAATAGTATGTGGTATAGAAGCTCATATCTGTGTTCAGCAGACAGTTCTTCAGCTGATGGAAGCCGGATACAATGTATATCTTGTAGCTGACTGTATTTCATCAAGAAGCGAAGAAGATAAACTGTGGGGAATCACAAGAATGGGAGAAGCAGGAGCTGCAATCACTACTTACGAAGCGGTTCTTTATGAAATCCTCAGAGACTCCAAAGCAGATGGCTTCAAGGCTGTATCAGCTATCGTAAAATAATGGAATAAAGGGATCGGAGATAGCACGTAAATGTATATGTTTGACAATGAAATATCCATAGCTAACAGGGAGATACTGGAACAGTATCTGAATGGATATGAATACAAGACATCAGGGCTCTCTTTTTCAGCGCAATACATGTGGAGAGAGATAAACAGATTCAGCTGGGACATGATGGGCGAGTACATGTGTATTTCGGGAATAAGCCATCTGGAATTGGAAGACGGGATAGAGCTTCCGTTCATGTTCCCACCGCTGACAGCTACAGGTGAATATAACAAAGAAGCACTGAGAGAGACAATCTTTAAGAGCAAGGAATACTTTGAGAAGAAAGGACAACCTTTCAGCTTGAGACTTGTGCCTTTCCATGTGATGGAAATCATCAAAGAAGCGGTGCCTGAAATGCACTTCATAGATGATAGACCTAACTACGACTACATCTACCTTACTCAGGAATTGATTGATCTTAAAGGGAAGTCATTTCACAGCAAGAAGAATCACCTGAACTATTTTAAAAAGACTTATGAATATGAATATGTTGAAATGACTTCTGCCATGGCTGACGATGCGATGAAATTCATTTCGGATTTCAACAAGAGAAAAGAAGTTCCTGCCCATGAGATGGAAATGCTCAAGATGGAAGAACAAGCTATGGAAGACGTGTTCAACAATATAGAAAATGTTGGCTACAGTGCGGGTGCGATTCTTATCGATGGAAATATCGAGGCGATTGCCATCGGCGGCAAGCTGGGTAAGAAAACCATTACTGAGCATGTGGAAAAGGCTAACGTAGAGTTCAGAGGACTCTATCAGGCCATAAACAACGAGTTTTGTAAGAATGTGGCGGCTAATGCCAAGTACATCAACAGAGAAGAGGATATGGGCATTCCTAACCTTAGGAAGGCTAAGTTATCCTACAAGCCGGTTAAATTAATAGAAAAATATATCGGTGTATTTAAGTAGTTTTAATTTGTTTAAACATTTTGCAATGTTAAAAATTAACATATTTTAAGGAGGAAATTTATTATGAGAGATGTTGTAATTGCAAGTGCAGTAAGAACTCCTATCGGCAGCTTTGGCGGAACTCTGAAGGGAACTGCAGCAAGAACACTGGGCGCTATCGCTATTAAGGAAGCGATCAATAGAGCTGGAATCGATTCTGCTACTATCGACGAAGTTCTGTACGGATGCGTACTGCAGGCTGGACTGGGCCAGAACGTAGCTAGACAGGCTGCTCTGGACGCTGGTATCCCTAAGGAAGTACCTGCTCTGACAGTAAACAAAGTTTGTGGTTCAGGTCTGAGAACAGTATCAATGGCAGCTCAGATGATCAAGGCTGGAGACGCTGACATCGTAATCGCTGGCGGCACTGAAAACATGTCTGCTTCAGGTTATGTTATCCCAACAGCTAGATGGGGAGCTAGAATGAATGACACTAAGCTGGTTGACGTTATGGTAAATGACGGCCTGACTTGCGCATTCAACAACTATCACATGGGAATCACTGCTGAAAACGTAGCAGAACAGTGGGGCCTGACTAGAGAAGAACTGGACGCTTTCGCAGCATCATCACAGCAGAAGGCTGTAGCAGCTGTTAAGGCTGGCAGATTCAAGGATGAAATCGTTCCTGTAGAAATTCCTCAGAAGAAGGGCGATCCTAAGGTATTCGATACTGACGAATATCCAAAAGAAGGCGTAACAGCTGAAAGCATTGCTAAGCTGAGACCTGCATTCAAGAAGGACGGTATCGTAACTGCAGCTAACGCTTCAGGTATCAACGATGCAGCAGCAGCTCTGGTTGTTATGTCAAAGGAAAAGGCTGACGAACTGGGAATCAAGCCTCTTTGCACAATCAAGTCATATGCATCAGCAGGTGTTGACCCAAGCATCATGGGTATCGGACCTATCCCTGCTTGCCAGAAGGCTCTGGATAAGGCTGGCATGACAGTTGATGAATTAGACCTGATCGAAGCTAATGAAGCATTCGCAGCTCAGTGCCTGGCAGTAGGTAAGGATCTGGGATTTGACTTAGAAAAGCTGAACGTAAACGGTGGAGCTATCGCTCTGGGACATCCTATCGGAGCTTCCGGCGCTAGAATCCTCGTTACTCTGATCTATGAAATGATCAAGAGAGATTCAAAGACTGGTCTGGCTACTCTGTGCATCGGTGGCGGACAGGCTACTACAGTAATCGTAGAAAGATAAGATTACATAAGCGAATAAGCATTGAGCGAGCTCGGTATTTACCGAGCTCGTTTTTTAATTCCTCCCATTGCAATTACATGTGAACATTTGCTATAATTAAGAGTCAGATGTATAACGCACATTGGACAAGTTACAATAACCTATGGAGGATCATTATGACCGATATCAAAAAAGACAATGTACAGGAAAAGGCTGCTCCTGAAGCGGCATCAAACTTTATCCACAATATCATAGATAAGGATCTTGAAACTCAAAAATACGG
>JAZUBM010000062.1:0-14383 GCA_045638485.1 Lentihominibacter sp. | reverse complement strand
ATTTAGATAGGTTCGAATCCCTATCCAAATGCTAAAAAACGCCCGATCGCATAAGCGATCAGGCCTTTTTTGGCAGAGGATGAGGGATTCGAACCCCCGCAAACGGAGTCAGAGTCCGGTGTGCTACCGTTACACAAATCCTCTATATGGTGGAGACAACAGGACTCGAACCTGTGACCTCATGCGTGTGAAGCAGGCCCGAGGTTTCACCTCGAGCAGAGGAACGCTCTAACCAGCCAAAACCCTTGTGCTGCAATGGTTTTTTCTTTATGAGACATTGGTGCTCCAATGCCTGTTTGCGTACATGTACTCATGCTATTCCTAAAAGTATTATACCAAGAAAATGACAGATTTTCAACAAGAATAATTAGATTTTGAATTAACTTCTTAGCAAGATCCTAACAACTTTTGAGCAATTTGAAAAATAATATTCAAGCCGCCACATCCCTGGTTTTAATACCAGGGATGTTTTGTTTTGCGGAATAACCGGTACAAAGAAAACGACTCATGCAATCCGTTCTATTGATATAATAAGGTCACAAAGGTTGAGAGAAACAAATCAAAAAACAAAACGAAATGAGGACTGGATCCTCCAAAAGAAAGGAAAATGATTATGTACTGGAATAATGAACTGACTATTACTATGAACAACAAGAAAGCCGCCACCGCTGCTATGGCTACTGCAAAGATGATTTTGACTACCACTTCCATTGACGAGTACAGAGTTGGTGAGTTTGCGAACTTTGCCGCTTCCCTCCTTGTTAAAAAGAACGAGGTTCGCTCTACTGGTCTCGCTGGTGTTTGGAGTGATAGTTATGAACTGGTTCTGCCTGAGATCCTCAAGGCGATTGCTGCCCAGGGCAACGAGTTCCACGGCAAAAGCTACTGGGAGTCCACCTACGATTCTGAATATTGGGAATTCTCCTTTGATGGAAAGGAACTGGTCATTACCTCTACCTTCCATTGTGTGGATGATGAACCCATGTGCCAGGAGTGTGAAGAAGATAGCTACTACTACGATGAAGATGCTGAATGCTACATTTGCCCTGAATGTGGACATGAGATTACTGAAGAAGAGTTCTTCGCAGCCTGTGAAACTACCAAGGTACAGAAGTTCACCTTCTAATAACAAGTGCCATAAAAACGACTGATATAAATAACCAAGATGATATAATAAAGTCACAAAGAGAGAAGAACAAAACAAAAAACAACTTACTTAAAGGAGAACTTTACTATGAAGATTAACCACATGAACTGCACTATTGAACTGGCCAAGACCGAAATGAAGGCTGCTGAAACCTTTGGCTCTGAAATGTACCTGAACTTACGCGAGGCTCGCCAGGATAACCCCAACTACAGAGTCAAGGTTGTTACTCCTTCTAAGAAGGTTGGCCACCATAAGGGCCTGACTGCTGACAGAATGAAGAAGTACATTCTGAAGCATGACGATGAGGAACATACCAAGCTGACGGAGTTCTATGAACTGCGTGGTCTGACTCCTGAAGGAAAGAAAGATGAGGCTGGCTGTCCTGTGTCCTACGGTGAACTGAAGCAGTGGTTCTTTATGAACTACCCTGAGTGCAAAGAGATGCATGGCAATGTAAACAAGATTATGGAGAAAGTTAGAAAGCACGCTGAAGCTGAGAGGGCTGCGAAGGAAGCAGCTTAATTCCAACAACTTACAAACAACTTGATTATAGAAAGGAAAATGATTTATGAAGAGTCCTATTCAGATTAAGAACAACCAGATTGTGGTTTCCAAGTCTTTTGCGAAAAATGCTTACAGCTTCGGCACTCCTGAGTATGAAATGCTCCAGACTGTCCGCCGTGATTACCCCACTCTCCCTGTTGTCCTGCGTGAGATTAAGAAGAACACCAAGGTAGACCACTACAAGGGTCTGAACTATGAGTACATGAAGTGGTACATTGGTCAGTATGAAACCCAGGAGAAGAAGGAACTGATGCTGAAAGCACTGGAGGAGATGATTGATATTTCTAAGTGCCATTCTACTGGCAAGCGTTACGCTACCATTCGCAACTGGTTCCTGGATAATTACCCTGCTGTGAAGGAGTTTGGTATGCCCAAGGCTGAAGAGGGCGACAACCAGAACCAGGTAGTTCCCTTTACTGCCGCCACCAACCAGGCTAAGAGTGCATAATAAACTACCCTTGGCACTCTTGCCTCTGAGATCCACGCGACCTGATTTGATTTATATAAAAATTTATGGTATAATATAATTACAAAAAGTGGTAAAGAATACCACAAAAATATAAAAAAGGAGATTATTCCATGTCTAATAATTATAATACTGTCCCAAATTAGAGAACCATTGTGGTTCATCGCACCCAATGCGACAGAGACTTTCTTCAGATTAAGAAAAGCACTTTGTTTGAGGCTTATAACACGCTAGGAGCAACGGCTCTCGTCCTATACCTGTACCTCGTTGGCAATAGAGATGAATACACATTTGCCTTTTCGCCAAGTGCGATCCATAGAGCAACAGGAATGCCGGAGTCCACTTGCCGTGATCAGTTTAATAAACTGATAGCTTGTAAATACTTGGTTCCCAGAAGAGAGGGAAGCAATATTTATGATTTCTATGAGCGTCCCCAGGTTGATTGTGAAGAAGTTACCACGCGTCCCGCCAATAGTGGAGAAGTGACCGCCACCGTTGTTGTGGCAGAAAGCACTTCAGATCCAAGAGTGGAAGAATTACCAGTGTGGCAAAGAGCAGCTGCAAAGAAGGGTTTTGTCTTCTGATGGGCGCGCCGCTCATTCATTCTTTGTAATACACGACTTGCGTTTTTGATCAACGCCATTCGTGGAACTTTCAAAACTCCGTCGCGAAAAAACGACGGCACAGCATAGAGAAATATATATAAATAATAATACACATTCATATATAGAGGGGGATAAATGTCCATCCAATGCCTTCGGCATCGGCTGATCCATTTCTCCCACAGTCCAAGTGACAAAGGTATAGGGAGCAACAGAACAAAAATTTTTAAGGCTTCCTTGTCAAAAACTGATAATTGATCCATTTTGTTCTTCACTATTCTATGAAAGAAATTGTCAAGGAAGGAGGAACAAAATGGATAAGATATAGAGCCTGGAAGGGGAAGAATGGAGAGATGTCCAGGGCTTCCCTTCCTACCAGATTTCAAACTTTGGAAGAGTAAAGTCTTTCAAAAAAAGAAATACCAGACTGCTGACTGCATTCCCCAACAATCATGGATATTGGAGGGTTGCCCTGACAAATCCCTTTGGGGTATCGAAAAGGCTGCTGGTGTCCAGACTTGTGGCAACTGCATTCTGTGAGAAGTCCAGCGAGGAATGCAATACTGTTGACCACATTGACTGTAACAAGAATAACAACCATGCCAGCAATCTGAGATGGTTGAGCAGAAAACAAAATACTCAAATTTACTACCAATAGCAACGAAAGGAGAAAGAAGATGCAAAAGGGTTGGCTGGAAAGATAGATGTATAACCATGTCCCTGAATATTATCATGGCATGGAAAGAGATGGTTTCAATTACCATGAGGTAAAGTATGCCTGGAAGAATTATGTTATGAAGCATCATGAAGAAATGCGCCAGAAGGAAAGATTCCAAAAGGAACTGAATACTGCTGTCAGTCAGGAGCTTCGCCAGGCTTTGGATCTGGCAATGAAGGATATTCGTGACAGTTTCAAATAAAACAGAAATGCACACAAGGATTTAATTCCCTGTGTGCATTTTTTCATTATACCCTTTACAGTCCTGTTCTTCGTTTTCCTGAATTAACTTTGCTTTTGGAAATTGTTCAGGCCATATATATAGTATATTACAGAAAAAATTTTTATTTTTCCTGAAATGGGTGGGGGGTACCCCAATCATTGGTTCTGAGTGTGCAGACCTGTGACCCCCTGGGGGCATTGAGGCTGGGCTTCAGCAAAGGTATGACAACAATTCCTTTTGCTATTAGTGTACAGACAGAGCTATCCCCCTGGGTTATTCTGAATCAGGAATATACTCCAGCAAGTCCCCTGGCTGACAACCCAACACTTCGCACATCTTTGCTATGGTGCGAGTGTCGATGTCACCACCACTCTTGATTTTCTTATAGGTGGCTTGACCAATGATGTTATCTCTTTTGCAAACATAAGAGGTAATTCCCTTTTCCTCCATTAGTTTCAGCATTTTATCATAGACAATAGGCATAGTCGAACCCTCCTTTTTTGTTCAGTATAGCAAATAATAATCACTAATTCAAGAGATAGTTTGCTCAAAATCGTATCACTAGAAAAAGTGACAAATTACACAACAAACATCACTAATTCTTGTGACAACTCACAATTGATTATCACTAGAAACAGTGATATAATTTAGACATGAAGAACAGGACAACCCAATTTCAACAAAGCCTGTTGTAAGTCCTACATCAAACACAAAAGAGCTTTGGCAAGCTGGAGAGACAGCAAAAATGAAAAGGAGATAGAAATTATGTCTACCATTGAAATTACTTCTAAAATCGAAGCCCTGAAGGAACTGGAAGCCCTGATCGAAGAGGCAAAGACAGAAGCCGAAACCCTGAGAGATGAAATCAAAGCAGAAATGCTCAACAGAGATACAGAGGAACTGGAAGCTGGTCAATACATCATTAGATGGACTTCAGTTCTCAGCCAGAGATTCGACAGCACAGCTTTCAAGAAGGTCATGCCTGATGTGTACAAGAGCTTCATCAAGCAGACTGCCAGCCGACGCTTCTCCATTGCATAAGAAAAGCCCCTTGCCTGAACGCCGACCAAAGCCACAGGCAAAGAGCTTCCACCCCAACCATTACGAGAGGGCAAGTAAATTATAGCTTGCTCCCTCCTTAAAATCAAGGAGTTAAGTATGAAACAGTTGACGAGCTATAACAGGGTTGCAGGATATCTGAACAAGGTTTTCGACCTTCTGAATGCTGAGTTCTTTGAAAGTGAACTTTCAAGACCTACCATCACGATTCAGTCCACTCCTAAAGCCTATGGTCATTTCTCCCTGAGAGAAGACACCTGGGTTTCCAAGATTGGTGGAACCCATGAAATCAACATTGGTGCAGGAACCCTGTCCAGACCCATTGAGGAAGTCGCCGCCACACTGCTCCATGAAATGGTTCACTATTACAACCATGTGCATGGGATCCAGGATTGCAGCAGAGGCAACACCTACCACAACCGAAAGTTCAGGGACGCAGCCCTCGCCCATGGCTTGATTGTGGATCACCACGACAAGTATGGATGGACGATCACCAGCGCCAGCGACGAGCTTCTCGAAGTGATTATGAAGTATGACCTGACTGACATTCTCCTGAATCGCAATGAGTTCAGTGGCTTCCAGATCACTGGCACAGGAAGCCACAGTGGAGCGAGCTTCGTGGGTGTGGCTCCCAAGATGAGCAGCAGTCGCAAGTATGCCTGTCCCCGCTGTGGTCTGAGTGTCAGAGCGACAAGGGTTGTAAATATCGCTTGTTTGGATTGCAATGAGGCTTTGCTTTTGGTGGGGTGATAGGGGGGATCTCCCCCCTATCTCGAAACTGACTTATATCATTTTTCTCAAATCGTCGAGGAGTCTATTGAGGCTACTGGGACTGCTGCCATACATACGCTCAATTTGAGCTGCCTCGCCAATCTTTTTGCCGATTGTTGATGCTAAAGGCTCATCCCAAATGAAACTCTTCCATAAGTTATGGATTTCTACAATTCGAGTACATGTAGAAGCCTGAGATAAGAACAAATCGATTTGTGTTACGCTTCCCTCGTTTTGAATTGAACGCCGAAATTCTTCGACAGCTTGTCTCTGAGCTTCTTGTACAAGTCGTTGTTTTTCAGCACGTTCTTGTTCACGCTGTTGGAATTGTTCTTGCATCTCGTTTTTTACTTGTGTAGCAATTGCATAATCTACATGACAAACTGATGTCTTTTCAGCTGCAGAGACCAATTCGTATAAGTATTTATTTTGGGCTGGAGTACCATACTTGTAACTCTCAATTCGATCTACTATGTAATCATGGATTTTCTCCATTAAAAAATTAGGGATTCCGTTACTTGTATCTTCATAAGTGAATGTATTCTCTGAAAACATATTACTATTTTGATTGTTCATTTGAATAGAGGATGTCTCAAATTGGAGATATCCAATGGTAAGACCACTTTTCTTAAACTGGATGCCTTGAACATCAATGTAGAAAATAGTTTTTTGACCATCCAATGCATTGCTAGTCAAGAGGCTTCCTAGGCTTACATCTGTAGTAATAACGCATTTATTATCATATACAGCTATGCGTCTGCCTCTTGCACCAGTTAATTTACAAATCAACACAGACATAGGTTCATCTCCCTATTATTAAAGATAAAAATAATTTATCATAAAAAAATGAGCGAATCAATATTAGTACCATAACTTTTAAGTTCTGACACTGGTTCAGAAAGGTGTCAAAAGATAGCACCAAAAGCCGAAAATCGGTGTCAGAACTTAGTGTCATAAAGTTGGAGGAAAAACGATGATTTTTGGATATGCAAGAGTATCGACCGCCACCCAGGGGCGTGATGGCAACAGCTTGGAGGATCAGGTTGCAGCCCTTGAAAAGTATGGTTGCCAGAAGATTGTGAAAGAGGCGTTCACAGGAAAGACCATAGAGCGTCCTAAGTTTCTCAGACTCTTGGAAACCCTCCAGGAAGGGGACACACTGGTGGTGTGCAAGCTGGATCGATTTGCGAGAACTGCGATAGAGGGTGTACAAACTGTTAGAGAGTTGTTTGAAAGAGGTGTCAGAGTTCATATTTTGAATATGGGACTTGTTGAAAACACATTAACAGGTAACTTGATTCTGACTGTCATGCTTGCCTTTGCTGAATATGAAAGGGGAATGATTGTGGAGCGAACCCAGACAGGAAAAGCAGTGGCAAGGCAAGATCCCAATTTCAAAGATGGAAGACCGAAAAAATACACCCCTCAACAAATCCAATTGGCTTTGGATCTTTTGGAACAGGGGAAAACATATCGTCAAATTACAGAAATGACAGGGATCAGCAAAAGTACATTGATAAGGGCGAAGATGTAGCTATTAGGGAAATAAATGCACCTTAGACAATAGTAGTCTAAGGTGCATTTATTTTAGTGCTCAAGAATGGAGAAAGAAACCATTCCCTCCAAATCATCAGGTGTGATTGTAATAATATCTTCGTTGGTTGGGTTAGTAAGGTATACAACTCTGTTGGCTTGCTTGACTATTAATTTCTCAAAGAGGTTTCTTACATCTCTTGCATTACCGAAGTTATCATCTCGATTCTTATAAAGCGAGTGAAAATATCCACGCAAGAATTGCTGAGCGTCATTATGAATTTGATAATCATTTTTCTTTAAATACATTTGGAAAATAGAATATAGCTCATCTCCATCGTAATCAGGAAAGTTGATGTACTTGTTGAAACGAGATTTTAAACCAGGATTAGAATTCACAAATCGCGACATCAAGTTATCATAGCCTGCAACAATTACAATAAAATCATCTCGATTATCTTCCATTGCTTTGAGAATAGTATCTATTGCTTCAAGACCAAAATCATTAGGCGTGTTTTGAGGGACTAAAGAATATGCTTCATCTATGAACAAAATACCACCTAATGCACTTTGAATTACTTCTTGTGTTTTAATTGCTGTTTGCCCAATATAACCGCCCACAAGTCCACTTCGATCGACTTCAACAAGATGTCCTTTGCTCAAAAAACCTAAAGCATGATATACCTTACCTATGATTCTTGCAACAGTTGTTTTGCCAGTTCCAGGATTCCCAGAAAAAACTAGGTGCTGTGATGTTGTTGGACTTTTCAATCCCCTATGTTCTCTCATTTGGCGCATCTTCATCAAATTGATGAGACCTGTTACTTCAGACTTGACCATTTCCATTCCAATTAAAGAATCTAATTCGGCCATAGCTTCGTCAAGTGATTTGTTATCAATTTGAATGTCTTTCACGATTTGATTATCAGCATGTGAACTGTTAGATTTAGTTCCTTTATGTTCTAAATATTTGTGGTCATTTTGCTTTTGAGATCGTTCTTCCATAAAAAGTTCAAAACTATTGTTCTTTTCTGCAGCAGATTCAGTTTTAACTTTTTCTCTTTTGGTACGATCATCTAGAATTTTCTGTAAACTTCCTTCTTGCATAAACATTTTGAGAGACATTGCTCCCTTAGGTGCATCACCTTCGACGCAGTCAATTAAATCCACTAAAGCAACTTCGAGCTCTGCTTTTTTAGCAGGAGATAAAATGCATTTTATCCATCGGTTCAATAGATCAATTCCTTCTGATGTAATTTTCCAACGTGTATCACTACAAATGATAGTGCCATGTAATAACGAAAATAAATTATCTTGAGGATTGTTTTCACCATGATTATTCTGGATATAAAGAGAGATCAATTCATCTGCTAATTCATATTCTTTTTCCAAAATTGTGTCTCTGATGAACCATTCTGCATGCAAATGGTTTTTATATGGATTAAGAAGGAAAACATGTTTTTTAATTATTTCGCTAGATTGAAACGCACTAATTAGTGCATTTGTATTGCTATACTCTATTACTTCATCAGAAAATGTTGAATACTCGAAGGGATGACATTTGTCAAAGTGTTTAACTAAAACATACTCCCACATCTGTATTCCTTCATCTATATCCATTTCGAGCATGGGAGCGATTATTTTTTGGGCAAGAGTAAATCTGGTAGGATCACCACAATTATCTTTTAATAATTCGAATTTATCTCGTAAAACTTGATATTTTTGAATATCCATTAATGTGCTTTTTCCTCTTCTTTCGATTTCTATCATTGCAGTAGATTGCTTCTGTGTTGAGTTGGAACAATTATCATATTGAAATCTTTCTGGTACGTATGTGACATTGTCAGGAAGTATTTCATAATGTACAATGTTTGGTATAGTTTTGAATCTACGCGTAATTTCTTTCTCATCATACTTTGCTGTAGAAATTGATTTAATTATTTCAGAAATTTCATTTTTTATATATTTATTATATGGAAAAGTCATTTCTGTTATCATGCGTTTGCCTGATAAGACACGATAATTAATTTGAATCTCTCGAATTATATAATCAATTAGTTTATGACCAGTATCTGTTGGACCAGAATATTTAAAACGATAATAAAAGCCATTCCTGTGAGTTCTTTCGCCATTATCATTATTATATAAGCTGAATTTAGGATTAACCCCACTCTTGCTGGATGATAAATCTGCACATTGGGTGAAATAGTAGTAGTTCCAGCCGATTCGAAATGACTTATGTATTTCTATAGGTGTGGTATTGATAGCAGAGTTAGCTGAGAGAATTGCAGTATCATAAGGATGCCATAATACATGATCGTTCAGTTGTCCACAAATTTGTTCACTAATGTTAATTCCTTTATTTACGCACAGATTGTAAACACTACTCAATACAGTGGAAAGGGTTTTCAGAACAAATTCTTTTTCTTCTATATTTTTATGTAAGCTATTTCGAATTGGTTGAGATGATAGGCCTATTATATGTGTTTCAGTTCCTTCAAAAGAACCATTTAAGATGCTATGGTAAATCGAATAATCATCATCAAGGCCATAGTTCTGAATCAATTCTTGTATATTATCTACTTCATTATTGTAAAGTGCATAATTTGTAATTATGTAACTGAGTTTTTGCTTATTTAAGTGTTTGCGTGTATTGATAGGTACGTGTAAATGATAAATGCTATATAGTGACTCAAGAGCATCAAGTGATTCTTTAGGTGTAGTGTAGCATGTGTTCAATACAACATCATAAATGTATAACCACATATATGCTCGATTTGTTTTGTGGAAAATACCTCGTTTAACCTCTTCGCGCCACCATAAATAATAAGCTAATTGCTTTGATGATAGTTCAAAAATGATTGGGCCCCATTCATCATATTCTTCGTATTGTTGTTCTTTACCCATCCATTGAAAATGTTGCAAAAATTGATAAACAAGATGAACAGTATTTTCTCGTTGCCATGAAGAAAGAGGGCGCAGACAAGTTTTAATTGCACAAATACAAGTATGTAATGCATCAATTGTTGTTTCATTAACCTTGATATGATTTCCGATTTGATCGAATGAACCAATTAATCGTTTGGCCTTTCGTGCTGCATCATATATGATGTGTACATCATCTTTTTTTAATGATACATAATTATAACATTCGATAAATTCTGATCGACCTAAATCGAAGAAACATAGCAACTCATTTAATTTGTCTTGGCTCATCATGACTATCACCTAACAGCAAAGGAATGGTTATCGAGAGAATTATTTTTATAATAACATAGAAAAATAAAAAAGGATACATTTTTGCACTGCTTTAAAGTGAATTTGTGTTGAGTTTATAAAAGAGATTCAAAAAGTATAGGAGTATTTTGCTGCAACATTCTCGACTGTCCACCATCGTTTCCCAGAATTAAAAAGCCCCTTGCACTCTTTTGAGGTCAGATCCCACCACCAAAAGGGTTTCGATAATATCCCTTTTCTATTGGCTTTTGGTATGGTATAGTATTTGAAAAGTTAAGTTCAAAAGGGGAGTGCCACAATGGGAGAGGTAAAGAAGATCCAGGTGGAAGCAAAGCATGGCAGAAAGCAAAACCAGAAGCTGAAACCTTATGTTGTGCTGCAATACCTGATGAAAGAGACTGATGAAAACCATCTGCTTACTTCCTATGACATTGTGGGTTATCTGGAATCCTGTGGTATTGATGCTGAGCGTCGCTCCATTTACAAGGACATTGATGAGATCAATAAAGCTGTCCTGATGATGGAAGAGGAATGTACCATCCAAGAGGCAGAAGAAATGCTGGAGGATGAGGAAAACGAAGAACTGAAACTGATCCACTACGACAAGCATCGCAAAGGATTCTATGTGAAGGACAGGCACTTCGATCCCTCTGACATTCGTCTCCTGGCTGAATGTGTATACTCTGCGAAATTCATCGCCCAGGGACAGGCTGAACGCCTTGTGGGTGTGGTTTCTGAATTTGTCAGCAAACACCAGGCATACACCATGAAGCATGATGCTCTGCTGACTGACAGAGTGAAAACCAATAACAAACAGGTTCTCAGAAACATTGGATCCATCAACGACGCTATGAGCCGTAAGGTTATGGGCGAGCCTCACACCCCTGAGAAGATCAAGTTCAAGTATGTGGATTACACCATCGACAGTCTGGACAAGCCTCAAGCCAGAAGAAAAGGCGAATGGTATGTGGTAAGTCCCTGGCGTTTGCTGATCAATGATGGCAATTATTATCTGATGGGTTTTGATGATAAGCACCAGAAAATTCTGACCTTCAGAGTGGACAGAATGGAAGATGTCAGAATGACAGGGTTGCCCAGAGACGGCGAAGAGGCAGCCGCCGCCACAGCAATCAATAAATATGCACAGCAGTCCTTCTCCATGTTTGGTGGCGAAACTCAGCGTGTGAAGATACGTTTCGTCAATCGAATGCTGGGAACCGTCCTGGATCGTTTTGGGCGTTCCAGCGTTGTCTACACAAAAGAGGATGACGAGCATTTCGTGCTGACTGCTGATGTGAAGGTTAGTGAACAGTTTTATGGCTGGCTTTTGGGCTTTGGCAGAAAGGCACAGCTGATCTATCCTCAAACAGCAGTGGATGAGTTCAAAACCTATCTGGACAGAGTTAGAGAGATGTACTAAGGAGGAAATAGATGAAATTATACTTAGTAAATTCAGAAAAAATATATTTCCCACAGATTAAAGAGTACTTTAGAGAAATTGTAAGTTCTTACGATAACGGAAATTATCGATCTGCAATGGTAATGTTGTATTCCACCATTGTTTGTGATTTGCTACTTAAATTGAAAGAATTAAGTGATGTTTACAATGATGAGAAAGCTGAAAAACTACTGGCTGAAATAAATGCAGAGAGAAAACAAGCAGGAAATTCTACGTGGGAATGGAAGTTAATCAAAGCAATTAGAGAACGAACAGAATTGCTGTCAGATGAAGCATATTCTATGATTGAACACATATATGACTTGCGTAATTTCTCAGCTCATCCAGCGATGACGGAAGATTATGAACTTATTTCTCCCACGCCTGAAATGACAGTTGCTTATATAAAAAAAGCTCTTGATGATATCTTTATAAAACCTTCAGTCTTTGCACAGAATATTATTGATCGAATGAGTGATGATGTTGCAGAGAGAAAAGAGCAATATCAGAATGATTTTGAGGCGTTTGAACAGTATTTGGATAAAGTATACTTTCAAAGAATGACTGAGAAGATGGTGAAACAGGTTTTTCGAGCTTATTGGAAATTTACTTTCATTAAAGCTGATGGCGAAGTGTTTCAGAAAAACAGATACATCAATAGAAGAGTCATGGAGGCAATGCTTAACAAGTATTATCAAGAGCTGTGCACATATATTGAACAGAATCAAGCTGCGTTTTCTATTGCATCTGACTCAAATTGTTTAGGAAATGTATGTATACTTTGTGCCTATTTTCCCCAAGTCTATCATAAGCTGGATGAAACAGCAAAATATCAGATTCGTGAGTTCAAAGAGAAAGATGTTGAAGTAATCAAGTGGTTTATTTCTGGGGATCTGCGTGGTCATGTATCTGCTCTGAAAATTAGGCATGATAATTTCCATAGGAATATACTTAATATTTTGGAGAAGGTATGCAATAAACAGGGGCAGCCACGCTTGTTTGCAAAATACCTCATTCTACACTATTCTCAATCAAACACTTATGTTTCTGCGAGAAATCGTTTCGATAATATTATTGAACCGAATCTAAACAAGTTTGAGCAAGAAGACTTTGTCCAGTTGATTCAAGTGATTAACGATAATGACCAAATATACAACTACTATGGTCAAAGTTATAGAAATGATATACTCCTCGGCGTAGCCAAGCCTGTTCTCGCAGCTGATTTTGATT
Source organism: Lentihominibacter sp. (assembly GCA_045638485.1). GTDB lineage: Bacteria > Bacillota > Clostridia > Peptostreptococcales > Anaerovoracaceae > Lentihominibacter. Next base: position 1,395 of record JAZUBM010000062.1, on the reverse strand, counting down.
TCTCACAATACGAACATTTTAAATTTACTGAGGATGTGGCGACAGAGGGAGAAGACGAAGAAGAGAGTTCTTTGGAAGAGGAGAGTAACATTTCTGAGAATGATCCCGCTTTGCCATTCTAAAACTAATAAAAGTTGCTAAAAAGTTGTTAGAATATTGATAAAAAGAAGCAAGTAACTTGGTGGTTACTTGCTTCTTTCTTGCTTCTATCTTCTTTTAATCTTCTCTTTTGGTTGCTTCATTTTTGCCAGGGGAGAGAAGTTATCATAATTATTTACCAGGTCTGAATCATAAATAGCACAGTAGTGCTTCGTCATTTTCAAAGAGGAATGTCCCAACAGTCGTTGCAATACAAAGGCATCACCTCCACAGTCTACCAAGTATTTTCTGGCAAAGGTGTGCCTGAAGAGGTGGGTGCTTGTTTTCTCAACACCACGAGCGTGGTTATATCTGGCGATGGAGATTCTTAGCATATCTCCTGTTAGTTGATTCCCATATTGGGTGCAAAACAGGAAATCACTGGGGCTACCCCCACGAGTGGCAAGGTATTCCTTCAAAATAGGAATCAGCATAGAACACAGGGGGATAGCTTGTATCTTACCATTTTTCGTATGTCGTAAGATGATTTGCCGATTCTCTAAGTCCACATCCTGGATCTGGATGCAACGAATGGAGGAAGCGCGACAGCCGTTGTTCAACAAGAGGTTGATGATTACCCATGTTCTGTACTCACTAAAGGTACAGTCTTTTCCAGGTTTCTTTAGAAGGCGTATAAGCTCCTCGTCTGTGTAGGTTGCTTTTACGACCTCTTTATCTGAAATCTTAGGCATATCAACCTGGCATTGCCCCTCTTCCTTGCACCAGTTCAAAAAGGTTCTGAAAACTCTGGCATAAGAGGAAACAGAATTGTGTGCCAGTCCTGACTTCTTCATGGAAACAATCATTGCTTCCAAATCTCTTTTGGTTAGATCACTCAGAGGTTGTGTTACATCCAAGTGAAGAGAAATATTGTGAAAGTGATTTTTATAAGTTTTGAGGGTAGTTTCAGAGACTCCATCTGCTGTTCTTGAGGTTACGAACAGATCAAAAACCTCTTGAATTGTTTGGATTTTCCTGTTTTTCATGTTGATTTTTCGTGCCATTTTTGTTCTCATGCCTTTCAAAAATTCTAAGAATAGGCATGAGAACAGGTTCTTTTTGAAAAAAGACTCCAAAGAGGCAAAACAGGCTCAAAAATAGAAAACAAAAAACCCCTGAAAACTTTCGTTTTCAAGGGTTTTGGCAGAGGATGAGGGATTCGAACCCCCGCAAACGGAGTCAGAGTCCGGTGTGCTACCGTTACACAAATCCTCTATATGGTGGAGACAACAGGACTCGAACCTGTGACCTCATGCG
>JAZUBM010000061.1:0-29984 GCA_045638485.1 Lentihominibacter sp. | reverse complement strand
ATTACAGCAACTCTTCCTTCAAGTTTCTTCATCGTTATACCTCCCGTTAATTTAGATATAGTAAGGTGTTGATCTATATTCGCCACCACTTACGATAAGATGTCTTCCATTGAATGCTTTTCTTCCTGCTTCAGTAGACATATAAAGTGCAGCTTCTGCTATTTCGGAAGGTCTTGAAATTCTTCCCATAGCAATATCATTTGCATACATTTCTCTTACTTCATCCAGTGAAATACCTAAATCATTTGCATCTATGTTAAGTTGAGGAGTATCAATAACACCAGGTATTATTGTACATACTTTGATGTTATCCTTAGCATATTTCTTGGCAAGATACTGTCCCATTGTCAGTAGGCCTGATTTTGATGAACCATAACCTGTTGCATTGTTCCAGCCCAGAGTTCCAAAGAATGAGCTGATGATGATGATGGTACCCCCACCATTCTCTTTCATAATCGGAACTGCTGCCTGTATACATGCCATATGACCTGTAAGATTAATGTTTATCTGATCCCACCACTGTTCATTATCTCTTTCAAGGAATGGTGACATACTCATCCCTGCTGCATTACAGATGAGAACATCAAGTCCACCTACCATTTCTGCGGCTGTTTTAACTACTTCAGCAGCTTTGTCTGTATCTGACAAGCTACCCATTGAAGCTCTTGCTCCTGTATTAGCAAGAACCTTTTCAACTTTTTCATTTAAAGTTCTGCCGTTGATGATAACATCAGCGTTTTCTCCGGTAAATGTAATGGCCATTGCTTCGCCAATACCCTGTGTGCCACCGGTGATTAATACTTTCTTTCCTTTCATTTCTTCGTATTTCATCAGTGCCACCTCCTATACTTCCTGTCCTGTTACTGAAACTACCTGTGCAGATGTATAAGTATCTTTGTCTGCCAGATAGAATACAGTATCAACAACTGCAGTCATATCGAATGGAGTATTTGCAAACAATACATTTACAAGAACATTATTTGCCGCTACTTCTACACCAAAGCTCTTAGCAAATCCATGGAGAGATCCCGCTGCTGATGCATTCATAACCTGGTCTCCACCATCTTTGCTGTAGTCAGATGAGAGCAGAATCATCTTTCCTTCGTTTCTTCCTATCATGCATGGACCAACTGCATTGCACAAGTTAGCGGATCCTCCCAGGATAGTATCAAGAAGTTTTTTCCATTCATTAATATCAGTTTCTTCGAAATCTGTCTTTATTTCGTATCCTGCGGCATTGAACATTGCATCCAGCTGATACTTGGCGTCAACTTCGTTGACAACCTTTAATACAGCATCTGCATCTGTTACGTCGCATTTATAGTATTTATCACATGAACATGCACATGCGCAGTCATCTTTGATATCTAAACCAATTACGCCCCAGCCATTTTCTCTGAATTTGGCTGCGGTTTTTTCACCTACATTTCCACAGCATCCTGCAATAAGGATATACTTCTTATTTTTCATCTGAAGCCTCCTTTGCCTTCTTTTCTCTGATTTCTCTTGGTCTGTAGTATGCGAAGTAGTAAAGCATTGCCAGTACAATGATTCCGGCTACAATCATCAGATCAGTAGGTGTCTGTGAACCGATAGCAACGCAAAGGAAAACGATTACGATGATTGAAGGAATTGGGAATAATGGCATCTTAAATGGTCTTTCGATGTCTTTTTCTTTAATTCTGCTTCTGATGGAACCGATGGCAATCAGCAGATATACTACTGCAGCACTCATGCCACCGAATGTAATCATTGTTACTAAGTCTGATGCAAATACCAGAATACAGTCAACAACTGCGATAACGAGAGTAGCAACCCAAGGAACCTGGGACTTTCCTGAAACCTTTGTCAGAGCGTTGTTGATGAAATCAGGCCACAGTCTGTCTCTTCCACCTGTCCACAGTACACGAGACATGTAGTTAATCAGAACAACATTACATCCGAATGAAGCAATGATGATACCGATATTGATGATATCTGCACCGATTGGTCCAAGATAGCTTTCTGTCACATACAGTAATGGTGAGTCTGCTGCCAAGAATTCTTTAAGGTCAGGTGCTGCAACCATTGAGAATACGTCTACTGTAACGATGATAACTGCTGTGATAACAGCTGACAGGAATACTGCCTTACCTACATTTCTGCATGAACCCTTTGTTTCTTCAGAGAATCCGAGTGATGCACCATAACCATCAATTGCTGCACACATGATACCGATACCCATGAGAACCATTCCAAATGTTGCAGGAACCAGCATACCGTTTTCGTCCAAAGCCTGTGGGTGGAATACCAGTTCTCCGAGTCCTCTCTGAGGGTTAGCGAATGCGATGTATAAGAAGATTACGATAACAATCATCTGTAACGCTAAGAATATCTGAGCTACACGGCTGTTTGTTACAATGGAATTCAATCCTATGAGCAGTGCAACGATCAGTGAAAGCGCTGAAATAACGCTAGTAGCAGTAGGTCCCTGAGGGAGCTGAGGGAATAATATCTGCAGATATGCCCCTACACCCATGGCGATAGCAGGAATATAAATAAATGCCTGAATCATAAAGTTAAATACGCCAAGGAATACCAACGGTTTCGGTAATACATAACTTGTGATGGAATACAGACCACCTGATACAGGATAAAGTGATCCCAATTCTCCAAGAATCAGACCGATACAGATTACGTTGATTCCCTGTAAGATTGCTGCCGGAGCTGTAGCAGTACCAACTACTGCAAATGCTGCCAGTGCATACGTAAATGCTGCCATTACAGGTGATACGTTAGATAGAGCCATTACGATATTCTGTGGTACAGAAAGCCCTCTCTTCAGTTCCTGCTTATATCCTAAATCGATTAAGCGCTCCTCTGCGCCATTTACTGGGTTATCTACAAACTTTTTCTTTTCCATAATAACCTCCATGTTACTCAAATTTTACTCAAACTTTTCATTTAAAATTTTTACATATGCCTTAGTAATATCGTCTGCTAAGAGCTTACCTTTTTCAGCTGTAGAAGTTCTAGCAGTTGTCAAAAGGCCTGTTTCGGTAACTTCACATTTTGATGCAGGATAAATATTGTATCCTAATGTTCCATCCACTCCATCTTCAACAAATCTTTCCATATGACATAATTCCGGTTTGAAGAATAAAGTTAATGATGTTTCAAGTATGCCTGCGTGTTCCAGTTCAATTCCCGGATATTCAACTTCGTCAAATACCTTGTCCATAACATCGTCAGACATTACATCCCACCAGCTACTTTCAATCATAGTCACGTCTTCATGTTTGCGTGATACGAGATCCATAGCTTCTAAAACAAATGCCTCATTTTCATAATGTCCATTCATTATGAAAATCTTTTTAATGCCATCTTTAATCAGTTCTTCAAGAACATCTTCTACCAGGTTCATCAACGTTACTCCGTTAAGATCGATTGTTCCCGGGAATGCAGGTCCTCCACCGGAAAGTGGCGCGGATTTATATCCATAATTGATACAAGGAGCAACTATACCGTCTACTTCCTTAGCAATCATTTCCGCAAGACCTGTACTGATAATTGCATCTACCGATAGAGGTAACATCGGTCCATGCTGTTCTGTGGATCCGACAGGTAATATCACGATTGCATCATCTTTTTTAGATGCAAAATCTTGCCATGTCATCTCCTGTAAAAAAACACTCATCTGCAGCCCTCCTCTCATTAACCTTCTTTTTTACTTAAAGCAAGTAGCGAAATAAATTCAAATACTAAGTTGGCACCTAAGAATGCTGTTATCTGAGATGGATCATATGCCGGAAGAACTTCTACCAGGTCATATCCAACGAAGTTGATTCCCTTAAGCTGTCTAACCATATGCAGAGCCTCTGTACTTGTGAAGCCACCAACTTCTATTGTTCCAGTTCCAGGCGCGTATGCTGGGTCAACAAAGTCGATATCAAATGTAAGGAATGCTTTCTTGTCACCAACTCTTTCTTTGATGATTTTCAGCGTTTCTTCTATACCAATTTCTCTAATATCGAATGTTGTTAAAACTTTAAATCCAAGTTCAGTTGAACCATTAAGGTCATCTTCTGAGTAGAATGTTCCTCTCATACCAATTTGGATAGAGTGTTCAACATCTATAAGACCTTCTTCTAATGCTCTTCTGAAAACTGTTCCATGGTTATATTTCTTACCGAAATATGAATCTATAGTATCAAAGTGTGAGTCAAAGTGAACGAGCGCTACAGGTCCATGTACTTTAGCTATGGCACGTAGTTCTCCAAGTGTTATGGAGTGATCTCCACCCAAACAAATAGGTGTTACACCTGCCTCAACGATTGGAAGTAATCCTGCAGTCATTCTGTCATAAGTATCCTCGATATATCCCGGATTAACTGCAATATCGCCATAGTCTACGCCGGACAATTCGTCAACTACATTAACTTTCTGGGGAACGTTATATGGCTTTACTAAAGATGAAATATCTCTAATTGCAGCTGGGCCAAATCTTGCTCCCGGTCTGAATGTTGTGGCTGTGTCGAAAGGTACGCCCACAATTGCATAGTCGATGTCTTCAACAGTCTTAACATTAGGAAGTCTCATAAATGTTTTGATTTCAGCAAAACGAGGAACTTCCAGTGAGTTTAACGGTACGTATTTCTTGCTCATTTGTTACCTCCTTATTTATGCCATTCAATTGGTTATATATAAAGCAAAATCAATGCCAACCATTATTTTATGCACTATTTTGTTTTTAACATGCCGTTATGCGTTATTAATTTGCTCTACATATGTTTGGAATGATTTTATTATAAAAACAAAGCATATAACACCGTGCATTTTTGCACGATATTATATGCTTTGTTTAACGAACCTTGATTTTTACAGTTTTTCTTAAAATGCATTTTTGCACTATATCGTGCACTTTTGCATTTTTTATGTAATTGAGCTGTACTTTTCTATTTTTCTACGTAGAGTCGTTGCATCAACTTTCATTTTTTTGGCAGCTTTTGGTATCGAACCTTCTCTCTTTATCATCTCATTGATAATATACATATCATATTCAGCTAATAAAGTTTTATAATCTTTTCTTTCTACATCCACAGTAAATTTTTCACTGTCTTTGCCCCTAAACATTTCCGGCGACAATTCTTCGCTTTCTATCAAATCGTTTGGGGAACTTACAACAATTCGCTCGATGAAATTTTCAAGTTGTCTAACGTTTCCCGGCCAAGAATATGATAACAGATTATTATATACTTCGACTGTAAAATCCTTATTTAGCTCATATCTATCATTTATCCTACCAAGCATCTGCTTGATAAGTGGTAGTATATCTGATTCTCTTTCTCTAAGGGGAGGTATATTAATAGGCACTACGTTAAGTCTATAATATAGATCCTCTCTGAAAGTTTTTTCCTGAACCATTTTAACAAGATCAACATTCGTTGCCGATATAAACCTTACATCCAGTTTTCTTACTTCTTTACCACCTACAGGTACTATTTCCCTATCTTGAATAGCTCTCATCAACTTTGGCTGCATAGACAAAGGCATCTCACCTATCTCATCAAGAAAAACAGTTCCGCCGTTTGCCATTTCCAAAAGACCTATTTTCCCGGTCTTTTCAGCTCCTGTAAAAGCACCTTTCTCATACCCGAATAGTTCCGATTCAATCAAAGTTTCAGGAATACTGCTACAATCTATTTTAATAAAATGTCCTTTAGCTCTGGAACTGTTATCATGTATGAACTGAGCCAAGAGCCCTTTACCTACGCCTGATTCTCCAGTTATCAGTACTGTAGAATCCACTTTCGCTACTGTAAGAGCAATTCCCAAAACTTTCTTCATAGCAGTGCTGTTTGCAATTACATTGCCAAACTGACGCTGCTCTAGCCTTAGTCTCTCAAGTTCATTTTCTCTTGCCGATAATTCTCTCTTCAAATTATTAAGGTCTGTTATGTCTCTTGAGTTTACAATTACATTATCTATTGTACCGTCAAGCTTAAACGTAGGTACACCTGTCGCTAAAATCTCATTACCGTTTTTAGCTGTTTGTATAATAGTTTCAGGTTTTTCTGTTTCTAAAACTTTGAGTGTTACAGATTCAGAGTAAACTCCTTCTTTAACCAGCTGCCTAATATTTTTACCAATAGCTTCTTCTTTAGAAAGGCCTTCTATTCTTGTACACGCATCATTTATATACAGTGTATTCCCTTCTGAATCTAATATGTGTATACCGTCATATGAAGATTCCAATGCCATTATCAATGCCTTTTCGGGCATATTACGTAAAACCATTTTTTATTCCTTTTAGTTTTTCTTTACAATTAGCAAATACTCTTTATAAATTCTTCAAAATCGCTGAGAATCTTATCCATATCAACAGACTCATCATCGAGAGCAAGACCATACATAGGTGGCATCTTCAGACCCCTGTCTTCTATTGCCTCTTTAAGCTCTTCGATGTACACTCCGGATCCTTCAATGATAGCATCATTATACTCAAGATTCACAGGACTTCCACCCCATCTGTCATCCCAGCTTGTAATATCAACTCCGCATGTAGGAGAACCGTCACAACTTAAGATGCCAACTGTTTCGTAACCTGCTCTTTCATATTCTTCCATATAAGTTACAACCTGTTCCGCCAGTTCTCTGCAGAAATCTCTGAAGCCACGATTATCATAGAGATTCTTAGTAGCCCACCAACGCTTGATTCCCAAATACAAAGTTTCAGGACACTGCATCTGGTTGATACCAAGATTGTACTTGTGAAGTGTGTCAAATACTTCCTTGCACATTCCCGGATATCTTGCCAATCCTTGCACCTTGTTGTTTGTGTTCAGCAGACAGCTAGAAACAAATATAACTTTCTTACTTCTTGCATCTTCTCTTCTGTCCATTTTCATTCTCCTTTCTTTAATTAACTTTATTATCTTTCCGGAATCTCTATTCCTCTTCTGTTTTCCAGCTTATTCCTTCTATTCAGTTCCTCAATCATGCGACTGATTTCAAGGTTGGCCTGTTCCACTTCAAGTTTAAACTCATCGGCAGAGATTTTAAATGCTCCGCTTCCCACGATAATCATCTGCTCAAGTCTATCAGAAGTTGCAACTCTCACCAGAAAGTCTTTTGCCTTCTCGTGGGCTGTCTTTTCGATATACATATCTGCAGTTTCCGCTTCAGCTGTGTAAACAACATCTACATTATCATATTTTTCGAAATGACGCTCCCCGCCTTTAACTCTATAAGCATCGAACACAACGATAACATGACATTTCTTATATCCCTGATAATTGGATAAAATCTCAATCAAAGCTTCTCTGGCAGCATCGATATTCACCTTAGCCAGTTCTTTTAGCTGATCCCAGGCAAATATGATATTATAACCATCCACCAACAGATACTCTTCCTTCACCTCTGTCGGCATTATTTTTACTTTCTCACGCTCTGATAAAATCTCACGCTTCGGTATATATCTTCTCTCTTTCGGTTTGCCGTAAGTCATTTCGAAGATGCGATCAAGTTCTTTATCCTCTTCTTTGGTACCCCTATATGACTCGTAAACACCTTTTGATGCAAAAGCACCACTTGCGGATTCTCCTGAGGCGTTCATGCCGCCAAGGGCGTATCCTTTAGATATCTCGATTTCTGAATCGTCAACGTCTCCCGGCATAACGCACTGAACATGCATCCTCTCATCGGCTTCGTCCCACTTCACAGGATGGCCCGCGCCATGTTCACAGAAGACAGAATCTGCCGTATTTTCTATATCCCCATCAACATCATATCCGATGGCTTCTATAATCTCATCCTGATTATGGCACGGCTCATATCCTGCCAAAGCGCAAGTTAAAATACCGTGACCTTTAGTATATGACACCACTTCCATGGCATAGTCCTTCATTTCGGATACAGGTGCTTTACCCGTGAGTACTGTCATTTCACCAAGAGGTTCAGGATCATTAAAGCTACCGCTCATTTTCTGTATATCGGACATTGCTCTTCCGATACAGTCTGCCGGTACCTCAAGTCTAAACTCATACCACGGTTCAAGCAACACAGACTCAGCCTTACGCAAACCCTGTCGAATGGCCCTATAAGTTGCTTGTCTGAAGTCTCCCGGAACCGTATGCTTCACATGACTCTTACCGCCTAAAATAGTTATCTTGATATCTGTTATAGGTGAACCTGTCAAAACACCAAGATGCTCTTTTTCTGAGAAATGGGTCATGATAAGCCGCTGCCAATGAAGTGGCAGGTCGTCTCCGCTGCAGGCACTGTCATAAGTCATTCCGCTACCCGGTTCACCCGGCTCCAGCATAAAATGTGCCTCCGCATAATGGCGCAACGGCTCGAAGTGTCCGCTTCCTATCACTTTATTTGCGATGGTTTCCTTATATGTGATATTGCCTTGACCGAATTCCACATCCATTCCAAATCGATCAAAGATAACATTTTTCAAAATATCAATCTGCACTTCGCCCATCAGCTGCATCTGGATTTCTTGCAGCTGCTCGCTCCAAATAACATGAAGCTGGGGATCTTCCTCTTCCAGCTGCCTTAACTTAGTAAGAGCTCCGTGAACATCTTGTGCAGGTGGAAGTATAACTTGATAAGTAAGTACCGATTCAAGTGATGGGGCCAATGCATCTTCTTCAAATCCAAGTCCCTGACCCGCATAAGTATCTTTAAGACCTGTCACTGCCACAACTTCACCGGCTGCAGCAATATCTTGAGCAGTGAACTTTGCACCTGCATAGGCCCTAATCTGTTCTATCTTTTCTTCACCCACAACTTCCTTCGTCTTAAGGCTTCCCCCTGTTATCTTCATGTGGGTAAGACGATTACCTTTATCATCACGAGTAATCTTGTATACTCTGGCACCAAATTCTGCACCGTAAGTTTTTTCACAGGTATACTCAGCAAGCCCCTCAATGAATTCATCAATACCCTCCATCTTAAGGGCTGATCCGAAGAAACAAGGAAAGATTGCCCTTTGCATGATGGAACGTCTCAGGCTTTCAACCGAAAGCTCTCCTGCTTCAAGAAATTCCTCAAGAAGATTCTCATCGCACATAGCAGCCTGATCGTACCAGTCTTCGTCCTTTGATATGCAAAAATCCACACATCCACTATCCAGGCGCTTTCTGAGATTTGCAAGGATTGAATCTTTTTCGGCACCTTCCAAATCCATTTTATTTATGAACAAAAATACCGGAACGTTATATTTCTTAAGAAGTTTCCATAAAGTTGAAGTATGACCTTGTACTCCGTCTTTGCCGCTAATCACCAAAACCGCATAATCAAGCACCTGAAGGGTTCTTTCCATTTCGGCACTAAAGTCCACATGTCCCGGAGTATCGAGCAATATAAACTGAGCATCGCCCGCTGTGAACCTTGCCTGTTTAGAAAATATTGTGATACCTCTAGCCTTTTCCTGGGCATCTGTATCAAGAAAAGCATTACCGTGGTCGACTCTTCCCATCTGTCTGATGGCGCCGGTTTTGTACAGCAAGCTTTCGGATAATGTAGTTTTTCCTGCATCCACATGCGCCAGGATGCCTATGGTGATTTTCTTCATAAACGCTCCGAATATTACAATTTCATCTAATTGACAGTTCCTATTATATCATATATTCTGTTTACAGCACACTTGAAAGGAGTCACTTATGTCATATACAACTAATGAAGTTAGAGCACTTCTCGATAAATTACCAAGAACTAAGCTGGGATTTTTCCCAACACCTTTATATAAGCTGGAAAATATGTCTGAGCTTCTTAATATTGAACTTTATATTAAGCGTGACGACTTTACAGGCTCTAACCTCTTCGGAGGCAACAAAACCAGAAAGCTGGAATACCTCATCGGTAAAGCTGCTGCTGACGGATGCGACCATGTATTCACTTACGGTGCAGTTCAGTCAAATCACGCTATGCAGACAATTTGGGCGGCAACTAAAAACAATATCATGCCTGTAGTATATCTAGCAGCCATTGTTCCTGTAGATGAAAACGATATTAAGGCAAATCTGCTTCTGGATAAAATCTATGATGCGGAAGTTCACATCATTGAGCCTTTCGAGGGCGAGTCCTTCATGGAAGTAGAAAAACGTTCTTTCGAAATCGCTAAAGATCACATCGCTCGTCTCGAAGCTGAAGGTCACAAATGCATGAATATTCCTGTTGGTGGTGCTGATGATACAGGTTCTGTAGGATATATTTCCGGTATCACTGAACTTAAAGCTCAAGCTGATGAACTGGGAGTAGAGTTCGATTATCTCTACCATGCAACAGGTTCAGGTGGAACAATGGCGGGTCTTGTAGCCGGTAAAAAATTGCTTGGAATGGATACAGAAATTCGTTCAATCAGCGCAATGGAAATCGGAAAATCGTATGCAAAGCACAGTGCAAAGTTATCCAATGGTGCCCTTGCATTGCTGGGGATTGATCCTATGGTTTCTGCTGAGGATTTCGGTCCGGACGATAATTACTATGCACCTGGGTATGAAATACCAAACGAAGCAACATCTAAAGCTATAAAGCTTCTTGCTAAAAACGAGGGAATCTTAGTGGATCCTGTATATTCAGGAAAGGCTTTTTCAGCCTTGATTGATCATGTGAAAACTGGTAAGATAGAGCCCGGCAGTAAAGTTGTCTTCGTCCATACAGGCGGTGCGACAGTATTCTTTGCCGAAAAAGAAATACTCGGAGATATTTTCTAGAAGGAAGGACCTTAAAAATGGGACTTGTTGAACTATTTATATTAGCTGTCGGTCTGTCCATGGATGCTTTCGCAGTATCTATATGCAAAGGGTTGTCACTTTGCAAAATACAGCCAAAGCATATGTGTATAGCCGGAGCTTGGTTCGGTGGATTTCAGGCTCTTATGCCACTCATCGGCTACTTTATCGGCAGCATTTTTTCAGAAATAATAACAAAATACGACCACTGGGTCGCATTCATACTTCTCGCCATCATCGGCGGCAATATGATTAAGGAATCTCTTGAAAAAGAAGAAGAATCCTGTGATATCTCGATGTCAGCAAAATCGATGTTCCTGCTGGCTATCGCCACAAGCATAGACGCTCTGGCAGTAGGTGTCACATTCGCATTCCTAAATGTAAGCATAGTTCCTGCTGTAACATTCATCGGTGTCGTGACATTCGTATGTTCAGCCATCGGCGTGAAAATAGGCAGCATCTTCGGAACCAAATACAAGTCAAAAGCCGAAATGTTCGGCGGTATAGTACTTATACTTATAGGATTAAAATTATTATTAGAAGGGCTCGGCATACTGTAATGCCAAGCCCCTTTTTTATGTTAAATTCAATTTTATCTTTAGTCTTTTAAACTTGCTGACCTTCCTTGAAGGCTTTCATCATTGCTCCCGTCAAGCTCACAGAAGAGTCTGCACTTTCTGCCGGAATATCTTCTCTGTCAAGCCATTCGGCCACAGACAGCTCATCCTCATCTAAGGTAACTTCCGTACTTCCATCTACGTCACAGAAGAATCCCATTAAAAGTGAATCTGAGAAAGACCACGGCTGACTGCTGTAGTATCTGATATTTTTAACTTTCAGGCCTACTTCTTCCATAACTTCACGACGAACTGTATCTTCAAGACTTTCTCCCACTTCAGAATATCCTGCTATGAGAGCATATCTTCTGTATTTACTGTGTTTAGCAGAGTACTTGGTCATAAGCAGTTTATCATCGTCAATTACACCAACTATAACGCTTGGACATATCTGAGGATAGTATACCTTGCCGCACTCAGGACATTTCATTGCACGTTCATCTCCCGGTGCTACCATCTTAGTCCCACATCTACCGCAAAACTTTGTATTTGTATACCAATCATGAATCTGAAATCCTGTTACTGCTGCAAAAGCCTTCCACAGAGGCTTAAGAGTTCTAACCTCATCTTTAGGCATATACTGCCACTTGCCAAAAGGTTCTATATCATGTTTTCTCAGTTCAAAATAATCGTTATCATCGATACGGAACATAAACTTTGCCTTATCTCTGATATCAGGAATAATCTCTTCCATCTCATCTACGGACGGATATGAAATTCCATCTTCATCCATGGCACAGAGAAGCGAGTTGTCTCTAAAAATCAACATAACATCATCGTCTGCCACTTCTACCGTTCTGTATGTTACATCATATTTATGTGGTGCTATATCCTGAAGCATTTTATTTCCTCTTTCATTTAGAATTTATCAAGCTTTACTTTTTTCTTAAAATTTTTCAAGATGCACTTTTTCTCTAACTGCATCTTCAAGGCTGTGAGCTTTAGCTTCTTGAACTGCCATACCCAAAGAAAGCATCGCTTCCACACCATAGTTTTCAGGGATTTCCAGAAGCTTTCTCATATAATCTTCTGTATCTCCGCCTTCTGCAGCAGTTCTCAGTCTGCACTGAATCCAACAGCTTCCCACGCCCTGTTCAGTTGCCATAAGATGCATATATGTCATAGCTACGGAACAGTCTTCTGTCCATACATCAGTTGTTTCCTTATTTCCCACAACAACTATTGCACAATCAGCCTCAGCCAGCATAGCAGACCCTGAATCCTTTGCGGCTGCAAGTTTCTTAAGTGTTTCTTTATCCCTAACAACGATAAATTCCCAAGGCTTGAGATTTCTTCCGCTAAATGACATGAGTCCTGCATTGATGATCATATCAATCTTTTCCTGGGGAATAGCTTCACCTGTATATTTTCTTATGCTTCTTCTTTTCAGCATTAAATCCATTAAACTCATATTGTTCCTCCTATAAACATTACTTTTAATATTCTACCATCAATTCCCTTTTGAGAAAAGTACGCTTTGCTCTCTGCATAAGAAAAGCACATCAATAATGATGTGCCCTTTGCATTCTTATATCTTTAAAACGGATTTACTATACCAATTGACGTCAGCACGATCGAAATTACTGCCACCCCCACTAAAATGATGGCGATATTCTTTTCAAATGGTTTAAAAGGCTCTAAGTTTTTTTCCTTCCTCCCCTTCACATACACCCAAATACCCGGCGCATAGAGAATGCTTGTAATAAGGAACTGAACTACGCCTGCAGAAATTATCATCCAAATCCCATAAATCGTTCCGACGATTGCGAATATCCTACCACGCTTAAGGTCTCTTCTAGGGATATCTACTTGGCGAATTCCTCCACCTGTAAGTTTTAAATAGTACAAGGCGCTCAAAAGATACGGCAACATTATCATGGACGATCCTATGGTATAAAAGGCTAGATATGATGATTCACTAAGGAGAATTATAAGCAAAAATATCTGAATAATAACATTGGTGACTATTAATGCAAAAGCCGGGGAACCGTTCTTATTGCTCTTAGCAAATGCCTTGGTAAAAACCCCCTGCCTAGCCGCTTCATAAGGACATTCGGCAGCTATTATTGTCCAGCCTAAAAGTGCCCCAAGAATGGAAATGATAACCCCTATATTTACAAGAGTCGCACCCCAAGGTCCTACCACAACTTCAAGAATCTGTGCCATTTGCGGATTGTTAAGCTGCGCCAGTTCTTCAGTTGTAAGCACTCCCATGCTGAGGACCGCAACTATCACGTAAAGTGCAAGTATACCGAGAAATCCTGTCAATGAGGCACGCCCTACATCGCTTGATTTTCTGGCTCTGGCCGAAAGTACCACAGCCCCTTCAACACCTATAAATGCCCATACGGTAGATGAAGTGGTGGACATTATTTGAAGACTGAGAGGCACATCCCCTGTTCCCCAAAAGTTGTTTAGAAATATATCCAAATCAAATTTCCCCAGTAACATCACTGCCACTATGAAAACAAAAATCGGTATAAGTTTACATATGGTAACAACTATATTAATTATAGTTGCCTGCTGTACACCGCGAAGCACAAGCCACACGATAAGCCATATGGCAATAGACCCGCATAAAATCGATGGCAGGTTGTTTCCCGCACCGAATATCGGGAAGAAATACCCCAGTGCACCAAACAGCAACGTGATATACGATACATTACTGATAAGTGCACTCATCCAATATCCCCAAGCTGAATTGAACCCTACGAATTCACCGAAGCCTTCTTTGGCATAACTGTATATACCGTTTGTCAAATCCGGCCTCATGCGATTCAATCCGAAGAAACACATCATGAGCATGTACATACCAATACCCGCTATGCCCCATCCAATAAGAACACTTCCCGTATGTGCTCCGTTAGAAGCCATATCCCCTGCTGTTGTAAATATACCGGCTCCTATAGTTGAGCCTATTATCATGGCGGTAAGTCCACTGAAGCTTAAGCCGCCGTCTTTTTGATTAAGCTGATTATTTTCCATAAAAAAATACCCTTCCCTGCGATTTGTAAATATTATCTGCAGTTTAGCTAAAATCATTCAATCAACTTGTTGAGTTTTATGAAAATTTTGTATTTTATTGTCTTATTCTATTGGTATTTTTGTTATTTAAATGTATAATAGGCATAACTTGGTTTTGAAATAAAAATGATTAAAGGAGAATTGCGGAAATGAAAAAAGTAGATTTAATCGGTGTTCAGATGGACCTTGGGGCAGGCACTCGTGGAGTAAACATGGGACCTGCAGCAATCAGATATGCAGGAGTTGTTAAAGGTATCGAAGAACTGGGTATCGAATGTAATGATAAAGGCGACCTGATTCCTAAGGCAGAAGGTGAATCAAGAGACGATATGAGATGTTATGAACAGGTAATCGATGTGAACGAAAAGCTGTATCACGAAGTTCTTAAGTCACATGAAGAAGGTTCATTCCCTATCGTTCTCGGTGGTGACCACAGCATTGCAGCAGGAAGTATCCCGGCAACTCGTAAGCACTATAAGAATATTGGTATCATTTGGGTAGATGCTCACGGTGACTGGAACAGCCCTGAAACATCACCTTCAGGTAACATGCACGGAATGCCGTTCTCAGCAGTATGCGGAGCAGGCCCTGACGTTATGGCATGTTTCGATGGAGAAAGAGAATTCGTAAGCACTAAGAACTGTGTACAGATTGCAGGAAGAGATATCGATAAGTATGAAAGAATCAGAATGAAGGAACACGGAGTTACAGTATTCTCAATCGCTGATATCGACAGAATGGGAATGCCAGCAGTAATCGAAGAAGCTATCAAGATTGCTTCCGATGGAACTGAAGGTATCCATGTAAGCTTCGACGTAGATGCTATCACTCCTGAATCAGCACCGGGAACAGGTACAATCGTTCACAGCGGACTGACTCTGAGAGAAGCTTTCTACCTGGTTGAAACTCTTTATGAATCCGGTAAAGTAATTGCGCTGGATATGGTAGAGGTTAACCCAATGCTGGACAACAAAAACCGAACAGCTGAAATCGCAAGCGAACTGATTCTGTCAATGCTTGGTAAGACTGTATATTAATATCACATACTTACAAAACAAATGCCATGGTTTAAATACCATGGCATTATTTTTTCCTTTTCTATTTATTTTTTCTTTTTATTTCCCTTAGCTACTTTCTTAGGTGCAACGCACTTATACTTAGCCATAATCTTGCTATGTTTCCAAAACAACCAACCGAGACCTACAGTACATGCAAGTAAAAGTATTACTACAGCAGTTTTGGTATCAAAGAAATATATCAGACCCGCCGCAAAATACATAACGGAATAATTTCTCCACATAGTTGCGTTTTCTCTGTTGAATTCCTTGACGTCAGTTATAGTATCGGGGTTAATGAATCCTCCCGTAACAAACCACATAGGTGTTTTTTTCTTTTCTGCTCGAGTACTGATAAAGTAGAATATTACCCCTATAAAACATATACATAATCCAAAAAATAAACTATCAGTCATATTAAATCTCCTTTCACAGTTTAAGTTTTCTGCCCGATATCAGACTCATAGCAACTTAAACCAACTTTTATCACACTCTATCAAACCATCTGCTTTCATTCT
Organism: Lentihominibacter sp.; assembly: GCA_045638485.1. Lineage (GTDB taxonomy): Bacteria > Bacillota > Clostridia > Peptostreptococcales > Anaerovoracaceae > Lentihominibacter. The sequence continues at coordinate 14,049 of JAZUBM010000061.1, read as the reverse complement.
GCCGATTTCCTTAGACATAGCACTTCTCTCAACACCTAAGTAATCCGCCAGCTCTTGACGATCAAAAGGTATCTTGAAACTTTCTGCCCCATTTAGCTTCGCTTGAGATAATAAGTAGGCCATTAGTTTTTCCCTTGTCGTCCTTTGAGATGTAATTTCTATTTTCTTATTAAAGGCCAGATTCTTTCTCGCCAGAACATGTATAAGGTTATGGATTATCTGATTATGAAATCTACAAGAGCTTGTGCATGTAGTCATAATTCGAGTGCAATCTATAAGCATCACTTCACAATCTGCAGAAGCAACTACGCTCACAGGAAGCTCCTTGACACCGGCACAGGCAAATGACTCTCCAAACAGCTCTCCTTCACCTATCATGGCTAAAATCGATCTATTGCCAAAGAAATCATCTCTTATTATCTGGGCCTCCCCTTTTAAGAGAATCCCCACATTTTGAGCTTCATCTCCTTCGCAAAAGATATACTCCCCTCGTTTAGCCTTTATAACTCTAGCACTTAAGCATAAAAGCATCGAAGGTAAATCCTTATGAGACACACCTTCGAATAAAATACATTTTTTTAGTATGTCAATATACTTTTCCATACGCTCTCCATATCACACATATCGTTCTATGATAATGGTAATTCTGTCTTTTCTGGTCCTGCCGCCTACTTCTCTAAGAAACGCCTTGCCCTTTCCTCTAAGTACCAACTTCGAACCTTCTTCCACCTGCATGTCCGGCTTTTCCACCTGCATACTGTTTACAAAGACAATCCCTGCTCTTATGGCTTCTGCAGCCTTTGCACGAGATAGCTGAAAAGCCGAAGCAATCACATTGTCCAAACGAAGAGACGCCACAGTATCTCTTGACATCACTGTTTTTGTCTCCGGAATAAAAAGCTCACTCAGTTCAACTGCCTCCGGCTTAAGAGTAGTTCTCCCTGCCTTGTTATAGTTGAGAATAATAAAGTCCTTAACCTCCTCCAGAATTATAATATCCGCACCTGTTTCATGGGTAAGGATATCTCCTGTCATTTCTCTCTTAAGGCCAAGGCCTGTGATGGAGCCAAGATAATCTCTATGAGTTAATGTTCTTCCTCCTACAGGAGTTTTTATTCTTATTATGCAAAGTGGACACTCGCTCACTTGTGCATAGTCCGGCAAGAACACAGCCACTGTTCTCTCTGCATCATCATATCCACCGTAAAACTCGAGGCGAACATCACTACCGTGACTAAGCTGACGCCAGTGCTTTTCTATGAGAGAACGCTGTCTCAGGTCTAAGAAGTTCGTATATGTAATTCTATACTGCTGGCTACACTGGTGAAACTTATCCTCAGCGTTTGCGAGCAACATTTTATCTTCTTTAGTAAGTTCCATACATATCATAATAATATATTTTAGCCTAATAATCAAGTTTGCCGGGTGTTGAAGCCAATAAAAAGCCCGGCATAAAACACCGAGCTTTTAGTATAAGAATAGTTATTTAATGTTGTTTCCGAAACGCTTTATCTTCTTGGTTGTAGTCTTCTCAAAAGGCTCCCAAACCACTTCAACTGCAGAGATTCTTTTGTAAGAAGGCATTTTGTCATTTATCTTGTCTACAAGCTTTTTTATCTCTTTGATTACGACTTCCTTCTCAGGAATCTTACCGCCATACTGAGCTTTTATATTATCCATTGAAGGGAATATTTTTGCCTTTGGAACTATATCGTCTTTCTTTCTGCTTTCTGCAGCAACAACGATAACTTCTTCTATCAGTTCTTCATCCAGCAAACGATCTTCAAGTTCTTCCGGATAAATGTTTTTACCATTTCTTGTAACGATAACATTTTTGCATCTGCCTGTTATATATAAGAACCCCTCATCATCGAATTTTCCCAGGTCTCCCGTACGGAAGAAGCCGTCCTGCATTACAGCTGCAGTAGCCTCAGGGTCTTCATAATACCCCAGCATAACATTATCTCCTCTAACCATGATTTCGCCTACACCATCTTCGTTAGGCTCTAACAGTTCGATTTCAACTCCATGAATAGGAAGACCTACTGCCTCTACGTTTTGGAAGAAGTCATTATTACCTGCAACAAGTGGTGCACATTCAGTAAGACCATAGCCCTGATAAGTTGTAATACCCAGCTTTTGGAATGCTTCGATAGTTTCAGGCTTTATAGCTGCAGCACCTACGATAAGCAGCTTCAACTTTCCTCCAAGAGACTTCTTAACCTTTGCAAGAACCACCATTCTAAGAACAGCAGGCAGTGAATCAAGAAGCTCCGCAAGTGACATATCAGGATTTTTAGTATATCTCTTAGGAAGTCCGCTTCTGATGGATTTATCAATAGTTTTAAGCATGAATTCCAGTAATAACGGAACTGCAATAATTACACTCGGGCTGTATTCTGCTATATTCTTCCCCACATATCTGAGACCATCGCAGTATGATACGCATCCACCTGCCGACAACAGAAGCAGATGTCCGATTGTTGTTTCATAAGTATGGTGCAGCGGTAAAACCGACAGCGCATGTCTTGACTTATCAACCTTTACCATAGTTGCTATTGACTTGATATTAACGCAAATATTCTTTTGTGATAAACACACTCCTTTAGCATTTCCTGTAGTTCCCGAAGTGAAAATGATTACATGCATTTCCTCCGGCTTAATTTCAATAGAATCAAACTCAGTATAGCCAGCGTCATAAATATTCTTTCCTTCCCATGTCAAATCAAAGACAGTCTTTATATATTCACTACTATTTTCATTTATATCATATATTTCCAGAGTTTCTTTATCTGAAAGCTTCTTTCTGCTTGGCGCATCCGCCATAAGCAAACTGCAGTCTGCAGCGTTTACAAATGTCATCACATCTTCTGCATCCAGCTCTTTATCAATCGGAACTGCGATGCCTACTGTAGTTGCAGCCAGATATGACAGTATCCATCCGTAGCTATTTGCTCCCATAACCGCTATACGTTTACCTTGACAGCCTTTTTTAAGCAATGCTGTACAAAGTCCCCTATAGTCCTCTTTAAACTCGTTATAGCTGATATTTTTGTTTCTCAGCTGAAATGCAGTCAGGTTTCCGAAACATTCTGCACTGCCGTAAACCAAATCTCTGAAGTCTTCGATGTCTCTAACATCATGCTTTTTTGTAAGGAATTGCTGATAAATATTCATCCTATTTCTCCCTTTAAAATATTATAGGTGTTCCATCATATTAATTTTAGCAATCCATCGTAGGCTCTTCGTAAATTCCAATCCCTTCTTAGTTTACTTTGAGTTTACAAATAAAAAGACCGCTCCAATGCGGTCTTATCAACATTTATTAAAGGGGCAGCTTTACAGTAAAGACACTTCCTTCATTTATCACACTTTTTATTTCTATAGTTCCTCTGCAAAGCTCAACTATTCGTTTGACTATGGAAAGTCCCAGTCCCAGGCCTTGTCTGGAGTGCGAGGAGTCACCCTGGAAATATGGATTGAAAATGTTCTTTTGAATATCTTCGCTCATTCCCTCTCCGTTATCCGCTATCTTAACTATAGCATATCCATTCTCTTCGAACACCGAAACAGTGACTTTTCCACCTTCAGGCGTGTATTTAACAGCATTGTCAAGAAGATTGATCCACATATGCTGCATCATTTCTTTATTGCCGTTATATATGACTTTGTCCAGTGAGACTTCAAAGTCCATATTCTTCTGCAGCCATTTCCCGGACAGTATAACTGAACATTCTCTCAGTTGATCTCCTAGATCGTATTCTTCCATGTCGGTAACAATATTCTGAGATGTTAGCTTGCTGAGCAATATATTATTTGTGGCGAGTTTTGAAAGTCTTGCCGATTCATCTACTATAATCTTGAGATATTCCTTTTTTTCTTCCTCAGGAAGATCCTTTTCAAGCACCAGAGATGCAAATCCATTTATAGATGCTATAGGTGTTTTGAATTCGTGGGAATAACTGTTGATAAAGTCATTTCTCAATAGTTTAACACTCTCTAATTCGCCACACATCTTGTTAAAGTCATCATAGATCGGATTCATCTGCCCACGCTTCTGCATCGGTATTCTGGTAGAATAATCACCTACAGCTACTTTACGAATGGCTTCAGATAATGTAACTACTTCCCTTACCCTTCTTCTGTAAAGAACAGTTATCATCGGAACCAAAAGGATTGTCAAAAATCCCAGCATTCCTGCCAATTCAAGGCCGGCTGAAGCATAGATGTGTTTGACATCAAGCAAGTCTCTGATGAACCAAGTCATAAGCATAAATGAACCTACAGCAGTAAGTACTATGGCAAGTGATTGAAGTAAGAGCTGTGGAAGTTGACGCCTAGCCACCTTTGCTATCTGCATTGTCCTGTTTTTCCTTCTCTTCTTACCGGCTTTTGCCCTTTTCTTTGCTTCCTTTTTCCTTCGCTTTTCTTCTTTATTTTTCTTAGTCATCACTTGTCTTCCTTAGTGATATCAGCCTTATATCCCAGGCCTTTCAAAGTAACAATCTTTATTTCTTCAATGTCTTTAAGTCTATTTCTTACACGGCTGATATGGGTCTTAACTGTTTCTTCACCGCTTTCCGCATTGATTCCCCAAATGCTATCCAAAAGCTGCTCTTTGGAAAAAATTCTGCCGGGATATGATAAAAGTTTAAAGAGTAAGTCGAACTCCTTCTTAGGGAATTCTATATATTCTTTGTCATTGTAAACAGCGTATTTAGCGGAATCTACTATCACATTTCCGATTTCTATCTTTTTGCTGAGAGCGATATCTGCCCTTCTGAGCAATGCCTGTATACGCCATACCAGCTCATCACTGCTGAAAGGTTTTGTCATATAATCATCAGTTCCCAATGAAAAACCTCTCTGTTTATCATCGAGAGATTCTTTTGCAGTCAGCATAAGAAACGGTGTCGCATAACCTTCTTCTCTCATGGTTTTAAGCAGTTCATATCCATCCATTCTAGGCATCATAATATCCGCAATGACAAGATCTATTCCACCTTTATGAATATGCTCCATTGCTTCTACTCCGTCACAAGCAGTGACTACCGTATACATATCTTCAAGTCTGGCTGCTGTCAGCAACCTCATGTTTCTATCGTCTTCAACGACTAGTACTTTTGCCATATGTTATCTCCCTTGCCACAAGGCAGTAGTTTATTCCACTTCAATCATTTCGCCGGCTTCAATTCTGGCAGATAAATCTTCGAGATATTCCCAACGATCCATCTTGTTCAGCAGTTCCATATCCCACTTTTCTTTTTCTTCAGATAGTGCTGCAAGCTTCACGAAATCAGACCCACATGCATTTATCTGCTCCTCCAACTGGGCAATCTGCTCTTCAATTGCCGCAATATCCTCTTCAATAGTCTCGTACTCTTTAGCTTCCTGATATGTAAACTTCAGCTTCTTCTGCTTAGGCCTTCTCTGAACCTGCTCTTTCTTCTTTGAAGTTTCTCTCTCAGCAACCTGCTCCTGCTTTTGAGCCTGCCAATCTGTATATCCTCCGATATAATGACCGATATATCCGTCTTCCTCAAATGCAAAGGTTCTTACTGTCAGCCTATCCAGGAAGTATCTATCGTGGGATACGATAATAACTGCACCCGGAAACTCATCCAGATAGTCTTCAAGCACAGTGAGAGTATCTATATCAAGATCATTGGTAGGTTCGTCAAATATAAGTACATTCGGCGCCTGCATCAAAATACTCAACAAATAAAGTCTGCGCTTTTCTCCTCCTGAAAGAGCTCCCACCTTGATGCTGTGCATATACGCAGGGAAAAGGAATCTCTCCAGCATCTGAGATGCGGACAAAGTTCCATCCTTTGTCTTTATGCTGCTGGCGATTTCTTCGATGAATTTTATTATTCTCTTATCTTCAACCAGAGCCTCGTTTTCCTGGGAAAAGTATCCTATCTTAACCGTAACACCCTTATCCACCAAACCTTCATCAGGCTCAATTTCACCGGTTATTATTTTAAGCAATGTAGATTTCCCGCAACCGTTTTTACCGATAATCCCGATTCTGTCATTTCTAAGGACATTATAAGAAAATCCTTTAATCAAAGTTTCATCACCATATGTCTTGGATATATCATTTATTTCTATTATCTTTTTACCAAGTCTTGCAGCCACAGTGTTAAATTCCAATGCAGAATCATCTACCACCAGTTTTGCTGCCTCAAGTTCTTCAAAACGCTGAATTCTTCCCTTGGCTTTTGTTGTTCTTGCCCTTGCCCCACGTCTGATCCATGCCAGTTCCTTCTTGTAAATAGCAAGTCGCTTACGTTCAGCTGCCAGCACCATTTCTTCTCTGGCCGCCTTTGCTTCCAAATAGTAATCGTAATTGCCATCGTAGCTATATAAATTTCCACCCTCGATCTCAATTATTCTGTTGGTAACCCTATCAAGAAAATATCTGTCATGGGTGATCATGAAAAGCGCACCTTTGTAGTTCTGCAGGAAATTTTCCAACCATTCTATTATGTCACTATCCATATGGTTAGTAGGTTCGTCCAAAATCAAAAGATTGCTTTCTTGTGTCAGTACAGCCGCCATAGCAACTCTCTTCCTCTGGCCTCCGGAAAGTTCTTTCATTGGTTGATCGTATGATTCAAAACCCAACTTATTGAGCATAGCTCTGCAACGATGTTCTTCCGCATCACTGCCACTTTCTCTCAAGTATTCCATAGCCTGCTCCATCACAGACTTGTCCCCATCATAAGGAGGATTCTGAGGAAGGTAAGCAATCTTAAGCTCCCTTGATCTAATTATGGCTCCGTCTTCTGCTTCTACTGCACCTGCAATTATCTTAAGCAGTGTGGATTTACCTGTACCATTTACACCTACAAGACCAATTTTATCAGTGTCGTGAATACTCAAACTAAAGCCATCTATCAGAGGCTTTTCAGTATAGCTTTTTTTAAGATTTTCACATGTCAGCAGAACCACTAGACCAACTCACTTTCTATTTCCTATACTAATATCCAAAATGCACCCAGCATCACTGCTAAGATTCCTATGTTTGTTACTGTAAAATGCTGAATGTATGCACCCTTTTCTGCAGGGTAATTCTTAGCCACCTGCTTATATGAAATAAGGCTTGCCATGGAAGCGATCAAAGTGCCAAGTCCTCCCAAGTTTGTTCCTATTATCAGTATACTCCACTTGGTAGTAAAGCCTGATAAAAGCAATGCTGCCGGAACATTACTGATTACTTGACTGGCTGCAACTGAAGCTAAAACTTCGTTGCCCTGCATCATCGATGCAATCATTTCACTGAAGAATGGACTTCTGCCTATATTTCCTATGAATATGAAGAATGCAACAAAAGTAAGCAACAGTGAATAATCAACATTCTTAAAGATTTCAAGGTCGGATTTTACAGTAATTATAGCAACTATAACCAGCATAGCTTGCCATGGAATCATTCCTGCTACGGCTAAAACACAACCAACAAACATTGCCACATAAGTAGTAAGTTCTTTATCTACTGCGATCCTCTGAATCTTAATAGTAGCAAGGGCTGTTGTATCTACCTGATGATTGTTCATTCTCATTATCATGAATGCAAATATAACTGCCGCTATTGCCGCATAAGGAAGCATAAGCAATATGAAGTTAACAAGACTCATACCGGACTGTCCATAAAGATACAGGTTCTGAGGATTTCCTATAGGTGTAACCATGCTTCCGAGGTTTGCAGCAACTGTCTGCAAAACAACTACCGGAATCATTCTATGTTCCAAACCTGCCATCTTAAGAACTGTAATAGCAAAAGGCACAAAGGTAATAAGCGCCACATCGTTGGTAATGAGCATGCTGGAAAAGAAGCAGAGCAAAACGAGAGCGGCATATAACTGCCTGCTTCCATTTACCTTCTGAAGCAGCTTCACGCCTATGGTCTGAAACACTCCCATCTTCTGAAACTTGCACATGATTACCATCAAACAAAATAGCAGTGCTAAAGTCTGATAATCAATATACTCAATATAACTGCTGTCAGGCGTAACAAAAAACATGGAAACAACCGCTAATATCATAGCGATTACCAATACGATTTCCTGTTTTAAAAATTCTTTTACAGTCTGCACCGCAGTTACCTCCTAATTTAATCACACACAATTTTATATTATATCACATATTCTAATATCATACTAATGTGAAAGGAGATTTTTTAATTGAACAATAACAATAGAACTAACCCCTACTGCAATTGCAGTGTTGATGGTATGAGAGTCGGTATGACTTACGTGCCTATGCAACCTTGGGAAGAACTATATGATTTCGATACAGGGCTTAGAGCGGGAACTATATTTCCTTGCTTACACTTGCCATTTATGGGAGGTGACTGCAACCGATGAATACAACAAATATAAACTCAAGACAAACAAGTAGAGAGGCTGCCCTTGAGAAAATTCAACAGCTGAACTTTGTGATGATAGAGTTGGGGCTTTTCTTAAACACGCATCCAAATGATGAAAACGCCTTAAATCTTTTTGATAAGGTACAGCGCATGCATGCAGCTGCAAAAGAAAAATACGAAGAATGTTACGGACCATTGACCTATGAAGGAGTAAATACTCCTAGAGATGGTTGGTCCTGGATAAATGGTCCTTGGCCATGGGAAGGAGGATGTTAGTATGTGGACTTACGAGAAAAAATTGGAATATCCGGTAAACATCAAAAATCCGAATCCTGCCATTGCTAAATTTATCATCACACAGGTCGGAGGTCCTGACGGAGAACTGGCTGCATCACAGCGTTATTTATCCCAAAGATACTCAATGCCTTATGATGAAGGAAAGGCTACTCTTACTGATATAGGAACTGAAGAACTCGCGCATTTAGAGATGGTAAGCGCTATAATCCACCAACTGACAAGGAATATGACCATAGAGCAGGTCAAAGAAGCAGGTATGGAAACCTACTTTGTAGATCACACTGCAGGCGTATATCCTCAGGCGGCTGCCGGCTTCCCATTTGATGCTAAGGTATTTGCTTCTAAAGGTGATGCTATAACAGATTTGGTTGAAGATATGGCTGCGGAACAAAAGGCCAGAACAACTTATGATAACATTTTAAGAATGGTAGACGACCCTGATGTCATCGATCCGATCAGATATCTAAGACAGCGAGAAATCGTTCACTTCCAGAGATTTGGTGAAACTTTGAGAATCGTTCAGGATAATTTAAACAGTAGGAACTACTATGCTATAAATCCATCCTTCGATTAATAATAAAAAATAAGCGTCGTATTAGTTTTCCTAGTACGACGCCTTATTTTAAAGATAGTTCTCAACTATATATTTTTCCATAAATTTTCAAGTCCGGCAATCGCCTTGGCATCCTTTGCCAGCTCACCTGCTTCACCTGCAGTATAAGTATTGCAAAATACAATATCCCAACCCAAATGATCACAAATACATTCAAACTGCTTAGCTATAAGACCATACTGAGGATCATCTTGATCAGCTTCACCTATGGCTATAATTCCAACTTTTTTAGAGCATTCCTTAAGCTGTGATGATTTGCTGTAAAGTTTATCGATTATTAACTTCAACTGCGCTGTAATTCCCCACCAGTAAACGGGTGTCGCAAACACCAGCATATCAGCTTCCAAAACAGCCTCAACAACTTCATTTGTATCGTCATCAAAGATGCACTTGCCTGTTTCTCCGCAAGTATCACATGCAACACATGGGGATACATCCACATCTGTGGCTGCCAATTCGCCAACTTCAAGCCCTTTAACATTGGCAAAACCTTTCTTCAGTGCTTCCAGTGCTACATAAGTATTTCCCTGTCTCGGACTTCCGTTTAATAGTAATGCTTTCATGTTTTCCTCCTGTAAATCATGTATTCAAGTATACTCAAAATCTATTCCAATTCGAAGAACACCAAACCGCCCTTCTCTTCAAAGCCTGTATCCCAAAGTTCATCCAACTTTAACCAGTGAGCCGCTCCGTACGTGGCAACTTTTATATAAAATCCTTCTTCATTCTCTTCGTAACCATTCACCAAGAACCAATGCCATTCAAAAAAATCGAATTTCTTATCATGATGCTTAAGCATCAAATAAGCCACCGGCATGTCGGCATCAATATTCTCTCTTATGCCATCTCTCGCCGACTCAAAACTTTCAGTTCCTTCAAGGCCGTGCACATTTAGATCACAGATTTCCGAATCTTCCATGTAATAATGCACGCCTTTTATAAGTGTATCCAAGTCTTTGATACCTCCCATTCTAGGCTGCAGGTAAAGCTTCATGGACATACCAAACTTCTTGTAGTCTTTCTTAGTGATGTTCTTCACATCATAAGGGTAATACTCAGTTTTCCCCTTATGTAAAGCGCAATATATTAGTGCATCACAAGTTGTAAGGGCTGCGCATCCTCCTATGTGCATCCACCAGTCTCTCATCCAACGCTGATTTCCGCCATAGCATTTATCTATATTAAAGTATTCAAGTTCTCGTTTTTTAAAGGTCATTTTCTGTATTCTCACTCTTCATTTTTATTGCGTATCTTACTATATAATAATAAAACAATACCGCGGTTTATTCAACCACGGTATTGTTCCATACGCATTTCTTTTAACTAGCTGTAATTATTAATTGTATTTATAAAGAGGCTTAACTTCTGCTTCCAGAATAATGTCAAGCTTTTCAGCATATGCTTAATGTTTATCTCCTTATTTGAGTGGTTCAACAGGAGTGATTGTTGGACCATCCCACCAAGGCTTGAATTCCTTTGCAGGAGCCTGTTCTTTATAGAATGGGTCATCCCAGATGATTCTTCTTTCTACAGTGATTTCCAGTTCCTTAGCATATTCCAGATACTTGTCGTTTGCTTTTTCTGTCATTTCTGCTGAAGAAATGAAACCTGTCTGATCCAGTTCATCGTTAACGAACAGCTTAGTGAACATGAATCCACCCTGTCCAGTCATGTACTGTTCACCAGTGATTCCGAATTTTTCGAATGATTCAACCATTCCAGGTGCGAATACGTGTGATTCAACACGAACGTCCTTGCCGTCCTTCTTACCCATGGCTTCTACGACGAATGCACCTGTGTCTGATACGAGACCTTCTGCCAGGATTTCTTCGATTTCGTGAGCAAATCTAGGTGGGTGTGGAAGAGCGCTCAGGATAGCATTGTGAGTGTTTACCATCTGTCCGTCTACTTCTACAGGTTCTCTCTTGAGCAGTCCTGCTCTTGCCAGAGGTTCTGCAAATTCGATACCTACGCCACCGTACTTGAAGAAAGCGTTCTTACATCCCTTGAACAGTTCGTCTGCTCTGATACCTACATAGAAAGGTTCGTCATGAGCGTGTTCTACGAATCTAACAGGATATCCAACGTAGTCATAAGTTCTTTCGATTGGCAGTGAGAATGGTCTAGTATTAACCATCTGGCTGTCAATCCATGCTACAGGCAGGTCATCCATATCAGCCAGTGCTGTTACAGGGGACCACCAGTAAGGCTGAAATCTCTTAGCTTCAACGCCTTCGTAAACCAGCATATTGATAGTGTCACATTCGTCGATGTCTTTCATAGTATCTCTAGCTACTACGCACATTGTTCCAGGAGCTGAACCTGTACCCATGATACCCAGGATTCCTGCTTCCTTAAACTTTTCGTTATAGTCGCCCAGCAGTCTGTACATGCACTGTTCCCATGTATCTTCGAAACCTTCAGGAGCAGCGAAGTCCTGATAGTTTACTTTTGCTTCCAGTGCAGCATCGATTACGTTCTTACCGAATGCCAGTGGCAGTGCGTTTACAACCAGATCGCATCCTTCGAGCAGTGGTGTAATCTGATCTTTTTCTGAAGCGTTACAGAAGCATCCTTCTGCCTTGTTCAGACTTGCAGCCAGTTCCTTAGCAGCAGCTTCGTCATAGTCTGCGCAGATGATCTTATCTACGTTTGGTTCCAGGTCCAGTCTCTTAGCAACTGTAGTTCCCTGTGCGCCAGTTCCCAGTACTAAAATTTTCTTACCCATAACTAAATTCATCTCCTTTATTTTTGTTATGTTTGAAGTTTTTTATATTATGTCTTAACTAAGTAAGTCTATATCTTTGTAAATCTTAAGTTTACGCTTCACCGAAGATATCTTCATGTCTATCTTCGTTGAGGTACTTATCCATCAGTACGTCTACATCCAGTTTAACTTCAGGAGCAGGTGGGTCGTTCTTCTTGCAGATGAAGAATACGATCAGACCGATTACTGCTACTGCAGCTCCGCCGAATCCTAAGATGTTCTGAACCTGTGGAATGATGTCGCCCATCATGTCATAGTCACTTGGTTCCCATTCGCCGTATGATACTTCATACCATCTCAGCCAGAACTGTCCTAAGAATGCTGATACGCCTGCGATGATCAGGTATGCACCGATTCTCATTGTGTCTCCCTGACAGAGGCCAGTCTTCTTGTTCAGTGGATATCTTTCAGGATCCTGCTTGTAAAGACCACCGTACAGCTTCTTAACGATTACGTATACGATAACGCCTGATGCAGTTGCAATCAGACCTGTTACGAAGTAGTCTGTTCCGTTAACCAGCAGTGCTACGATTGAAATGAAGATTGGTAATCCACAGCAGTAGATCAGACCTAACTTTCCGCCTGAAATGATATACAGGTTTCTCTTCAGTCTTTCTTCTACAGGGATCATCTTTCTCACCTCCAGTACAGCCAGTGGCAGGATGATGTACAGTGCCAGGATGAATACTACTTCTGTTGATACCAGAGTTGTGAAGTCATACTGACAGAGGATCAGAGTAACGATTGACAGTGACAGGATACCGATGTAAGGTACGCCTCTCTTCTTGCTGATCTTAACCAGGAACTTAGGACACAGGTTGTCGTCAGCCATTACGAAGAAGCCTCTTGAACCTGATGCTAAGTAAGTGTTAAAGATAGCGCACTGTGATACTACAGCGATTACCAGGAATACATATCCCCAAGCCTGTCCAAGGTTTTCTGTCAGTACTGTTGCAAATCCTACTGATGAAGCATCGAATCCGCCTTCAGTTGACCACAGTTCCCATGATCCTGCAGGCAGTGATGCGAGGCCACCCAGTGTTGGCAGGATATATGTTGCTGCGATCAGTGGCATTGCGATCAGCAGTCCCTTAGGGATAACCTGAGGGTTCTGAACTTCGCCGGCCATGTTTGAGATACATTCATATCCGCAGTACATCCATACGCAGATGCAGATACCGCCTGACAGTGAGTCGAAGAAGTTGTAATCTGCAGGCATGATTGGATCGATTGGATTTGTCTGCCAGTTGATCAGACCAACTACTGCTACCAGCATGAATGCAGCTACGATAGCAATTGACAGTATAGTACTTACTGTACCTACTTCTCTCAGACCCATCAGATTGATGATAGTGAATACAGCGATCATTCCTACCTTCAGTGCCAGAACAGCCATTTCTGACATTGGGATCATTTGGCTTACATAGCCAGCTACCAGTGCTACATATACACCGTTAGTGATGTAAGTTGATACTGTTGCCCACCATCCGGCCTGGAATCCCCAGAATTCACCAAATGCTTCTTTAACCCATACGTACACGCCGCCTTCTGAAGGCATTACGGATCCGCATTCAGCAACCATGTTACTGATTGGTAAAGCCCAAATGATTGGGAATACAGCCAGCAGAATCAGTGTCATACCCGGACCTGATTCAGGAATCATTTCTTCGATTCCGAATGCGCCTGCTGCTACGAGACAATACAGCATAAATACGATGCTGGATACTTTCATATCATGTTTTTTAAGTCCAGCTACGCCATGTTGTTGTTCGCTCATTTTAATTTTCCTCCTAAAGATAAATTTTTAATTATGTTTAATAATTACGAACTTTTGCATGATAATAATATATCAACCCCCTATACTATTCAATAACACCTTAGTGTTATTTGCCGAAATGTGTTGAAATTTTAACAAAAATAAAAATGACCACCATTTAAATGGTGGTCGTTAAATATTACCAATTATTGTAAATCTATTTTCTTTATTCCTGAAACTTTAGC
>JAZUBM010000060.1:0-9962 GCA_045638485.1 Lentihominibacter sp. | reverse complement strand
CGGTCACTACGCCCGTCAATGATGTGATGTTGACCTGTATTGACGACACTTGTGCTGCCGGTAGTTTTGCCACTACGAAATTGAACAGTATATAGCACATGAACGATCCGATAGCGCCCAGAAATAAGATCGCCAGTCCGGTCTGCAGGTCACTGAAACAAACAGCGTAACAATCGAAGCCCTTGCCGCGAACCACATTAAGCCCATTGAACCATACTGTTGCCATTGCAGCCATCACGAAGGTTCTTTCCATGGCATTGAATCTATCTGAGATCCTTCCCGATACGATTATGAAAAGTGCTCCGGTCACCACCATGCCAAGGAGCACCAAGTACCCAACGATGTTTCCTCCAAAGTCAGCTCCGCCAAATGCGATGGCGATGAAGACCCCAAGGAAAGAAACGACTATCCCTGCGCCTACCAGCGGTCTGATCCTTTGCTTAAGAAAAACGCGAGATATCAGAACCACAGCTATCGGTATCATGGCATACATTATTGCCGATTCAGATGTGGTGGTCATATCGATGCCACATGTCTCACAAATAGTGTTGACGCACGGCTGGATGAATGCCATTACCATAGCGATCCACACAGGTTTCTTGCGAAAGTCGACCTTGATAAGTCCCAGCAGTATCGCTGCAACGAACAGCACTAACGCCAGCGTCCACCTGCATGCCAGGACTTCTATAGCATCGAGCTTCACAAGGGCAACCTTAGCACCTAAAAATGTCATTCCGAAGAATATCGAGCCGATGATCGCTACTATATATACAGTTGTCTTGCTGTTGTTTTTCATTTTCACTCCTAAGCATACACTCATTTAAGCATACATTGGAAATCATACCACAAACATTGGTCTTTGCACAATGCTGTTTTTATAGCCAAAGGAAATGGGCTATGTTAAAATATTTGTACAAAGCACGCCCGCCGGGAGTGCGTATAAAAATGATCAAGGAGGGGCTTATGAAGTTTATTTGCTATCCAAAGTGCACAACATGTAAAAAGGCTCAGAAATGGCTGGATGAGCACGGTGTCCAGTATGATTTTAGACATATCAAAGATGAGAATCCAAGCGAAGAAGAACTCCGTGAATGGCATGCAAAGAGCGGACTTCCGCTGAAGAGATTTTTCAACACCAGCGGCATGCTCTATAAAGAAATGAAGCTTAAAGACAGATTGCCTGAAATGTCCGAAGATGAGCAGTTCAAATTGCTGGCATCCGACGGACTTCTGATTAAACGCCCTATCATAGTAAAAGGCGACTATGTAACAACCGGTTTCAAAGAAAAGGAATGGGAGGAAAACGTATTATGATTTTCTTAAAAAACGACTACAGCTTAGGAGCACATCCGACAGTACTCCAGGCGCTGATAGATACCAACATGACACTTGCTGACGGCTACGGAATCGATCCGTTCTGCGATGAAGCTGCTGATATGATTCGAGAACTTATTGACTGCCCAACGGCATACGTTCAGTTCCTGACTGCAGGCACTCAGACAAACCAGACTGCACTGGCAGCTTTCTTGAGACCACACCACAGCGTTATCTCTCCATCCACAGGTCACATCTGTGTCCATGAAACAGGTGCAATAGAAGCTACCGGACACAAAGTTAACCACGTACCTACAGTTGACGGTAAGCTCCGCCCTGAAGATATCGATGCAGTAATGGCAGAGCATGAAGATGAACACTTCGTTAAGCCAAGAATCATCTACATTTCCAATGTGACAGAAACAGGGGTTATTTACACTAAGGCTGAGCTTGTGGCTCTCCGTGAAAAGTGTCTCGAACACGACCTGCTCACTTACATAGACGGCGCTCGCCTTGCGATGGCATTAACAGCTGCTGACAACGATCTGAAATTCGAAGACCTGCCTAAACTTTGCGATGCCTTCTATATCGGCGGAACTAAGTGCGGTGCCATGTTTGGAGAAGCTCTCGTAATTGTTAAGGAAGAACTTCAGGAAGATATCAGATGGCTGGTTAAGCAGAGAGGTGGTATGCTTGCAAAGGGCAGACTTCTGGGAGTTCAGTTCCAGGCTCTACTGAAGGACAATCTCTACCTCGAGCTGGGCGCACACGCCAATCGTCTCGCTAAAAAGCTGGCTGATGGCATTGCAGCTAAAGGATATGAATTCGTCATCCCGCCGCAGACCAACATGCTTTTCCCTATTTTTAAAAAAGAAAAAATAGAAGAACTGAAAGAAAAAGTAAAGTTTGAAGGTTGGCCATATCAGTCAGATACACACGCAGCTATCAGACTTGTTACTTCATGGGGAACTACTGAAGAAGAAGTTGATGAGTTCTTAGAGCTGATATAAATTCCCTTATAAAAAGTATTGGGCAGTTTCGAACTGCCCCTTTATTTGTTTTGGATATTAATATAACTGTATATTTTTTTTGAGGCTAAATAGGTTTCTTGTGGGTACTGTACTTTAATAAATATTTGATTCTGTATCTTTTATTATGAACAAATTTGAGATATCCTTGTTTTTGAACAACAATTTATATCAATGGTATCTAAAAGGAGGATTAAATGAGTACTACAGATCCTATCGCATCAAGAAACAAAACTAAAATGTTAGTCATCAATGCTTTGTTCATAGCATTGACGCTGGTGGCTACAATGTTTATAAATATTCGTCTGCCAATCGTCGGTAACGGTGGACTTATACACCTGGGGAATGTTCCTCTTTTTCTCGGTGCTATAATCTACGGTAAAAAGACAGGGGCTATCGCCGGTGCTTTCGGGATGGGTCTATTCGACCTGATATCCGGTTGGACTGCTTGGGCTCCGTTCACATTCGTTATAGTTGGTGCCATGGGGTATACTGTAGGCTTGATGTCAGAGAAACTAAAAATCAACCCTTATGTAGCCAACTCTCTGGCGGTATTCGTTGCACTGATAATCAAAGTAGTTGGATATTACTTCACAGAGGTACTCCTGTATCATAACTGGATCGTCCCTCTTGGATCTATCCCGGGCAATGTGGTACAAGTTGTCGTCGCAGGCATCATTGTTATACCATTCGTAGACAGAATGAAGAAACTTGCCGCTAAATACTAATAATAAAGGAGAAAAGATATGTATAAGATCATGACCGCCGGTCCCACACAGGTAAAAGAAAACGTGCGCATGGCACGAAGTATCGAAACTACAAACCCGGATCTGGACCCTGCATTCTTTGACTTTTATAAAGAAACTTGTGATATCCTTCAGGATCTGCTCCACTCATCCGGTCCTGCATATATTCTGAGTGGCGAAGGTATCCTCGGCTTGGAGGCTGCCTGTGCATCGCTTACCGAACTGGGCGACAGAGTCCTGGTGCTGGATAACGGCATCTTCGGAAAAGGCTTTGCCGATTTCGTAAATATCTACGGCGGAGAACCGGTGCTGTTCACCTCAGACTACCAAAAGCCAATAGATGCAGATGAGCTGAAGGCTTTCCTTGAGAAAGATTCTGATTTCAAATACGCTACTATTGTACATTGCGACACACCAAGCGGTGTCATCAATGATGTTTCAAAGATATGTCCTCTTCTCGCTGAATACGGCATCCTTTCTGTCGTGGATTCTGTTGCCGGCATGTTCGGGGAATACGTGAATGTTGACGAAAGCAAGATAGATATCCTGTGCGGAGGTTCGCAAAAGGCCCTTTCCGCACCTGCAGGCTTGACTATGCTGTGGGTGAGCGAAAAAGCTCTGGCTGCTATGGAGAACAGAAAAACTCCTATCGCTTCCTTCTACGCAAATATACTTACATTCAAAACATATTACGAAGATCAATGGTTCCCATACACCATGCCTATCAGCGATATCCATGGACTTCGTGCCGCTGTTGATAACGTGAAGGCAGAACCTGACATCATCGACCGCCATGCAAAGATCGCCGCCGCTACAAGGGCTGCTGTCGAGAAGGCAGGACTACAGCTTTACCTGAAGGATGGGTACTCTAATACTGTAACAGTTATAGAAGTTCCTGAAGGTGTTACCGACGCACAGATCCTTTCGACTCTGCGCGATAAATACGGCATCCTGATATCCGGCTGCTTCGACGTTCTCGCCGGCAAAGTCGTAAGAATCGGCCACATGGGCGAAAACGCGAGAGTAGAGGAAATGGTCGCTACTCTGGACGCACTGGACAAGACCTTTGCCGATATCGGATACCCGCTTGAATGCAGCATGAAAGAAGAGTTCATGAAGCTGATATAACTTATAACACAACAAAACCGTGGCCGGTAACGACCACGGTTTTTATTTACAAATTATCAAGCTTATACCAGTTCAACCAGAACCTTTTTCTTCTTGCCCTTTTCTACCAGAACTTTGCCGTCCTTGAACAGTTCAGGTGTTACAGCGAATTTCTTATCTGTAATCTTTTCGCCGTCTATCTTCAGTCCGCCCTGTTCGATAGTCATGAAGCCTTCTCTGTTGGAAGGAACCAGTCCCAGTTCCTTGATGAAGTTAACAACTCCCATGCCTTCTCCTTCAAGCTTAGCAGCTTCCATCTGGAATGTAGGCAGGTTTGACAGGTCACCACCGCCGCCAAATGCAGCTCTTGCGGCTTCCTGTGCTTTAGCAGCTTCTTCTTCACCGTGAACCAGCTTAGTTACTTCGAATGCCAGAACTTCCTTAGCCTTGTTGATTTCCTTAACTTCAAGGGCTGAAAGTCTTTCTACTTGTTCGATAGGCAGGAATGTCAGCATTCTCAGGCACTTATTAACATCAGCATCGCCAACGTTTCTCCAGTACTGATAGAATTCATAAGGTGAAGTCTTTTCAGCATCCAGCCAGAGAGCACCCTTCTGAGTCTTACCCATCTTCTGCCCTTCTGAGTTTGTCAGCAGGGAGAATGTCATTCCGTAAACTTCTTTACCTGTCTTCTTTCTAGTCAGATCTACTCCACCGATGATATTTGACCACTGGTCATTACCACCGAACTGGATCTTAACGTCGAAGTCACGAGCCATTACCATGAAGTCGTATGACTGGAGAAGCATGTAGCCCAGTTCCAGCATAGTCAATCCGCCTTCACGTTCCATTCTCTGTTTGAAACATTCTGCTCTCAGCATTGTGTTTACGTTGAAGCATGAACCGATTTCTCTCATGAACTCGATGTAACTCATAGGACGGATCCAACGTGCATTATTTACTGAAACAGCTTTGCCCGGTTCAGGAGTCTTGTTTTCATGACCCGGTTCATAAACACCATTGTTTCCTACGTATTCCCATTCGTCGTCAAATTCAATGAATCTGTCAAACAGCTTTTTGAACTGAGCACAGTTGTGTTCGATAGTTTCGATAGTCATCATCTGACGCATGTCAGCTCTTCCTGATGGGTCACCAACCATGCCGGTACCACCACCAATAAGAACTACAGGCGTATGTCCGAACTTCTGCATGTACATCATGATGATTACCTGCATGAAGTGTCCTACGTGAAGACAATCTGCAGTAGGGTCAAATCCGATATAGAACTTAACCTTTTCGTTCTGCAAAAGCTCACGAACCTTTGCTTCGTCTGTTGACTGTTCGATAAATCCTCTTTCTTTTAACACGTCATACACGTTATCGTGCTTGCTGACGCTATCAGGGATAAAGTCAAAACCCATGTTATCTTTTCTCCTTAATATGTGATTTGCGGCCGCACCGGGCGACCGCAGTTAATTAGTCATACTATTTAGTTCCGTACAGTCTGTCACCAGCATCGCCGAGACCAGGCAGGATGTACTTGTTTTCGTTAAGGCCTTCATCCTTAGCTGCGATGAAGATATCAACGTCAGGATGAGCTTCCTGCAGCACTTCAATACCTTCAGGTGCTGCGATCAGGCACATGAATACGATTTTCTTTCCGCCTCTAGCCTTGATGAAGTCGATAGCTGCTGCTGCAGATCCGCCAGTTGCCAGCATAGGGTCAACTACGAAAATTTCTCTTTCTTCGATATCTGCAGGAAGTTTGCAGTAGTATTCTACAGGCATATGAGTGTCGTGGTCTCTGTACAGTCCGATATGTCCAACCTTAGCGTTTGGAACCAGTGCCAGCATACCGTCTACCATTCCCAGGCCTGCTCTCAGGATAGGTACGATAGCGATATCTTCGCCTGCGAGCATGTTAACCTTAGCCGGCTGCATAGGAGTTGTGATTTCAACTTCCTTCAGTGGAAGATGTCTAGTTGCTTCATATCCCATCAGCATTGAGATTTCTTTAACCAGCTCTCTAAAATCTTTAACTGTAGTGTCTGTTTTTCTGATCATAGCAGTCTTGTGCTGAATTAATGGATGATCAAATACATATACGTTGCTCATTGTTGTACCTACCTTTCGTATTTTAAAAAAATATATTTAAGCTTTCGCTATTTTCAACTTGTTTATTTGCAGGCAAATGCCTGCCACTATATCGCTTATTCAGCGTCCAGCATGTCCACTCTTCTCTGGTGTCTGCCACCTTCGAATTCAGTATCCAGCCAAGCTTCTACGATGTCCAGAGCTGTCTGCAGTCCTGTAGTTCTGCCGCCCAGAGCCAGCACGTTTGAATCGTTATGCTGTCTTGTCAGTCTTGCTACAGTCACATCTGAACAAAGTGAACATCTGATGCCCTTAACCTTGTTAGCTGCGATGGAAATACCAATGCCTGTTCCGCAGCAAACGATGCCTCTTTCTGCATCACCATTTGCAACAGCTTCTCCGCAGGCTCTTCCAAATGCAGGATAGTCTACAGATTCTTCTGAGTTAGTTCCCAGATCCAGAACTTCGATATTTCTTCCTTCGAGATACTTCTTAATGTTTTCTTTGAGTTCGAATCCGCCGTGATCGCTTGCGATTGCAATTTTCATGATTTTCTCCGTTTCCGCCGGCCTCGCCGGCTCTGCTCATCTGCGCTTTGCGCCTACTATACTTTCGCTATGTTATATCCTGCTGATTTTAACATCCTGTTCATTACTGCAAAGCCCACTCCGTCGGTATCGCTGAGTGCTCCTGCAAGAATAAGGTCTACACCTTCGTTATCAAGGTCTCTAAGTCTTGCAAAGAAATCATGCGCCGCTTCGATAAAAGCTTTTTCTTCAAAGAGGATAACTCCTACTTTTAGTCCCAGTCTTTCGTTGAGCATTTTGATTCTTTCGATTTCTGACTTAACCTTGTCCCTCTGCCCTTCGATGACTGTCATCTGTGCCTTTGGTGCGTAGTGTCTGTATTTCATTCCAGGTGATTTAGGCTGGAAGCCTTCTACATCTGCAGCCCCGTCTTCCGGATCCAGTGCAAAGAATTTGCCGTCCTTCAGAAGTGCTTCGTCGTATTTAACTTCCTTACCGAGAGCTGCTTCCAGGTTTTCTGCCGTGATGATTCCCGGTCTTAAGATTGTCGGTACATCACCCGTCATATCTACTACTGTGGACTCGATTCCCACTCTGCAGTCTTCTCCCTCGATAATGGCATCAATTCTGCCATCCATGTCTGCAATTACGTCCTTGGCTCTTGTAGGGCTTGGACTTCCTGAGATGTTGGCGCTTGGTGCCGCTATCGGAGTATCTGCCATTGTGATAAGATCAAGCGCAGCCTTGCTGTCAGGCATTCTGACAGCCACTGTATCGAGACCTCCTGTTGTTCTGTCAGGCACACCGTCTTTTTTCTTAACCACCATGGTCAGTGGACCCGGCCAGAAATTCTCAATCAGATTAACGATATCTCCGCTGAGCATCGGTGTCAGTCTTCCCATGTCGCTGGCTCTGGCAATATGAACGATCATCGGATTGTCGCTTGGACGACCCTTTGCTTCATAGATCTTGCCAACAGCCTCAGCATCTAGAGCATCCGCACCCAAACCGTAAACAGTTTCGGTCGGGAAAGCCACGAGACCGCCTTTTCTTATTATGGACGCCGCTTCCGCGATGTCTTTTGTATTGGTTGATAATATTCTTGTCTTCATGGTTAGAAATTCTTCATCTTTTCTGCCTGGTCGCTGGTGATGAGTCCGTCTACGATTTCATCGATATCACCGTCCAGGAAAGTATCCAGCTTATAAAGTGTCAGCCCGATTCTGTGATCGGAAACTCTTCCCTGCGGGAAGTTGTATGTTCTGATTCTTTCGGATCTGTCGCCGGAACCTACCATGCTCTTTCTCTGTCCCGCGATTTCATCCTGCTGCTTCTGCATTTCCAGGTCATAGAGACGAGCCTTCAGAACCTTGAACGCCTTTTCCTTGTTCTTGATCTGGGACTTTTCGTCCTGACAAGTTACAACCAAGCCTGTAGGTTCGTGAGTCAGTCTTACAGCTGAGTCAGTAGTGTTTACGCACTGTCCGCCGTTACCGGATGCTCTGTAAACGTCTACTCTTACATCGTTAGGGTTCAGATCTACTTCAACGTCGTCAACTTCAGGAAGTACTGCGATTGTTGCTGCTGATGTGTGTACTCTTCCGGATGATTCAGTTTCAGGAACTCTCTGTACTCTGTGAGCACCTGATTCATACTTAAGTCTTGAGTAAGCTCCCTTACCCTTGATCAGCATGATAGCTTCCTTGATTCCGCCCATTCCTGTGTCGTTGATGTCGATCAGTTCTGTCTTCCAACGGTTTCTTTCTGCATATCTTGTGTACATTCTCAGAAGGTCAGCGCCGAACAGTGCAGCCTCTTCACCGCCTGTGCCGGCTCTTACTTCGAGGATTACGTTCTTTTCATCGTTAGGGTCCTTAGGCAGAAGGAGAATCTTCAGTTCAGCTTCCTGGTTTTCGATAGTTTCTTCCAGTTCGGAAATCTCCATCTTAGCCAGTTCTCTCATTTCTTCATCGCCTTCTTCTAGGATTTCCTTGGCATCAGCAAGATCCATCTTGGCTTTCTTATATTCCTTATATGCCTTAACGATAGGTTCCATTTCGCCCATTTCTTTAATGTGCTTCTGCCATACAGGCTGATTGTTGATGATTTCAGGATCAGATACTTTCTGTGCCAGTTCATCGTATTTTTCTGTTATAAAATCCAGCTTATCAAACATTTTAAACTCCTATCATTTTATTATGTTCATCTTTAAAGCCTTTCCTCCATACCGAATTTATGGCATGCAAAAAAGCGCTCTTTCTCAACTCTAGATTATAGCACAAAGAAATACAGAAAAAAAGAGGAAATGGCGGTTTGGTACCGCTATTTCCTCCTAATTCTTTACTTGAAAAATCCCGCTGCAGTTTCCCTCCACTTCAGCTCGTCCGCATCATTTGTTTCATCCAATACGATACCATGAGCCAGTGGTGTTTTGGTGCCCGGTTTGATAGTTACGAAGGTAGTATATCCTTCTGCATGGGTCTCACCTGTCTGTTCATTCTTTAGCAGCACATGCATTGTCAGGCTTGTTTTACCTGTTCTTACAATCATGCTTTCATAGCTGATGATATTTCCCGGTTCAACAGACTTGCTGAAATTGAACTGGTGGGTATTCTTATAAAGAAGTCCGTGGCTTTCTCCATGCTCCAAGCACGCGCATATGAACGAGCTTTCCATCATCCATTCGATGCCTCTGCCTGCATATAAGTTCTCGTGGTGGTTGAGGTCTTCCATACGAACCATGTGTATTGATTTATATCGTTTCATTAGTTGTTCTCCTTGATGTCCGTTTCGTTTGTTAAGCTCTTTCTGCTATTTCCAAAATCAGTTGCTCTGTCTTAGTCCACCCCAGACATGGGTCAGTCAGGGATTTTCCATAAACACCTTCTCCGATTTTCTGAGCGCCGTCTTCGATATATGATTCTACCATGAGACCTTTAACCATTTTGCAGATATCTTCACTGTATTTTCTTGAGCTCATGACTTCATTGGCTATTCTGATTTGCTCAAGATGCTGCTTGCCGGAATTGTTGTGGTTTGTGTCTATGATTACTGCCATATTTTCAAGGTTTTGCTGACTATATAATTCATGCAAAAGCTGCAGGTCTTCGTAATGATAGTTAGGGATGTTCTGGCCGCGCTTGTTT
>JAZUBM010000059.1:0-20111 GCA_045638485.1 Lentihominibacter sp. | reverse complement strand
GAACAAATCTCCGATAATATTGTACATCATCACCGTCATATCCCAAGTGTTAGTCACACCGGTTCCGACTGCTTTGACAGGATTTCGCACCATTGCAGCTGTTACTCCCACAAGGCTTCGTCCGGCTTCTTTATCGTATTCGGGTGTTACTGTAACATCGATTTCCTGACCATCCCTGATCACAGTCATCACAACAGGTTTGTCCCCGCTCTCGCTTATTATAGCCTGAAAATCTTTCCATTCATTGAGTTCTTTTCCATCAATGCTTACTACTTCATCGCCGCTCATAACTCCCGCTACATAAGCCGGTGAATCTTCTTGAACTACATCGATGGTAGTAGTTGGCTGGCCCATATAAAAAGCAATTATAATCATCAGAACTATTGCTGTCAGCAAGTTCATAACGGATCCTGCCGCCAGTACTATAGCTCTCTGCCAAGCCGGCTGATTGTTAAAGGCTCTCTCATCATCAGAGTCTTCGTCTTCACCTTCCATGGCACAGAATCCACCAATAGGGAATGCTCTCACTGAATAGAGAGTCTCTCCCTTTTGCTTTTTAAATAATGCGGGACCCATACCGATAGCAAATTCGTTTACCTTCACTCCGCACAGCTTAGCTGTTACGAAATGACCGAACTCATGCACAAATATGAGCAGGCAAAATATTATCACTGCATAAATTAATGTCATGATTTTCCCCTCCGATTAAAACATATTCCTCACTTCTTCTCTTATTCCCTTATCAATACTCAATACACCCTCAAGATCCAGTCCAAACTGCGGTTTATGTTCTTCCATCACCTTCACCAGAGTGTTCTGGATATCGATAAATCTAATCTTTTCATGAAGGAACATATCTACCAGCACTTCATTGGCCCCGTTCAAAACTACAGGATAGCTGCCACCCCTTCTACATGCTTCATAAGCCATCTCAATTGTTTTGAACACCTCTTTATCAGCAGGATAGAATGTCATACCATCCTTAAGTGCGAACAAATCCAAACTTTCGTTTATTGTCGAAAGATCCAGTCTGTCAGGATATGAAAAAGCGTAAGCGATAGGAACCTTCATATCAGGAAGTCCCATCTGTCCTATAACGCTTCCATCCATGTATTCTACTGCAGAGTGAAGTATACTCTGCGGATGAACAACCACTTGAATCTTATCTACAGGCACATCGAAGAGCCATTTGGCTTCGATTATTTCAAGGCCCTTGTTCATCATAGATGCTGAATCTATGGTTATCTTGCTTCCCATTGACCAGTTAGGATGTTTCAAAGCCTGCGCAAGTGTAACATTCTCAAGCTGATCAAGGCTGTATCCTCTGAATGGACCGCCTGAAGCAGTAAGTATTATCCTTCTTATTTCATTATGTTCATTACCCTGAAGACTCTGGAAAATAGCACTGTGTTCGCTGTCTACAGGCAGCAGTTTTACGCCTTTTCTCTTAACAGCTTCCATAACAAGTTCCCCTCCTACAACCAGGGTTTCCTTGTTGGCAAAAGCTATATCCTTTCCTGCTTCTATTGCTGCCATTGTCGGTTCAAGGCCTCTTCTTCCCATGAGTGAATTGAGTACCATATCGCAGCCTTCCATAGATGCGATGGCATTGAGACCCTCGATGCCGTGATACACTTCGATTGCGGGATACTTTCCTGCAATAACCTTTGCATCTTCTTCTCTGTCAACACATACAGCCTGAGGTTTGAACTCTTCTATCTGTGCACAAAGCAGCTCCAAGCTTCTTGCACAAGAAAGAGCTGCTACTGTAAATTTATCTCTGTTATCTGCTATTACTTCAAGAGCCTGAGTTCCGATAGAACCTGTGCTCCCTAATATTGAAATTCTTTTCATAATCTTCTCCGGCCTCAAACATTTTATTAATGATATGTCAGCCAATTACATTATCACCAGCACTATATAGTAATATACCATCGGTCCTGTGAACAGCACGCTGTCGAATCTGTCCAGGATGCCACCATGACCCGGTATGAGATTTCCGTAATCTTTGATTCCCATCTTTCTCTTAAAGATTGAAGCAGTCAGATCTCCGAACTGAGATACGATGCCGCCCAGTACTCCTATGATGAGACAGTGCACCAGAATTTCCGGTGCGAAGAAATATCCGAACAAACCACTTAGTACAACGCTTCCCAGTGTACCGCCGATTGATCCTTCAATAGTTTTCTTAGGGCTGATCTTAGGGCACAGCTTATGCTTACCAAATAAGAACCCTGAGAAATAAGCCATGATATCTGTTCCGAATGCAGTGAGCACTACAAGCCATATGAGGATACCGTACTGAGTCTGCTCAACCAAAGTAACATGGAATGAGAAGAACACAACATATACGAGCCCTGTTATCGTAGCCATAGCATCTTCCAACTTTCTGTGTTCAATATTGAACAGATACAGAAGACTTGCCAGGATTGCTCCAAAGAACCATAACATATACCACTGAGGATCTTCAGTAAATAAGCCTATGGCATATAGTACAACCGTTGCCGCACATGCAATTCCGAAGTTCGGCTTGATGTCCATAGCATGGAAACCATTATAAAATTCTCTTACTGCCATGATACCGATAAGAAAACATGCTGCAAACAGCACATAGCCTCCAAAATAAAGTATCACAAGAAGAGGAGCCATTATGAGTCCTGATAATACTCTTGTTTTCATCTCTATCTACCTCCGAATCTTCGTTCTCTGCTCTGGTAATCTGCGATTGCCTTTTCATACTCTTCAGGTGTGAAATCAGGCCAATATACTTCAGGGAATACCAGCTCGCTGTATGCACTCTGCCACAGCAGGAAATTGGAAAGGCGCAGCTCTCCGCTCGTTCTGATGATCAGCTCAGGATCCGGCACATCAGCATTATACACGCCTGTAAAAAGCTCAGCTCCTATAGCGTCTTCAGTAATATCTTCAGGTTCCAAAACGCCGTCTTTCACCTTTTGAGCAAGGCTCTTTACTGCTCTTGTGATTTCATCTCTACCTCCGTAGTTGAGGGCGATATTGAACTGAAGGCCTGTATTATTCTTTGTAGCTTCAAGGGTCTTCTCAAGACTCTTCACTGCATCGGCAGGAAGAACTGTGTAATCTCCCAGAACCTTAACTTTAACGTTATTGTCGATGAGCCCTTTAAGGTCACTGGCTACCCATTTCACCAACAGTTTGAATATCCCTGAAACTTCTTCCATGGTTCTCTTCCAGTTTTCAGTTGAAAAGGCATAAACAGTCAGATGCTTGATTCCCAGTTTATCTGAGTGATCAACGATCTTCTTCATTGCCTGCATCCCTGCATTATGTCCTACCAGTCTCGGTACGCCTTTTTCCTTTGCCCATCTGCCGTTTCCGTCCATAATTACAGCCACATGCTCAGGCATTCTTTCTTTGTTCAGCATAATAAATCCCTATATCGTATAAATAGATGTGACCGGAAGGCCACATCTATCATCTTTGCTCTAACTTGCGAAGTCTTAGAACGCCCGGATCTTAAACTTCCATGATTTCCTTTTCTTTTTCTGCTACGATAGAATCGATATCCTTAACAGCCTTATCTGTATGCTTCTGGATGTCATCGAGAGTTGACTTAGCATCGTCTTCAGTGAAGTCGCCGGCCTTTTCCATCTTCTTCACCTTATCGTTAGCATCTCTTCTAAGGTTTCTTACTGCAACTTTAGTATCTTCACCCATCTTCTTAACAACCTTAGTAAGTTCTTTTCTTCTTTCTTCAGTAACCTGAGGAATCTGAAGTCTGATTACCTTACCGTCATTTACAGGGTTGATACCGATATTTGCAATATTGATTCCCTTTTCGATGTCAGGAATGCTCTTTGGATCGAATGGTGTGATCAGCAGAGTTCTTGGTTCAGGAACTGAGATATTAGCCAGTGCCTTAAGAGGTGTTGGTGTTCCATAGTATTCAACCATAACCTTATCAACCAGTGCAGCGTTAGCACGACCTGCTCTTACTGTTGTCAGATCTTCTTTCAGTACTGCCAGACTCTTGTCTATTTTAGCTTCTAAACCTTTCATATCGAAATCGCTCATTTTGTTTCCTCCATATATTTCTTAAAGATTAATTCTTAATAATAGTCAGTTAAAACGGTTCTTACTTAACGATAGTTCCTATCTTTTCACCGCATACAGCCTTCATTACGTTTCCTTCTTCGGAAAGGCCGAATACGTGTATTGCAATGTTGTTATCTCTGCAAAGTGCAGCTGCTGTTGAATCCATTACCTTAAGATCCTTTTCAAGCACTTCCTGATGTGATACTTCGTCGTATCTTACAGCATCAGGATTTATTGCAGGGTCATCTGAATATACAGCATCGATATTCTTAGCCAACAGAATAACTTCAGCATCGATTTCCGCTGCTCTAAGTGCTGCAGTTGTATCAGTTGAGAAGAACGGATTTCCTGTTCCTGCTCCAAAAATCACAACCTTGCCCTTTTCAAGATGGCTGATTGCCTTTCTTCTTACATAAGGTTCTGCAACTTCTCTCATTTCGATAGCAGTCTGAACTCTTGTAGGTATTCCTACCGCTTCTATAGCATCCTGAAGGGCCATAGCGTTCATGCATGTAGCCAGCATACCTATGTAATCTGCAGTAGCTCTATCCATGTCTTTGCTGGTTCTTCCTCTCCAGAAGTTACCTCCACCTACAACTACTGCCACTTCTACTCCAAGTTCAGTTACTTCTTTTACCTGCAGTGCAACTTTCTTCAACATTTCTTCGTTGATGCCGAATTTTTTCTCTCCCGCTAAAGCTTCACCGCTGATCTTAAGCAGCACTCGCTTATATTTTGCTTCCATAACTAACTCCTTAAATCATTGTTGTTAAATCCTTGCCATATATTCTACCATACAATATAAAATATGACTAGTTTATTTGTATAAACTAGTCATCCTTTTCTCATATATATTTCTCCAGTAAGTGCTCGAGTTTTTCCATCTTTATCGGCTTGGTAAGATAGTCTGTCATCCCCGATTCTCTCGCCCTTGCTTTATCATCTTCAAAGGCATTTGCCGACATTGCTATTATTGGAATATCATTGTCACTTCTGTTTAATGCTCTAATCATCATGGATGTCTGGAAACCATTGAGTACAGGCATTTCAATATCCAGGAAAACCATCTTATAGAAGCCAGGGTCGGATTCCATAAATATATCAACTGCATCTTCGCCATTTTCTACACAATCCACTTCATATCCCAAGTCTTCCAGATATGTAGCCATAACTTCACGATTATCCACCATATCTTCAGCAATGAGAACGATCTTTTTCTGATCGATTTCCTTTTGCTGTTCTTCCATGAAAGTCTCGATATCAGTTACTTCTTTCTTCCCTTCAGCAGGTTTAAAGTCCAGTTCAACCGTCACCGTGGTTCCCACATTGACATGGCTATCGATATGTATTCTTCCACCCATAGCATCCAATGTTTGTTTAACGATGGCCATCCCCAAACCTGCACCATCAACTCTGCTTACTCGCACATCATCAGCTCTCGCAAAAGGTTCGAAAATATAATTAAGAAAGTCCTCAGACATGCCGATGCCGTTATCTTGGCATACAAATCTACATGTAACCACGTTGCTGACCTCATTTTCCACCTCTGAAAACCTAATCTTTACGAAGCCTCCCGATGGTGTGTATTTTACCGCATTGGTTGCGAGATTTATCATCACTTGAAGAGTATGGCTATAGTCCCCAAGAACACTCTTATTTATCACATCTTTTGACGATACACTCATGATGATATTCTTGCTTGCCGCTGCAGGTATCATAAGAGCACTGAGTTCACTTTCCAGCGAATCAATATCAAACTCATCCTCCTTCAGCAACAACTTGCCTTGCTCTATCTTACTAATGTCCAGAATATCATCAATAAGTCGCGTCAATCTGTCACCGGCGATACTGATTTTGTTTAGGCATTCCATTACCTTATCCTTATCATCTATATGATGTCTGGCAATGTCACACATGCCTATCATAACGTTTAAAGGTGTTCTCACCTCATGGGACATACTGGATAAAAATTCTGTCTTAAGTCTGCTGGCTTTTTCCGCATCACTTTCATTGAATGCGGCTGCAATGCAGTTTGTATTGCCTCTCTTCATTCTTGCCACCTATAGTTTTTAAGATTTTTCCAATATTTGATGATATCATTATAGCGATTTAGTAGAATAAATCAATTGCTATTTTTTCGACAAATAATGACAGTTATTTCACTATTTCATTCTTTCCTGCTTAACCTTGTGATCGATAACGTGACGCTTGGACAATTCTGCCGTAATATCCTGTAAAGTAATGCCTTGTTCCACCATCATAACCATGATGTGATATGCCAAATCGGCGATTTCATAAACGGTTTCTTCTCTGTCGTTTTTAGCTCCTGCAATAATAACTTCCGTGGATTCTTCTCCAACCTTTTTGAGGATTTTATCCATGCCTTTTTCGAATAAGTAAGTAGTGTAACTACCTTCCTTAGGCTCGCTTTTTCTACCTTCAATCATTTCATAAAGAGCCTGGTATGAGAACGGTGTTTCACCTTCGCCAACATATTCCAAATTGAAGAAGCAGCTTTCAGCTCCTGTGTGACATGCAGGTCCTCTTTTGATTACTTCGATCACCAGAGCATCGTTATCACAGTCTGACTTGATTGATACTACCTTTTGAGTATTTCCGCTGGTTTCTCCCTTTCTCCAAAGTTCCTGTCTGCTTCTACTGTAAAAGCATGTATTTCCTTCAGCCATTGTGATTTCCAAAGCTTCACGATTCATATACGCCACAGTCAGCACTTCTTTAGTATAGTAATCCTGAACTATTGCGGGGATAAGTCCCTTCTCATCAAATTTGATTCTTTCTATGTCCATTTATAATCTAACCTCCACGCCTTGAGTTCTTAAATATTTCTTAAGATCATTAATCTTGATTTCTTTGAAGTGGAATATGCTGGCAGCAAGCCCTGCATCCATACCCTTGTGTTTGAACAACTCTGAGAAGTCTTCCATCTTACCTGCGCCGCCCGATGCGATAATAGGAACATTGACTCTTGCCGCTATTTCATCCAACAGTTCCAGGTCAAAGCCTTGCTTCACTCCATCTGTATCGATACTGTTGACAACCAGTTCTCCGGCACCGCTTTCAACACCTCTTACTGCCCATTCGAGAGCGTCTATGCCTGTATTTTCTCTGCCGCCTTTGGAAAATAGCTTAAACTTTCCATCAACTCGTTTAATATCCATACTGAGAACAACACACTGATCTCCGTATTTTTTTGCAGCCTTCTCAATAATATCAGGATTTCTGATAGCTCCGCTGTTAACACTTACTTTGTCGGCACCGCACTTCAACACTCTGTCAAAATCATCGAGAGTATTGATGCCGCCACCTACTGTCAGTGGAATAAATATTTCGGATGCCACTTTAGTCAGTATGTCTGTGAAGAGGCCACGTTCTTCAACGCTTGCTGTGATATCATAAAACACCAGCTCATCGGCACCTTCTTCATTGTAGAATTTAGCCATTTCAACCGGATCGGAAACATCTTGGATTCCTTCAAAATTTATTCCTTTTACTACTCTACCGTTTCTTATATCAAGGCACGGTATTATTCTCTTTGTGATCATTTCTACGCCTTTCTAATGTCTTAGCTTGTCCAATACTAAACGATATTTATTTTGCCAGCTGTACTGCTCTTTCCAAATCGAGGACTCCGCTATAAATAGCCTTGCCCAGAATCGCAGCATCGGTTATATCTTTAAGTGTTGTAATTTCTTCTTCGAAACTGATTCCGCCCGAAGCTGTTATCTCCAAGCCTTCTATCTGCTGAAGTTTTTTATATGCTTCTATATTTGTTCCCTGAAGGCTTCCATCTCTTGAAATATCGGTATAAATAACTGTCTTTACTCCTATGTCTCTCAGGTATGTACAAAACTCAAAGCTCTCTTTATCGGTGATTTCCTTCCAACCATTTATGGCCACAAATCCATCACGAGCGTCTACACCTACAGCTATTTTTGCACCGTATTTAACTACCATTTCTTCCAAAAATTCAGGGTTCTTAATGGCTATAGTCCCCAGGATTACTCTTCCAACACCCAGGTCCAGATATTGCTTTATTCTTTCTTCATTTCTGATTCCGCCACCAACTTCAACATACATATCAACTTGTTCAACGATGGCTTTGATAGTATCGAAATTTACCAGCTTGCCATCTTTGGCACCATCAAGATCCACCAGGTGGAGATAGTCTGCGCCCTTTGCTTTGAAGGATCTGGCTATGTCCACAGGATCTTCGCTATAGACAGTCATCTGGTCGTAATCTCCTTGAAAAAGTCTCACGGCCTTTCCGTCTCTCAAATCTATTGCAGGAAATATTTTCATCCTATACCTCCATAAATGCCTTAAGTATATTCAGTCCGACAGTTCCGCTCTTTTCCGGATGGAACTGAGTTCCGTATACGCTACCGCTACGAACGGCACCTGTAATTTTAATACCATATTCAGATGTGGCGATGGTACTTTCATCGCAGTTCTTACCATAGAAACTATGAACATAGTAAACGCTGTCGCCCTGCTTTATGTATTTAAATAATGGTTCATCTTCTGTGAAGCTAATTGGGTTCCAGCCCATGTGAGGAACTTTCAGATCTGTAATTTCTGCAGCCTTCATGTCTTCTGTGATGGAAGCAATAGTTCCTTTTATAAGACCAAGCCCTTGATGAACTCCATATTCATGGCTTTCTTCAAAGAGCAATTGCATTCCCAGGCAAATACCAAGAAGCGGTTTGCCTTTAGCTGTTTCTTCTACAATAGTATCCACCAAGCCTGTCGCTCTAAGCTTTGCTATAGCGTCTTCAAATGCACCAACACCGGGCAGAATGATTTTATCTGCCGCGATTATATCTTCTTTCTTATTTGTAACAATTGTTTCCGCGCCCAAGTGTTTGAGGGATGCTGTTAACGAAAACAGGTTTCCCACTCCGTAATCTATTATTGCTATCATTTATAAAACTCCTTTAGTAGATGGTATTTCGTCAGCAAATTCTTCTTCGATGGAACATGCTGCTCTCATGGCTCTTCCCATTCCTTTGAAAACAGCTTCAATGATATGATGGCTGTTTTCTCCGGCAAACATCTTGAAATGGATTGTCAGCCCCAATTCTCTAGCAAAAGCCAGAACGAATTCTTTAACAAGTTCTGTGTCAAAGTCTCCAACTTTCTGAGTCGGAATATCTACATCGAAATTCACATATGATCTGCCGCTGATATCAACTGCACACATAACTAATGTTTCATCCATCGGCAACAGGAATTGACCGTATCTGTATATACCCCTCTTGTCTCCCAGTGCATCCTTAAATGCTGCACCAAGAGCAATCCCGATATCTTCTGTTGTATGATGGTAGTCAACCTGTGTATCCCCCTTGCATTCGATAGCCAGATCAAATCTGCCGTGTCTTGTAAACAATTCCAACATATGATTCAAAAATCCGCATCCGGTATTAATCTCATATGCCCCTGTTCCATCGATTTCCAAAGCAAGCACAATCTGTGTTTCTTTAGTTTCTCTGACGATCTTTTTTCTTCTCATAATATCTCCTTTTTTGTTCTTACTCCGATTATTTGCTAGGATTCTTCTTATTTGTTAAGAATTTTTCCGGTTGCTTCCACCAGCAATTTCATTTCTTCGGCAGTTCCGATTGTTATTCTTACATAATTTGATAATTTTTCGTTTTTGAAGTATCTTACGATAATATTATATTCTCTGAGTTTAGTGAAATAATCTTCTCCTGAGATTTCATCGCTTGTAGCAAATACGAAATTCGCCTTTGATGGAAGTATTGAAAATCCAAGGTTTTCCATCTCTTTTACGAAGTTTTCTCTCGTTTCTATGATGAGATTTCTTGTCTTATCAAAGTACTCTTTATCCTTCATTGCTTCAGTTCCCGCGAGGATTGCAAGTCGGTCAAGATTATATGGATTAAAGCTGAATTTAATGGTGTTTAAGTCTGCAATTATTTCCTCATTACCCAGTGCATAGCCTATTCTGGAGCCTGCAAGACTTCTCGATTTGGAGAATGTTTGAACAACCAGTAAATTGTCGTATTTATCTATCAGTCCGACTGCGCTTTCCGCACCGAAATCCACATAGGCTTCATCTATAACCACCAGATTATTTTTATTATGGATGAGAATATCTTCAATCTGCTCTTTTGTGAGTGTTCTGCCTGTAGGCGCATTTGGATTGGTTATTACTATGGTTCCATCGGCATCGTAATAATCTTCCGGCCTTACCGAAAAATCAGGGCGAAGAGGTATTTTCACACTTTCTGCACCGAAGACATCACAGTATACAGGGTAGAAACTGTAGCTTATTTCCGGATAGTATACCTTGCCTGATGCACCTTTGAATGCCATGAAAATGAATGCCAAAATCTCATCGGACCCGTTTCCTGTAATCACCTGAGATTTCTTAAGATTGAAATTTTCAGCGATTGCTTCAGTTAGCATCGAAGCCTCAGGGTCGGAGTAAAGCTTAAGATTCTTCACTTCTTCTTCGTTTATAACCTTCATTACTCCCGGTGCCGGTGGGTATGGATTTTCATTGGTATTTAATTTGATAAGTCTTCCTACAACCTTTGGCTGTTCGCCGGGTGTATAAGGAATCAATGACTTGTATTCAGCATTTAAAAATCTGCTCATTTTATCTGTTCTCCAAGTTTTTCAAGCATGTCGCTTATCATCTCGTTTTCGAATTTAAAGCTTGTCTTGTTGGCTATAAATCTAGCACTGATATTCTGGAATTCTTCGATAACTTTCAGGTTATTTTCTCTCAATGTACTACCGGTTTCAACGATATCCACGATAACGTCTGTAAGTCCCAGAATCGGTGCAAGTTCAATGCTTCCATTAAGTTTTATTATCTGGATATCACGGTTTTTCTTTGCATAAAAATCCTTTGCAATATTTACGTATTTTGTAGCAACTCTAAGGGTTCTGTCAGGGTCTTCAACATATCCTTCCGGAGCTGCTACAGCCATTCTGCACTTTCCGATATTCAAATCCAAAAGCTCATAGACATCAGACTTATTTTCAAGCAAAATATCCTTTCCTACTATGCCCACATCAGCGGCATGATGTTCCACATAGATAGCCACATCGCTGGGTTTTACAAGAAGATATCTAACATTCTTCTCCGGACTTTCAAATACCAGTTTTCTGTTTTGGTCGTAATATCCCTGGCAATCATAACCAATAGATGCCAGCATATCATATACTTTATCTCCAAGTCTGCCCTTTGGCAGCGCTATATTTAACATTTAATTTTCCTCCTTAACCGGCTGTCCATCTCTAATAGAGTATCTGTATTTGTATCTGAGGGTTTCTGGAATTACGGTCTCCGATCTAACCGACATACCTTCTTTTTGAAGGGCTTTTACTCCTTTTATGACTGTAACAGGATCATCTTCTTTGTCGTAAACCAGTACAGCATCGACATCATATTTTGATGGTTCTGACTTGCCTTTGAGAAGCTCGTCCAAGTAAATCGCAAAGCCAATGGCTCCTGCATCCTTTCCGAAAATCTTCATAGCCTTGTCGTACTGTCCACCTGAAAGAACGCAACCAGGCAGGCTTCTGATATATCCCTTAAAGATTATTCCATTGTAATAATCTATATCGTTTACCATGGAAAGATCCAGCTGTATGTTCTTTGCATATCCAAGGCTCTTAAGGGCTTTGCAGTATTCCTCAAGAACATCCAGATCCTTATGCATTTCTTCATTGATAGCCATAGCACGTGCTTTCTTCAAAGTCTTCCCCATCTCTCCATAAAGGAACGGTAGCTGTCTCAAGAGTTCTACTGTTTTATCATCGAGACCGGCTTTTTCTGCTGCTAAACCAATGCCTGCTGCATTTTTCTGTCTCACATTGTTCAGTATTTCAAGATACTGGCCTTCGTTAAGATTCAAGGATTCAAGAAGGTGCATTGTGTAATGCATATATGAAATTTCCATCAGGAAATCATTGTCGATGAGCTTGAGTGATTTGAGAGCCAGGTTCAAAACTTCTAAAATTGAACATTTATCGATGTTTCCCATATACTCAAGACCCATCTGATTGATTTCCTTAAAGGAATGATTCTCTTTATTTTCTCTGTAAACGTTTTCTATATAATACAGCTTTTCGCTTTGTTCCTTAGTCGCTCTTGTGTTGTTTATTACACTGAGAGTTACATCAGGTTTCATAGCCAAAAGTCTGCCATCAAGATCTGTAAATGTCAGAACTTTATCACCTGCCAAGAAGTCTCTGTTGCTGGCATAAAGCGCATATTCTTCAAATTTTCCTATCTTATATTTCTTGTATCCATACTTTTCGTAGAGCCCTCTCAATTCCAAAGTTGCTCTCTCATCGGGCTTTAAATTGTACTTCATTTTGGTCTCCTTTTTTGTTGAAGAATGCGTAGGTTCATTGGCTCACTTTATTACTTTATCGCATTAAACCGTTACTGTCCTACAGTATATGATTATACACTTCTTGCGAGGGCTTGGCAACCCTGTTTTGTGTACTTTTAACAATAAAAAAGAACTATTTTAAATAAAAAATAGTTCTTTTTCATAATTTTTATTTTTTATTAATTACCGCTGCCATATACGCCGCACCGAAGCCATTGTCTATATTAACTACTGCAACTCCGTTGGCACAACTATTTAACATTGACAGCAAAGCAGATATTCCTCCTAAGTTTG
Source organism: Lentihominibacter sp. (assembly GCA_045638485.1). GTDB lineage: Bacteria > Bacillota > Clostridia > Peptostreptococcales > Anaerovoracaceae > Lentihominibacter. Next base: position 7,350 of record JAZUBM010000059.1, on the reverse strand, counting down.
CTCCGTATCCAATGCTTGTCGGAACTGCAATGACAGGAGAATCAACAAGCCCACCTACAACCGATGCAAGGGCGCCTTCCATCCCTGCTACTGCGATTACTACGTCCGCCTCTCTAATCTTAGGGAGTTTATCGAATAATCTATGGATACCGGCAACACCTACATCGTATATACGATTAACTTTATTTCCGAGAATCTCAGCGGTTACTGCTGCTTCTTCAGCTACCGGGATATCTGCAGTACCGGCCGTAACTACTGCAACTGTCGGTAAGTCTAATGATTCAACAAGATCGGCGTTATTACATCTAGCTTCTGTTACCTCATCCAACACCGCTATTATTCTGGCAGTTTCGAAAAATACAGCCTGCGGCAAAACGTCCTTAACAGCTTCATAATCTGCTGCCGTGGCCCTTGTTCCCATGATATTTCCGCCCTTTTTCACCAGTTCCACCATGATATCTCTGATCTGCTGAGGCGTCTTACCCTGACAAAATATCACTTCAGGATAGCCTGTTCTCAGCGCTCTGTGATTATCTATATTGGCGAAACCCATATCCTTATAAGGCAGCTCTCTCAATAAATCCGCCGCCTCATCAACAGACACATCATTATTCTTAACTTGTTCAAGCAGATTTCTAATATCCTTCTCCTGCATCCTAAGCTCCTTTAAGTCAAATTTCATACACCTATTATACATAAGCAAATAAAAAAAAGAAAGCTATATATGTTAGCAAGGAATACAGCATTAGTAGTTTTCTCCACTCCTTTTTTGATATTTCGCATAATAAAAAACTGCTGCCCTATGGACAGCAGTTTTATTTATAAGTTTAGTTAGGTTTCGACTTAAGCGTTTTCTTCCTGGTACTTAGCCAGAGCTTCGATCAGCTTAGGGATGATAACCTTAACGTCGCCAACGATACCCAGGTCAGCTACTTCGAAGATAGCAGCTGTGTCGTTCTTGTTGATTGCGATTACGCATTCTGAACTTTCCATACCTGCGATGTGCTGGATAGCTCCGGAGATACCGCAAGCCATGTAGAGGTCAGGTCTAACTGTCTTACCAGTCTGTCCAACCTGTCTGTCTCTAGCGATCCAACCAGCATCAACGTTTGCTCTTGATGAGGAGATTTCTCCGCCCAGCAGATCTGCAACCTTCTGCAGTTCGCCGAAGAATTCAGGAGAACCGATACCTCTTCCGCCTGATACGAGAACCTTAGCTTCTGTGATGTCAACAGCCTTCTTAGTTTCTCTTACAACTTCCTTGATCTTAACGTTCATATCAGCTGCTTCGAATTCTACCTTGAATTCTTCTACAGTACCTTCTCTGCCTACTACAGCGTCCAGCTTCTTCATAACGCCAGGTCTTACTGTAGCCATCTGAGGTCTGTGGTCAGCACATCTGATAGTAGCCATTACGTTACCACCGAATGCAGGTCTAGTCATCTTCAGGTTCTTATCGTCCATGCCCAGTCTCTTTTCGATAGCATCTGTATCAGCATTTGAAGTAGCATGTAAGAAATCGAAGTATTCGTTCATGTCTACGTCCAGTCTAGTACAGTCAGCTGTCAGACCAGTATGTACTCTAGCTGCTACTCTTGGAGCCAGGTCTCTACCGATTGAAGTAGCTCCGAACAGTACGATGTTAGGATCGTAGTTCTTGATTACAGCTGTCAGAGCCTTTGCATAAGGTTCTGTTACATATTCAGCCAGCATAGGATCTTCAACTACTACTACGCCATCAGCGCCGTGTTCGATCAGGTCCTGTGCCTTATCTTTAATCTGATCTCCCATGAGAACAGCATATACTTTTTCACCAAGTTCTCCAGCTAATTTTGTTGCTTCGCCCAGCAGTTCCATAGTAACCTTGGCAATATTACCGTCTCTCTGCTCTGCAACTACATAAATATCTTTGCTCATTGTTACGACTCCTCCCTATTAAATGATGTGTCTTTCTTCCATCTTAGCGATGATTGCTTCAACCGCTTCATCAGGAGTAACTTCCAGCTTAGTTCCAGCACCCTTAGGCATCTTACCGAATGATGTTACTACCTTTGTAGGTGATCCCATCAGACCGATGTGATCAGGGTTGATAACGTCGCTCAGATCTTCAAATCCCCATACAGTGATATCCTTAGCGTAAGCGTCGATGATGCCACCAGCGTGCATGTATCTAGGCTCAGCCAGTTCCTGGATAGCTGTTAACAGGCAAGGAAGTGGAGCTTCGATGATGTGATATCTGTCTTCGTACTGTCTCTTAACTGTGATAGTTTCATCAGTAACGTCAACCAGTTCTTCTGTGTATGAAATCTGAGGAATTCCCAGGTTTTCAGCGATCTGAGGACCAACCTGTGCAGTATCTCCGTCGATAGCCTGTCTGCCAGTGAATACGATGTCGTATCCGATCTTCTTCAGAGCTGATGAGATGATGATTGCTGTAGCGCAAGTATCTGATCCACCAAATTCTCTAGCGGACAGCAGATAAGCGTCGTCACAACCCATAGCCAGAGCTTCTCTCAGAGCAACGTCAGCCTGTGGAGGTCCCATGCAAACTACTGTTACAGTACCGCCAACTCTTTCCTTCAGCTGAAGAGCAGCTTCGATACCAGCTTTGTCGTCGTGGTTGATGATGCTTGGAACACCATCTCTGATTAATCTATTAGTTTTAGGATCCAGCTTAACTTCGTTTGTGTCCGGAACCTGCTTAATGCATACTACTATTTTCATTTTATATATTCTCCCTTCACACTAACTAAGTAATTATTTTGCGTTTACTTTCATTGCTCCGGAGATAACCATCTTCATAACTTCTGATGTACCTTCGTAGATTTCAGTAATCTTAGCATCTCTTAAAGCTCTTTCTACAGGATATTCTCTGCAGTATCCGTATCCACCCATCAGCTGTACAGCTTCACGGCAAACTTCGTTAGCCATATTTGATGCAAATAACTTAGCCATTGCTGCAGCAGGACCATAGTTTTCACCAGCATCCTTGATGCAAGCTGCTCTCCAAGTCATCAGTCTAGCAGCATCGATCTTAGTCTGCATGTCAGCCAGCTTGAACTGAGTAGTCTGGAATGCTGAAATAGGTCTTCCGAACTGCTTTCTTTCCTTAACGTAAGCCATAGCTTCGTTCAGTGCTCCCTGAGCCAGACCAACGCACTGTGCAGCGATACCGATTCTTCCGCCGTCCAGAGCCTTCATAGCGATTTTGAAGCCAGCGCCTTCCTTGCTCAGTCTGTTGAATGCAGGTACTCTTACGTTTTCGTATGAAACTTCGCAGTTTGAAGCTGCTCTGATACCCATTCTCTTGATGTTTTCACTTACTGTTACTCCAGGGTAAGGAGTTCCGTCTTCGTTCTTCAGAGGAACTACGAATGCGGAGATACCCTTTGTTCCCAGCTTCTTGTCAGTCAGAGCGAAGCAGATGTTTGTATCAGCAAATCCTGAGTTAGTAGTAAAGATCTTACCACCGTTGATGATATATTCGTCAGTTTCTTCGTCATAAACAGCTGTAGTCTGCTGTCCAGCAGCATCTGATCCAGCGTTTGGTTCTGTCAGACCGAAGCATCCAGTCTTTGATCCGTCGATCAGTGGTCTCAGGAACTTCTGCTTCTGTTCTTCTGTACCGAATGAATCGATACATGAGCAGCACAGTGAAGTGTGTACTGAGATAGTGATACCAGTTGAACCGTCAACCTTTGATACTTCTTCCATGCAGAGTGCATATGAAAGGTAGTCGCCGCCTACTCCGCCGTATTCCTTGGAGTAAGGGATACCCATCAGTCCGTACTTATGCATCTTAGCAAGCAGGTCCAGGTTGTAAACTTCAGTTTCATCCATTTCTTCTGCCAATGGTTTCACTTCGTTTTCTGCAAACTTACGATACATTTCCTGCTGAAGCAAATGTGTCTTTGATAATTTAAAGTCCATTGTCTATCCTCCCTAAACTTTGTTAATTAAAATTTATAGCTTTTGTTTGCTTACAATCACTACAACATTCTATTAAAAAAGCGGCTTGATGTCAAGCCGCATTTATCAATATATAGTGTATACATTAGTACTTTCTTGCTATTTTACAATTTGATCTTCAACGAGTATCTCAGCTTCCACTTCATACTTGTTTTTAATGCCTGTCAACACTGCAAAATGAGGCAAAGTCATGTGTTCAGCCTGTGCATCTCTGCTTTCCCACTGTTCCCATAAGAAAATCTGGTTGTCAGTGTCTGCATAATAAAAATAGTCGTATCTGATGCAGCCTTCTTCGGCTCTTGATGCTTCAACAACACCGCTGTTTTTTACCTCGTTATAAAATGCATCTCTGGTTTCTTTATCTTTTAAAGTATAAGTTACGTAATAGTTTGTCATGGTTGAATTTCCTCCTTTTTCACGCCATCAACGTTGGCGATATACACACTTCCGATTATGATTACCGCACCTATTATTTGCTGGAGAGTGAAAGTTTCTCCCATTATCACAACTCCCGCTACGATTGAAATTACAGTCGTCAAATTGGCAAATAATGACGCTTCAGTTACAGAAACATGGAAACTTCCGTAATTGAGGGCAATAAATGCCACTACCGAAGATACAACCGCTAGATATAGTATACATAGCCAAAAACGATAATCTCCGAAAGCCGCCCCCATATAGACGTCATATTCACCTGCACACTGCACCAAAGATACGATTATATACATCAAGCTTCCGGCAGCAAACATCACGTAAGTTCTCTCAAGAGCATTGAAATGTTCTCCTGCTTTCTTTGCGAAAACATAGAATAATGCTCCTGCCACAACTGCCACCAGCAAGAATGCCACGCCGATTACCGAAGATTTCATTCCCTGTGCACCCACGGTTGTTATCGCAACCCCTATTACCGAGAACACAGCACAGAGAATCTGACGCCATGTAACCTTCGCATGCATTATTATCACATCGAATACTATTCCCATGATTGGAATTACTGCGATAATTGTTCCCGCAAAAGCTGATGAGGTGTACTGAATTCCGTAGCTTTCTGCCATGAAATACACAATTGGCTGGAAAAGAGCCAGAAGTAGCACGTATTTCAAAGGTTTTCCTTTAAGGGAAAAGGCCACCAATGGTGACCCGTCCTTTTTCTTTATATTTCTACCGATAAGCGCTATTAAGTTCAAAACAACAAAGGCCGTAGTGAATCTCACCGCCAGCATTACACTTGGAACAGTGATTTGAAGCGCCACTTTAGAAAATAGAAAGCTGAATCCGAATATGACATTACCTGTGATCACCGCTAAAAGTGCTTTTGATCTGATACTCATAACATCACTCCTTCTTTAGGATGAAGATTTACCTACGAATGATTACTTTCCTGCCTTATTATCCCAATACTGACAGTCGTTTCTTCCGATTACTGATGAAGTGAACGGAGAACCGTCATCCAGCTTATAGTGCTTTGTAGCACGGATTACATACTTAGCCCCAACGTAAACGATAGGGATATTGAAGTATACGATGAGAATATTACCTAAATCTGAGAAAGCCCACAGGTTGCCCAGTTCAAGCCCTGCCATGTTGCACAGAATACCGAAGGCCGCAACAAACAGGCCCACGCATCTTACAACATTGATAAAGCCTTTACCTCTGCTGATTCTGTTAGCAGCGATTTCTGAGAAACTGATCATTCCCAGCAGACAAGTATATGCAAACAGACAGAAGCAAAGTGTGATCAAGAATGTGATTATGGCATTGAATGCTGTTCCCGGTGTGAGAGCTGCCAGTGATTCTGTAAACATAGGCAGCTTATCAAGTGCAAACCAAGCTTCTGATTCAGCCCCTGTCCAGCAGTGAGCCATAACAACTACGAATCCTGTTAATGTACAAATAACAATAGTGTCCAGGAAAACACCGATGGATGCGATTACACCCTGTTCGCAAGGATGGTTTGCATCTGCAGCCGCTGCAGGCATAGTGATAGTACCCTGACCTGCTTCGTTGGACATGAGACCTCTCTTAACTCCCTGTGCCAGAACTGTACCGAACAGTCCACCAAAGATAGCATCAGGTGAGAACGCACCTGAGAATACTTCCTTGAAGAAGTAAGGCACTGCATTGAGGTTGAGCAGAATCAGAACCAGTACTGTAATTACATATACAACGGCCATTACAGGTACCATTTTATCTGTCCACTTAGTTACCTTTCTGATACCGCCAAATACCGCAACTGCTGTAAGCAGAATAATTACAGCACCGCAAATGTAATAAAATGCTGAATCTACTGCGATAGTCGAACCTGTTGCAATTTCAGCCATTCTGCCGAGTGAGGATACTACGTTGAATCCCTCTGCAGGCAGGCAACAAAGTGCATAAAGTATATAAAGCAGTGAGAGGAATACTCCAACCCACACTTTGTTTCCAATGAGTTTTCTTCCGTAGAAAGGCAAGCCTCCTACGAATTCATCATCCTTCTTTTCTTTGAAAATCTGAGCTAGAGCAGCTTCCATATAAGCTACAGCCATACCGAAAAATGCTGACACCCACATCCAGAAAAGAGCTCCGGGACCACCTACAGCGATAGCACCTGTTACCCCAAGGATATTCCCCGGACCAACTCGCATTGCTGAACTCAAGAGAAATGCCGCCAGAGGAGAAATACCTGTGTCGATACTTCTCTTTTCTGTCATGGTCTTAACACCTTTTTTAAAATATGTAATCTGCATGAATCCCAGCTTGAAACTGAAGAATATGCCTGACCCAAGCAGCACGATTACTGCCAGTGAAATTTCTCCAATCAACGGAATGGATGAATACCACTCAAAGTTAGTTGGAAAGTCCCATAAAAAATCTGATACAGGTCCGATAAATGAAAACACTCCATTTATGGACGCAAAAATCTCTTGCATTGTTACACGTTCTCCTTAAAATTTAGTACTTAATAATATATCGATCATCTATCTCGGACAGATGTATCTTTCTTTTACAGCGGTTGATTTACCGTATTCTATAGCCTCGACAGGGCAATATGAAATGCATGCCATACAATGTGTACAGTTGCCTTTCCACTTTGGCTTCTCATCGACTATTTCTATGTTGCCTAAAGGACACTTACCACTGCAAATTCCGCATCCTGTGCAGCTATCCTTTGCATAGAACTTCTTATCCTTAACAATCAGAGGATAAAACAGTTTGTTGACTACTCCACTGAGCATCTTGTCTTTAAGGCTCGGTGTTTCCCTCGGGATATCTTTGCCATCGGCAATAAATTTAGCAGTCTTCTTCAGTTTTCTTTCTGCCGCATTTATAATGCGCTGGGCCGTTTCTTTATCCGGTGCTTCGAAAAGGGCAATGTAATTTTCAGGCATTACAACTCCC
>JAZUBM010000058.1:0-7803 GCA_045638485.1 Lentihominibacter sp. | reverse complement strand
GGCAGGATACCCTGCAGGTTATCATACACATGAAATAATTGAAAAGCTGGGACTTGATTATGCTGATCTAGAAGCAAAAGGCGTATTTAAATAATATATAGCTAACCTTAAAAAGGATGGGAAAATGAAAGTATTACTGGCGGCAATAGATTCCAAGTTTATACATTCAAATCTGGCTGTTCACAGCTTGAAAACTTATGCTGAAAAAAAGCTCTGCGAAAGCAGATCTTTTTGTGATTTCTCAGAAGGAAACAATGCTATCGATATAGTACTTGCCGAGTACACCATCAATCAGCAACCGGATAAAGTCCTGGCAGATATATATAAACGCAGTGCAGATGTGATAATGTTTTCGTGCTATATCTGGAACAGAAGCTTTATGGTGAAAATCCTTAATGATTTGGCTCACGTAAGTCCCGATGTTGAAATCTGGCTTGGCGGACCTGAAGTTTCTTTTGATGGAGAAAAAGTGCTTAAAGAATTCCATAATGTACGCGGAATCATGGTTGGAGAAGGGGAAGAAACTTTTGGTGAATTGATTCAGATATATGGCGGCAAGCCGAAACGTGAAGACTTTACAAACAGTCTGGCAAATGTCAGCGGACTGATTTTTAGAGATGCCGGCGGAGCCATAATTCGTACACCTTTGAGAGAACCTATGGATATGGACGACCTGCCCTTTGCATATGAAAACCTTGAGGAATTTGAAAACAGAATAATATACTATGAAAGCAGCAGAGGTTGTCCATTCAGATGCAGCTATTGCTTGTCATCGGTGGATAAGCGACTGAGATTCAGAAGCCTTGACTTAGTTAAGAAAGAGTTGGGATTTTTCTTGGATAAGAAGGTTCCGCAGGTTAAGTTCGTCGATAGAACTTTTAATTGTGATCATGCCAGAACTATGGAAATTTGGAAATTCCTGAAGGCTAATGATAATGGGACTACTAATTTTCATTTCGAGATGGCAGCGGATATATTGAATAAAGATGAGATTGACTTGCTCAATAGTCTGAGACCGGGGCAGGTGCAACTGGAAATCGGTGTGCAGACAACTAATCCACAGACTTTGGAGGCAATACAGCGCCCTATGGATTTCGGAAAATTGAGTGAAAATGTTGAGGCGGTTAGGTCCGGAAGAAATGTTCATATGCATCTTGACCTTATTGCCGGATTGCCTTATGAAGATATGGAAAGCTTTGAGAAATCATTTAACGATGTGTTCGGGCTTAGACCAGAGCAGTTACAGCTGGGATTCCTTAAAGTCTTGAAGGGATCGCCGATGGCTGGCAGATGTGAAGAATACGGTCTTAAATATACTGCGGCACCACCTTATGAAGTGCTTGAGACAAAGTGGATTTCTTATGACGATTTGCTCGTTCTGAAGCAAGTAGAGGAAATGGTTGAGGTGTATTATAATACCGGCCAGTTTGTAAGGACGCTGGAGTTGTTGGCAGCTGAATTTGACAGCGCATTTGAACTGTTCAGAGCACTGGGAGAGTTCTATGAATCCCGCGGGCTGGAAATGATGAACCTCAGCAGAAATGCCAGATATGAATTGCTTCTTGAGTTTGGTGAAGATTTGGCACGAGCATATAATATAGATGCATTGGCTGTAGGTCTTGAGCTGCAGTGCCTGCGTGAAGCCATGACTCTCGACTACTACTCACGAGAAAATGTCAAAACAAGGCCGTCATTCCTTGGCGAAGAAACTGTCAGTAAGGAATTCTCTAAAGAATTTTACAGCATGGAGTCTCGTGAACATAGATATTTGATCAGTCGCGAGCTTGTTGACTGCGAAGATCCCCGCACTTTGAGAAAACATACTCATTTGGAGAAGACAAGGAATGGTTACTTGTTGTTTGACTACACTAGACGCGATCCGCTGACAAATAATGCGATGATAATTGAACTTTAAAATGTTTCTGCAAAGGTGGTTTCACCAAAACATATTTTTTATGGCAGATAAAGATGAAAAATATGTTGTTCTGTTGATGTTGTAAGTATGCTTTTCAACAAAATGGGAATTTTAAATTGATTTTTGGTGAAATTACTAGTACTTCCGGTTCAGAAAAAGAAGCTTTTTTAATATTTACAAGATATTTTCATTTTTTAGAGTGACTGTTTGAAGGTTTTGGTGAAATAGGCCAAGAAACAAGCAAAAAATTAAAACTCCCGAACATAATCGGGAGTTTTTTATTGCCATAATTAGGGTGAAACATTCAAATTACCCCAATTCTATCATAGTATCAATGCACTTTCGCGCTTTATCCATAACTTCATCAGGCAGTACGATTTCTTCGCCTGCGATGCCTAAGCAACACTGGTAAACGTCAGCCAGAGTAGTAAGTCTCATATCGTCACAAACACAATTCTTGCTCAATGGGTAGAATTTTTTGTCAGGACATTCGAACTGTAGGTGCTGAACGATGCTGTTTTCGGTGCCGATGATGAATTCTTTGGCATCGCTTTTTTTCGCAAAGTCCATAATGCCTGTAGTACTTCCTGCGTAATCTGCCAGTGCGGTAACTTCCGGTAGGGATTCAGGGTGAACCAGCAATAATGCGTCAGGGTGAAGGGCTTTGGCTTCACGAGCAGCTTCTTCAGTTATACTGCATGCATGAACAGGGCAGCATCCGTCAATCAGCTGTATATTCTTTTCGGGAATCTTTTTAGCAATCCAAGCTCCCAGGTTCTGATCCGGAACAAATAAGATATCTTTAGCCGCCATGTTACCGATGATTTTAGGTGCTGAAGATGATGTTACACAAACATCACAGATGGTCTTCAGTTCAGAAGTTGTATTTATATACGCTACCACTGTATGGTCAGGATATTGTTTTTTCAAAGCTTCAAGTTTCGGCACGTCCAGCTGATCTGCCATCGCACAGCCTGCCAGAGGATTTGCCAACAACACTTTCTTGTCAGGAGACAATATCTTAACAGTCTCTGCCATAAAGCGCACTCCGCACATGATGATGGTTTTCTGTGGAGCCTCAGCTGCTTTCAGGCTCAAACCGTAAGAGTCACCCATAAAATCTGCAACTTCCCATATATCATGACTTTGGTATGCATGTACCAAAATACAAATATCATTTTCTTTTTTCAGGCGAAGTATCTCGTCCTGCATCTCTCTTGTATTCATTGTTCCCTCCGATGAGCAATAAATTCTAATTAAAGGTTATTAGTGTAGCAAAAGCCGCACCAAAGAGCATTATATCCTCGGTCAAAGCAACTGTCAACTCAAATGTAAATAAATATAATATACAGCTGTCTTGTCAGTTGACAAGCAATATGGTATACTATGCAACGTTGGGCATTTAGAAACCTGAGTTTAGGCCCGCAATTTACTCTCAAATTAAAATATTGGAAGATTCAAGAGGAAAGAAAATGAAAGCAGACATATTAATTGCAGGAAGCGGTTGTTCAGGACTTTATTGTGCTCTCAAGCTTCCTGCAGGGAAGAAAATTATAATAATTTCAAAGTCAGACCTTGAAAGTAACGATTCATATTTAGCACAAGGTGGCATGTGCATGATGAAAGATGAGAATGATTTTGACGCTTTTTTTGAAGATACTCTAAAGGCAGGTCACTATGAGAACGACCGAAAATCCGTGGAAATAATGATCAAGTCTTCAGGAGATGTTGTAAATGACTTGTTGGAATACGGAGTTGATTTCGAAAAAGAAGAGGACGGCTCTTTAGCTTTCACAAAAGAAGGCGCTCATTCCGCTAAAAGAATACTTTACCACGAAGATATTACAGGCAAGGAAATTACAAGCAAATTACTGTCAGAAGCCAAAAAAAGAGATAACATTAAGCTTTTGGAATACACCACATTGGTGGATATCATAGAAGATAATAAAAAATGTGTCGGTGCAGTAATCAGAACTAAAGATGGCAGCCTTGAAACCATACAGGCATCTAATGTGGTATTGGCATGTGGAGGAATAGGTGGCCTATATGAACACACAACCAACTATAAGCATCTTACAGGTGATGCCATAGCAATAGCTATTAAACACGGAATAGAATGTAAGGATATGGACTATGTCCAGATCCATCCTACTACCCTTTACGCCGAAGGCGATGAAAGAAGCTTTCTTATTTCAGAATCCGTGAGGGGCGAAGGGGCGTACCTTTATAATAAGGACATGGAGCGTTTTGCAGATGAGCTGATGCCGAGAGACAGATTAACCCACGCCATTCATATGCAGATGGAAGAGGATGGAACAAAATTTGTTTGGGAGGACATGAGAACCATTCCGGAAGAAGAAATAAAAAAACACTTCCCTAACATTGCCGCCAAGTGTAAAGAAATGGGTTACGACGTAACCAAGGAATGTATTCCTGTAGTACCGGCACAACACTATTTTATGGGTGGAATTAAGGTGGACTATGAGAGCAGAACATCCATGGAAGGACTTTATGCAGTAGGTGAAACAGCATGCAACGGCGTTCATGGAAAGAATCGTTTGGCTAGCAACTCCCTACTTGAAAGTTTAGTGTTCGCAGGACGAGCTGCCCGTGATATAATCGAAAAAGACAGAACTTCAGAAAATGGTAGCCTGCCACCGGTTGATTTCAGTAAATATGAAGATGCCGAGGCATTGGCTGAAGAATATAGTAACTTGGTGCTGGACAAGATCGCAGAAATGACTGCTGAAAGGAGCAAAAATAATGTTCGATAAAGTATCATTGAAACTCAACGTGGATCCTCTGATTATGAGCGCCCTCCGCGAAGATATAACAAGTGAAGATGTGTCTGCCAACAGCGTTATGAGACAGTCGCAACTTGGAGAAGCTGATCTGATTTGCAAAGAAGACGGAGTGATTTGCGGCCTTCAGGTTTTTGAAAGAGTGTTTAAACTGATGGATGAAGAAACTCAGATTGAGTTTTATGCAAAGGACGGGGATGATGTAAAAGCAGGGCAGCTTATGGCAAAGCTTAGAGGTGATGTGAGAGTTCTTCTTTGCGGAGAAAGAACAGCGCTTAATTATCTTCAGAGAATGAGTGGAATTGCAACATATACTCGTTCAATGGCAAAGGTTCTGGAAGGTACAGGAACCAAACTTGTAGATACGAGAAAGACAACACCTAATAATCGTATTTTCGAAAAATATGCAGTGAAAATCGGTGGAGGTGGAAACCACAGATACAACTTATCCGACGGAGTTATGCTCAAGGATAATCATATCGGAGCGGCCGGCGGAGTGAAAAAAGCCATCGAAATGGCAAAGGAATATTCCAGTTTCGTGCGTAAGATAGAAGTGGAAGTTGAAACTATCGATATGGTCAAAGAAGCAGTGGGAGCGGGCGCTGATATTATCATGCTGGACAACATGAGTCGTGAACAGATGAAAGAGGCTATCGAGATTATCGCAGATAGGGCGGAAATCGAAGTTTCAGGAAATGTTACGAAGGAAAATATTGCGGCACTGGCAGGTCTTGGTGTAGACTATATAAGTAGCGGGGCGCTGACTCATTCTGCGCCTATTATGGATATTTCCCTTAAGAATCTCCATGCATTATAGAGATGGGGTGTGTAGATGAAAGCAATCGAAAGAAGAGAAAACATACTTAGAATACTGGCGGAAAAACAGGAGCCTGTTTCCGGAATTAACCTTGCCAAGGAGCTGAATGTCAGCAGACAGGTTATCGTTCAGGATATTGCTCTTCTTAGAGCTGCCGGCAACGAGATTCTTTCTATGAATCAAGGATATTTGATCAAAGCCGGTCAGCGTATAAGCCGTGTTTTTAAGATACATCATACTAATGAGCAGGTTGCGGATGAGTTAAATCTCATTGTTGATTTAGGTGGAAGCGTAAAAGACGTTTTCGTGTATCACAGGGCATATGGCGTTATTAAAGGTGATCTTGATATTAAGTCGCGTTTTGATGTTGAACAGTTTGTGGAGAAAATTGCTTCAGGTAAATCAAATCTGTTACTGAATGTAACCAGTGGATATCACTATCATACTGTGTTTGCAGACAGTGTGCAGCTCCTTGATATAATTCAGGAAAAACTATGGGAAAAAGGATTCCTGGCTACTCTCCAAGATCACGAGCCGGTGGATTTTAATTAAAATAACGGTGTGATTCCGGTAATAACATAAAAACAACACGAGGTAAAACATGGTAGGGACGTTAGTCAACGTTGGATTAATAATCACAGGAAGCCTCATAGGCGGACTTGTAAAGAAAGTAATAAAAGAAGAATACAGCCAGTGCCTATTTACTGCGATGGGAATCGCATCATTCGGACTAGGTGTGAATGCAATGGTGCAAAATATGCCGGATAGTAAATATCCTGTACTTTTCATAGCAAGCTTGGCACTGGGAAGTCTTATAGGAACGATACTGAAACTGGATGAACGCATCGGCAAGCTTTCTGCTGAAAAGGCAGGAGATGCTAAGCTGGGACAAGGGATAATAACAGGATCACTGCTCTTTTGTATAGGAACTTTGTCAATCCTGGGTCCTGTGCAAAGCGCACTCTACGGTGATCATACATATTTGTTCACCAATGCAACCCTTGATTTCGTAACATCTATGGTGCTGGCATCCACATACGGAATAGGTATAATGGCTACTGCAGCTATTCTGTTCTGCTGGCAGGGAAGTATATACGGACTGACCTTGTTGGTGGGAGATTTTATTACAGCACCAATGATGACTGAGCTTTCCATTGTGGGAGGAGCACTTATTTTAAGCTCAGGTCTTGCAATCCTCAATTTGAAAAACTGCAAGACTTTGAATATGCTTCCGTCGTTATTGATACCTGTTATATGGTGTTTGATAGTTGGTTAATGGGACAAGAGATAAGGAGAATTGAAATGTCTAATAAAAAACACAGAAAATTAATGGCTATGGTATTGGCCATTGTATTATGTACAGCAATAGCCTTCGCATTGGGCGGATGCGGAAAAACTATGTATAAGAACCCTTTAACAGGGGTAGAGACAGAAGAGCAGGTGACAACTGCAAGACCACTTGTGGTTTCCATTGACAATGTTAATGAAGCGGTACCTCAATCATGGCTCTCAAAGGCAGATCTCGTTTATGAATTTCCTGTAGAAGGTGAACAGACAAGACTTCAGGCTATTTACTATACTGAGTTTCCTGAAGAATTTGGACCAATCAGAAGTACAAGACCATATTTTGTTGATTTAACCAGAGAATACCAGGGTGTTTTCTTAGCTCACGGATGGAGCCCTGAAGCGAGAGACTATTTATTCACAGGTGTTGTACCATACATCAATGCAATGAACAGCGGACTTGACTTTTATAGAGTCGATGACAAACCGGCACCTCACAACTCATACATCAAATGGGAAACTGTAAAGGAAGAAATCGATGCCCAAGGATGGTGGGATGAGAAAAAAGAAATCGAACCTTTCGCTTTTCTTGAAGATGGTGTGGAAAGTGCAGGCGAACGCGTAGAGAAGGTTGAGTTCAGCTATGTGGCATCTGATTGTGAGTTTACATATGATGCTGAAACCAACAAGTATGTGAGAACAGTTGATAACGGAGAAAAATACATCGATAAAGAAACAGGTGAATCTATCAGCGTTTCAAATGTACTGGTTCAGATGGTTAAGAGTAAAGAAGTTGACGCTAAGGGTCGTCTTAGAATCGATATGTGTGCAGGCGGCGATGTGCTGCTGTTTACAAACGGTAAAGTCGTTAAGGGAACATGGTCAAGAGAAAGCTTGGATTCAAGAACAATCTTCGTTGACAGCGAAGGAAACCCTTTACTGTTCAGCGTAGGAAACACTTGGGTTGAGGTTACAGACCAGAATTG
>JAZUBM010000057.1:0-7854 GCA_045638485.1 Lentihominibacter sp. | reverse complement strand
GCCATAGTATCTGTACCGTGACAAATTACGAAACCATCATATTTATAGTAATTGTCCTTGATTGCCTTCGCAATTCCCAGCCAGTGGTCAGGAGCTATATCCGTACTATCGAGGTTATAAAGAGCCATTGTTGTCAAAAGCACATCTTCTCCAACTTCAGGAAGATATGAAATAAGCTCTTCTGATGAAAGTGATGGTATGAGACCTGCTTCATCTTTAACAGAAGCAATGGTTCCACCTGTAGTTATAATAAGTATATGTTTCTTTTTCATACAGCGCTTACCCCTTGTATAAAAATCTCAGTGTCGCTTTATCAATTGCGTGTTCTTCTGCAATTTTTCTAATCTTATTATAGTAAAACCCTTTTTCCAGGTTCGGCTTGATGTCCAGTGCGAAAAGCTCTATTTCATATTCATGAGTTCTTCCCGGTGCAGGGCCGCCATATCTCGCGATATACTCTGTAGGGATTCCTTCGTAAGGACCGTATGGAAGAGCCCAGCTTGTCATTCCCTGGATGAGATTTTCATCTTCTGCTTCATTATCTGCAAGTCCTCTTGCATCTTTATCTATATCTGATACGAGCCAGTGAACCCAAGGCACTCCTTCATCTTCAACGTTATCATAGTCCATGCAAACGATGGCAAATGACTCTGTTCCTTCAGGAGCCTCATCCCATTCAAGGGGCAGGGATCTCTGGGGAATTCCGTATTTTATCTGTGATTCGTCTGTTGTGTTGATACCGTATTCAGGATCAAGATATCCATCCACAACTGCTTTTGATGTGAGTTTCATTTTAGTCCTCCAATATAAATGGTTTATGTTTGAGAATTCTTGCTGCATTCTTTCCAACTACACGCAGTGCCTCATTTTCTATCCCTGCATAATGCATGAAGGGTTCTTCTTTTTTGAACTGTCTGCAAAAAATCTGTGCCTTTTCATCATCAAGGGCAATGGCCACGCCAAGGCCTTTTTTCTTAGTATCTTCCAGAGCTTCTTCAAAAGGATTATCGCTTTCAAATCCGCATCTTGGAAGACCTTCTTCCTCTATTCCGTAACCTATTTGTCTTGCTCTTTCTTCATTTTCCATGGAGAAAAAGATGTTTATTTTCGGTAGCGTTTCGTTTTCAACTCGCTCGTGCCTAAGGCTCATTCCGCCGTATTCGACTTTGCCTTTTTCTACTGTGTCTTTGCGCTTAATTTCCATGGTTTTCTTCCTCCAGGTATGACAGTAACAGACCTGTAGCTACAGCATTTCTAGGCCCTTCAGTCTCTCTGACATTGGCCTTGCCGCTGATGATTCCGTAGTAAGTAAGGGCATCTGTTACCATGTTTCCAAGCTCAAAGTCAAGGGATGATCCGCCAACAAGTACAACGTGTTCAAACTCTGTGATATTGCCTGTAACCGAAACTCTTTCGAGGGCTCTTATGATGTTCGTGATAAGAACCTTTTCCTTAGCTTCCCTTCTTACAGCACGGATTTTTTCCATGTTCTGCTTAGTTCTGATAGGCTTCCAGCCTGTAGGTTTTAGCACAATGGTTCTTGCATAGAGCTTGCTGTCTATTGCTTCTTCAAAGAACTGCACGCTACCGTCTTCATGACGGATATGGTAGAGAGATTCCACCTTTGCCAGAGGGTATTTCTTGATGTCTTCAGCAAGTTTGAAGTCGTCAAGTCCCAGTTCTGCATTTATGAGCATTGTGACCATGTTACCTGCTCCCGCAAGATGTACAGGTCTTGACTTGTTTTCTCTATTCAAAAGACACGCGTCTGTCGATCCTGCGCCTATGTCTACAACGAGCAATGGCTTTTCTGTTCCCGGAGTAGTAAGGGCCCCCCTTACTGCCATGCTTCCTTCAACGCCACCGATTTCAACCTTTACGCCGAGCTTTTCGGAAACAGCCTCAGCAAGCCTTTCCATATGGAGCTTTTCAGTCTTTACCATGGCAGCTATGCCGACTGCCTTTTCCATGGCAAATTCCCTAGCAAGGTTCCCCTGAACTTCCTTAGGAACTATTGTGTCTACAGCCATAATATCTTTGATAAAAACATTCTTATAGTCCTGTTCTGTCAGGGCTGCCATTTCTGTTCTTACTTTTTCGATCATTCCGCCGACATTTGTGCCTTTGGTTCCGGTTACATCTTCGATATTCTTGGCTTTTTTAACAGTCTCCATGATCTCTCTGGATCCTCTGTCTACTACAGCCGAATATGTTCTTTTGCCGTTGTTTATTATGATTTCACCTGCAGGAATGCGTCTTTCTTTAACTTCGCCGGCAGGAGTTTTTATTACTACTGCAGATCTATTTCCTATGAGAGCTTTTGCAATATGTACGATCTGCTTAGTTTCAGAAGAAGTAAGTCCAAACACTGTCGCAATGCCGTACGGATTTGATAAAAATTCTATGCAAGATCCCGGCTGTGAAACTTCAACAGCGGCAGGCATTCCGATAGGGACTCTGTCGATTGCTTCAACTTCGTCAAGTATCGGGATGACTTTACTAATTCTGTTGTTTACGAGAACGCCATCGTCCTTCTTTAATATGGCGCCTGTAATATCTATATCATTTTCAAAGGCTTCATTCATCATTCTTGCCGCTTCTACGAAGTCGATTTCCTTCGGTACAACAACGATGTATGCCTTATTTTTTTCTGCTTTATCAAGGTCTTCGATTCTGATGGTTTCACCAATACCCAGACCGAGACCTCCCGGAGTATCCGGATTGTGACCTATGAGAGTAGATTCTGTGATGATGGTTTCTGTAATTGTTTCCATCGCAAAATCGCCAATTACAGGAGTAGCTTCATTGATTCTGATAAGATCGATGTTTTCGATTTCGATTTCCATCTTCTTCGCAGCGTCCTTTAATGACTTAAGTATTCCTCTTATATTGTCGCTGGTTCCTTTAATTCCTGTTGTTGGATAGATTCCACTGACGCACTTAACAAGTTTATTGTCTTCAATCAACCCAAGCGCTGTCTCTGTTGATGCATTTCCTATATCCACGCCGGCAATATACTGTCTCATTTATAGGTCCTTCCTTTAAATTTTACTTCCTTTTATAGTATAAAGACCTCGCCTGCTTTACTCAAGAGGCGAGGTCGATATTTTTATGCAAAGTGCGCTTTTGCATGAAGTTTTTCTTAAAGCTTTGTAAGCTTTTAGAATTTCTTCAGCATGCCACGGTTTTCATAAACTTCTGCAGCTTCCTTAACGAGTGCTGCATTGATCTTTGCATCATATTTTTCTTCAAGTTCAGCTGCGATAGCCAGCAGTTCTTCCTTAGTGGAAACGTGCGGTCTCATGCAGTTGTAGATTTCAAGAATTCTTTCGTCAGGAATTCTTGTCATTTCTGCAGCTCTTCTGAAGTTTGCTGCAACCTGTGGATTTCCGAATGATTCCTGAATCTGAGCCTGGAGTTCCAGAGTTTCAGGAGCGATTTTGCAGTCGTCTGCAGTAACTTCGCCCTTCAGGATAGCTTCCATAGTGATTTCATCTACAGGCTTTCCTGTTGGAGTCTTGATCAGCTCAGGATGTTTTTCATAAACCGGATAATCCTTTACGGCATCTAATTTAGCCATAGCTTGAACCTCCTTATTTATTCGGTCAGGAATATTATTCCATGTTGAATTCTTCTTCGATAGGTCTGATGTTCTTCTTTCCGTAAGCGAAGTAGTAAACTACTGCTACAGCGTAAACTACGATTACCCAGATCAGAACTGAGATGTTAGCCCACAGTACGCATACGAACAGTACGATTACGAAGATCAGAGCCAGTACAGGCATGATCTTACCAGCTGAGAATGGTCTTTCCAGAGTTGGCTCCTTCTTTCTCATTACGAATGTTGATACGATAGCGATTGTGTACATGATCAGTGCTGCGAATACTGAGATTGTTACCATCAGGCCAGTGTCGTTAGTCAGAACTGTTACGATCAGAGCGATTGTTCCAGGAACGATCAGACCAACTGTAGGGCAGCCTCTGCTGTTTGTCTTAGCGAATACTGCTGGCAGGTAACCAGTTCTACCCATAGCGTATGTCTGTCTTGAGAATGACAGGATGATAGCTGAGAATGATGCTACCATAGCGAACAGTGCTACTGCAGCGATCAGCTTAGGCCAGATGCTTTCTGCTCCATAAGGAGTTTCCAGAGCGATTGCCAGTGGATAGTCAACTGATGCGATTGCATTGTAATCAGCAATACCTGCAGGCAGGATGATAGCGATCAGTGATGTGATGAACAGTGTAGCTACTGCAGGGATGTATCCCTTAGGGATGTCTCTAGGATCCTTCATTTCTTCAGCGTTCATTGCAGCGCCGTCGATAGCGAAGTAGAACCACATTGAGAATGTCATAGCACCAGCGATTCCCATGAATCCGTTAGTGAATACGCTTTCACCTTCAGCAACTCCCTTGAATGTTGACAGTTCGAAGTGTGGTGCAGCCAGTACTGCGAATACGATCAGACCGATCAGTGAAACGATTGTTACAACCAGTTCCAGCTTTGATGATGTTTCGATTCCGAACAGGTTAACCAGCATAAAGAATACGAAGAATACTACTGTAGCAACCAGTGCAGGGATTGAAGGGATCAGGTAGTTAACCAGAGCACCTGTAGCCAGAGCTACTGCACATGGTGAGATCAGGAACGCAATCAGTACTGAGAATCCAGTTACGAATCCAGCGAAAGGTCCGAATGCTCTTCTAGCGTAAGCTGATGGTCCACCAGCGTGTGGAATTGAAGTTGCCAGTTCTGTGTAGCAGAACAGGAATGGTACATACATCAGAGTTACAGGGATGAATGATACCAGGAATGATACAGGACCGCCTTCTGCGAATCCATATGCGAATCCATAGTAGTCTCCGGATACAACCAGACCTACTGCGATGGCCCACAGGCCAATAGGGGACAGGGCTTTTTTCAGATTACCCTGATTGTTAAGATTTTCTCCCATTTTATTTGCCTCCTAAATGCAATAATGATTTTCAAAAATTAATTAGTGATATATTTGTAATAATTTTTTACTTAGAAAGTAACTTCCAGATCGATTGGAGCCATGTCTCTGTTAGCCATACCGCCTTCTTTGAAGTGCATCAGAGTTGACTTGATAAGGAACTTGGAAGGAACCATGTAGTCGTTGAGGATTTCAACAGGCTCAGGGTTTTCGCCCTTACCGTACTTAGCAGTGTTCTTACCAATTGTTCTGTACATATCTAATTCGATCAGTGGTGACTGAGGGAACAGTTCCAGGTTGTCCAGCGGAACCATGTCCTTCTGGTGGATTACTGTAGTTCCTCTTGACTGCATAGCTACGCAGATTCCTGAACCTGCCAGCTTTGAGCCCTGAGCTGCAATGATACCTAAGTCAGTTGAGTTATAAACCTTGATGAATCTGTAGTTCATACCTTCTTCTTCGATACCTGCGCATAATTCCTTTAAGATTTCTTCTAAAGGAACATCTGTGATGGACTGCTTGAGTCCTGTACCGAAAGCAGGAGAAACAGCGATGATGATTTCTTTTGCATCAGTACCAGGCTGTGATACGCCTAATTCTTTGATTTCCAGCATGTGTTTTTCCTCCTTCGATTAAATTTCCTGTGGCTTGAGAGCTGAGAACTTTTCTTTCAGAACGTTCCATCTGTCTTCGCTCATTCTATAGCCTGTTCCAGGTCCCATGTAATCGTTTCTGTCGTTAACAGCACTGATTACGTTAAAGTTTTCGTCAAAGATAGCTGAAGTGTGGAGGTAGTCTCCGATTACTCTCTGCTTCATCTGGTTCAGCAGATTTTCAGCGATATCTTCGAAGCCTGCTTCGTGCAGAATCTTGATGATGTCGATAACTGTAGTACCCTTTTCCATCATTTCTGTAGCAGCCTTCATATCTTCTACCTTGTTTCTTGCAGGCATATCCTTGTAGCAGTAAGCGTATGTAGCAGCTTCAACTTCTTCATCAGTGATTTCAGGAAGTCCCAGGCCTTCAAATACAGCCTGCATAGCTCTTGCTGCCTTGTTTCTTACTTCGATAGCAGTTTCTTCCTTAATAGGGTTCAGACCGCCGTCTACCTGCATGTCTCTCTGCAGAGTGTAGTAGTCATCATAGTCGTCACAGTCTTCGTTTGATCCTGCGAATACGTTGTCCAGGTTAGGGATTCCGCCGTAACCTGATGAGATGTAGTCAGTACCAGGCATCATTGTCATAACCAGCTTAGCGCCTCTTCTGAAGTCTGAGTGAGTGAACGCTGTATCGTTACCTGCTGCTACTTCGATGTTCAGCATTGAAGCGATCAGGTTTTCTGCAGTGATTGCTCTGAATCCGTTTGGCAATGCAGCCATCAGCGGAATAGCGTTGATTGATCCGTTCTGGATACCCTGAACGCCGCATGCCTTAGTCAGCATGAGACATCTGATTTCCAGATACAGTGCAGACTTTCCTTCAGCATCTCCCATCAGTACTTCTGAACCTGTACCTGATGTGTATCTGATCTTAATACCTCTTGAAGCATATGCTGATGCCAGGAATGCCTTTGAGTAAGCAGTGTCACCACCGTCGATCAGAACCTGTTCAGTTCCGTATACTGACAGTGTTTCTGCGTATGAAGTAAATCCTCTCATACCCAGTTCCAGCTCAGTTGCTTCTTCCATTGAGCACTGATTGAGAACGCCGGCTTTTCCTGCCTGTCCACCAATCATCAGTGCGATAGCGTTAAATGGAGCATATCTTGCCAGTGCGCAAGTAGTTTCTACTTCTGCAAAACCTCTAGCACCTTCTTCAGCAGCGTCTGCTGCGATCAGCACAGGGTTGTCATCCAGGTTTGTTGCGTGAGCCTGGTTAGCAGGAGTTTTTCTAGCTCTCATCTTCATCTGTGCCATCATCATTTCAACCACGTTCAGGTGGCTTACGATTTCTGCCAGCTTAGCAGCTGTACATGACATACAGATTTCTGTGATTTCTTCTCTTGGAACGTTGATATCAACCAGCATTCTTGCGATTTCCAGAGAATCCATTGCCATAGCCTTCTCAGCATTTTCTACTTTGATACCGTAGTCTGCGATGAACTTATCCAGTGAGTCGAAATCTTCTCTCTTGATTCCGTCCATTTCTACGATAACTCCGTTTTCAACCTTAATGCTTGGCTTAGGGTCAAATTTGGATTCCATTGTAATTAAGCCAACTTCTTCCCATTCGTATGAGAATCCGTCTTTGTTGATAGGCATCTGTTCCAGTTTTTCAAATCTTTTGGACCTTTTCATTGTTTCCTCCTTCAACACATAATAAGACCACAAACAACATAGAACTAGTCACTCGCATCATGAATCCAACTAATATTCTGGGGAAAGTTCTTCTGCAAGAACTTAGCCCTCTCTTGTTTGTGGTCTAAATGCCGTCTGTTAAGTTTTTGACAGCCCTCTTATTATATCATTAAAGCCTTTTATTTCAAGTCTTTTTTGTACTTTTTTAAAGAAAAATGTCGAAGTTTTTGAAAATGATTCAACAAATAAAAATTCGCACCCATTTGTGCGAATTTTTATTTGTTTGCAAAGCATTTACATGCTGTTTTATTCTTTCATCTGTCTATGATATGAAGAATATCTATAACGAGATTTACAAGATCTATATATAAATCGCATGCCGAGTCAATGGCATTGTCCAATGTTTTAGGATAAGACTGTGCCACATGCCAGTCATACCCGATATATAATGTAAAGATTCCTGCACTTATCCAGTTAAATATAGTTCCGAAGAAACCGAAGATGAAAATGCTTATTAGCTCTACCACTATGAGTACTACTAGTGAAATAAACAAGCCTCTTCCCAGCTTCGCAAATATATTAGGAAATGCCGTTGCCAGACA
>JAZUBM010000056.1:0-4913 GCA_045638485.1 Lentihominibacter sp. | reverse complement strand
CATGTTCGGAACAGCCATGAAAGGTGAGAAAGGTCGCTCAAAACTGAATGCAGTATATATTTCATCTGTAATCACGATTAAATCGTGTTTTTCGGCGATTTCAGCGATTTTTTCCATGGTTTCGAGGCTCAGGCAACTTCCTGTCGGATTGTTGGGAGAATTGATTATAAGGGCTTTTGTCTTATCGGTAATCAGTTCTTCCATGCGCTCCGTATTGATCTGAAAATCCTCATCTTCGTATGTAGGAAGTTCGACAGGAATCCCCCTGGCCAGTTCCACCTGCTGAGTGTATGGTGTGAAACAAGGGGATTGAATTAAGACCTCATCTCCGTCATTGATGATGGCCTCAAGTACCAGATACATCGCAAGGCATCCCGATGCAGCTACGAAAATCTCTTCGTCGGCAAGGTCTATGCTGTAGTCTTCTAGATAGAAGTCGCGGATTGCAACTCTAAGTTCAGGATCACCTCTGAAGTCTGTGTATTTAGTGTGCCCATCGAGCATCGCCTTGTATGCCGCGTCTATTATAGGCTTCGGGGTTATCATGTCCGGATCGCCCAGGCTTAGGTCGATGACATCATCAAATGATTTAGCAAGCACATCAGACTGCCCCATGGCGGTGGACTTGTCCTCCCAATATCTTTTAGCTATGAATTTATGTTTCATAATTACCTCCTGTAGGCATTTGTTTTATCAGCACTACAGCTCTTTAAGAAATTCAGCGAAAATATCAAGACCCTGTTTCAGAAGCTTAGAGTCAAAAGCATATCCTATACGCACAGCGCCTTCCATTTCAAAGCATGAGCCCGGAGTGAACAACAAACCTTTTTCTTTCATTAATCTCACGCAAAGTTCATATGAAGGAATATCTTTATCGTAGTATACGAGGGCAGTAGTTCCCGCAACAGGTTTTTTGTAGTGAACTCCCTCGGTTTCATTAACCCATTTATCTAGAATGGCTCTGTTTTTGTTGAGTATTTCTCTGTTTCTTGCGAAGATTTTATTCTTGTTGGCAAGGGCTATGGAAGCTAATTTGTCGTCGATTACACCACAGCTGATGGTGTTGTAGTCACGGCGTTCCATGCATTCATTGAGGGCATATTCATCCCTTGTAGCGATCCAGCCCATTCTAAGACCTGCCAAGGAGAAAATCTTTGACATGCTGCCTACGGAAATGGCCTTTTCATAAAGATCGGTTACTGAGTACATATAGCTTTCATCTTCTGCAATTCCTCTGTAAACTTCGTCGCAGAGAAGGTATGCATCTACTGACCTTGCAACTTCTGCAATCTGCTCCATGGACTCTCTTGGGATCCATGAACCTGTAGGATTGTTAGGGTTGTTTACAGTTATCATCTTAGTATTTTCGTCTACCAGATTTTTAAGATCTTCTATGTCCGGAAGATAATTGTTCTCTTCTGTAAGTTGAAGGATTCTTACCTCTGCACCGATAGCTTCGGGGATGGAGTAGTGTTGCTGATAAGTAGGCATAACTGAAATCATATTGTCTGTAGGATCTATCAGTGTTTCCAGAACCAGCGCGTTGGCTCCTGTAGCTCCGTGGCACGGCAGAACTTGATGAGGTTCGATGTTTTCGTAAAGTGCAGCCACACCGGATTTGAGTTCCGGTGAACCAAAGATATGACTGTAGGTCAGTCTTGTTTCTGCCAATTCGCTGAGGTATTCTGCAGGATTGTAACCGCCTATTTCAAGCAATTGACCTATGGTTAAGGAGTCTATGCAAGTTTCTCCCAGGTTATATATAGCGTCATCCTCATAGTCATTCATCCAACGTTCTACTTTAAATGTTTTGATTTTCATATTCGTTCCTCCTTTGGAAAGGCGCAAACTGCGCTTTGCATCTTTTATGAAAAAAGACATCCGGAACCTCGCCTTATAACATATCTAAGATATGCCGTACCTACGGTGAAGTTCAGGATGCCTTTTGGCCCACACCCGGTGGTGTGGAAGGATAAATATTTTTTTATTATAATATCACAGTGGAGGAAAGATGTCAAAAGCGCCATAAAGTGGTATAATGTCTTTGTCGGAAAAGGCAACCCTAAGGTGACAGTGAAAACCCGAAAGGAGAGATAAAATGACCTTTGCATATGAAGAAATAAGAGCGGCCTATGACCGCATCAAATCATATATCAGAAAGACTCCGCTGGAAATGTCCATGCATCTGAGCGGAGAAAGAAAATACTCTTTTAAGCTGGAGCCTTTCCAGACAGTAAAAAGTTTTAAAATCAGAGGAGCCATGAGCAAGATGACGACCCTTACAGAAGAAGAACGTCAGCGTGGAGTGGCGACTATCTCATCGGGAAATCACGGTGCCTCTGTGAGTTATGCAGCCAGCATTCTTGGCATAGAAAAGGCACAGATTATAGTTCCTGAAACTACACCTCAGGCCAAGGTGGATAAGATTCGTTACTACGGTGGAGAAGCGCTGCTCATGGGTAAGAATTACGACGAAGCACACGCCATGGGGATGGAACATATCAAAACCAACGGTATGACATTCATCGATGCATACTACGATGATCCTAAGATTTATGCAGGGCAAGGAACTATAGCTATCGAAATTTTTGAGCAGAACCCTGATATCGATACCATAGTTGTGCCTATCGGTGGCGGAGGCCTGATTACAGGTATTGCTACGGCAGCGAAAGCTATAAAGCCGGACGTAAGAATAATCGGTGTTCAGACTGAAGCTTGTCCTGCCATGATTAAGGCATTCGAGGACAAGGTGTTTTATGAGGAGTATCCGGTGACAGGGGATACCGTTTGCGATGCCCTTGTTGGTGGAATAGGCAAGCTGTCATATGAGATTCTTGAACCACTGGTAGACGATATTATTGAAGTGCGCGAAGAAACAATTAAGAAGGCTATAGTGCATATGGCCCTCAATGAAAAGTTCATCGTTGAAGGTGCAGGAGCTGCTGCTCTGGCTGCAGT
Source organism: Lentihominibacter sp. (assembly GCA_045638485.1). Taxonomy (GTDB): domain Bacteria; phylum Bacillota; class Clostridia; order Peptostreptococcales; family Anaerovoracaceae; genus Lentihominibacter. The sequence goes on along the minus strand of JAZUBM010000056.1, from coordinate 1,955 downwards.
GCTGGATGAACCGGATCGTGTAGGTGGAACCAATGTAGCCATGGTAGTCAGCGGTGGAAACATCGATAGTGAGTTGTTCTGCCAGCTGCTGAATGAATATAAAGATATAGTTTAATGATAGGAGAACTTTGATTAAAATGAATGACATTATAGTACAAGGAATTGGCATATTAGGGATGGCCTGTTTCATAATCTCATATCAAATAAAATCAAATAAAGCACTGTACTGGATACAGACGGCGGGAACAGGACTGTTTTGCATCCAGTTCATGCTACTTGGCGCGTGGAGCGGATTGTTCAATCTTATAATGATAATCATAAGAAATATCATGCTCACAAAATCCGATAAGCACCAGTGGCTTAAATGGAAAGGCTGGGTAGTTGTGATATGTGCCGTATGTACAGTGATTCTGATATTTACATGGGCGGGGCCTCTGAGTCTCTTGCCATTCATTGCGCTGGTGGGCAGCACTATTGGATATTGGACCAACAACGCGCAGAAGATTAGACTTAGCAATCTTGTATGCGCATCACCGGCATGGGTCATCTATGACATCTTTGTCGGTTCTATCGGCGGAATGCTCAGTGAATCAATCACAATCATTTCGATACTCGTTTCTATATATCGCTATGGTTGGAAAGCTATGGGAGATTCGGCTTTCGGAAATGAAAATAAATAAAAATGTGTTTTAAAGAGATGGCTTAGGCCATCTCTTTAAAAATACTTGAAGCCATGAAGCATAAATGCTACAATTCATTTGGACGGCGGCCTTAGGCTGCCTAATTATTGTGAGAAAAATAAAATCAAGAATGGAGAATAACAATGAAAAACGAAATACTGGAAATACTGACAGACATTAGAGGAGACATCGATTTTGAAAACGAAACAGCACTGATCGACGATGGGCTTCTTGAATCACTGGATATCGTAGCAATCGTAGGCGAATTCAACGAAGAATTCGATGTTGAAATTTCAGTAGAAGACCTGCTGCCTGAAAACTTCAACTCAGTTGACGCTATGGTAGAACTCATCACAAAAGCTCAGGAATAATTGAAGTAGATCAGAGGAAAAACAAATGGCATTTACTTCGTTTAATTTCTTGGTCTTCGTGGCTGTGATAGTTGGAGCTTACTATTTAACTCCTATAAAGCACAGATGGCTTACCCTTCTGGCTGCCAGCTATGTGTTTTATTTGATATCCAGTCCGAAGACATTTGTGTTCGTCATATTTACAACTGTCATAACCTTCTTCGGTGGTAGATATATCGGAAGGCAAAATGATGAGCAAAAGGCATACCTCGAAGAGCATAAAGCTGAGCTTTCCAGAGATGATAAGAAAGCGCTTAAGGCTGAAGTTCAGAAGAGAAAGCGCAAGATGGTTGCAATCATTCTCATTGCCAATTTCGGTGTTTTGGCTATACTGAAGTATTTTAAGACATATATAGAAATGGCAGCTGCTGCTTTTGGCGGATTCGAGCTTGAACTGGGAATTCTTATTCCGTTGGGAATATCCTTTTACACTTTCCAGACAGCTGCTTACATACTGGACCTGTACAGAGGCAAGATAACACATGACACAAATATCGCTAAGTTTGCACTTTTTGTGTCCTTTTTCCCGCAGATTATCCAGGGTCCTATTGCAAGATACGACCAGTTGGCGTCTCAGCTATATGAAGGCCACAAGTTCTCATACGAAAACTTTACTTTCGGTATGCAACTTATTTTGTGGGGCTTTTTCAAGAAACTGATAATTGCCGACAGAGTTGCAATCCTTGTTAGCCAGGTGTTCGATAACTATACGGACTATGCCGGCGGAGTGGTTTTCGTGGCATTGCTGTTCTATACTATTCAGATTTATACCGACTTCTCCGGAGGTATTGACATCGCCAGAGGTGTTGCTCAGATGATGGGTATAGAAATGTCGCATAACTTTATGCGTCCATACTTCTCAGAT
>JAZUBM010000055.1:0-10731 GCA_045638485.1 Lentihominibacter sp. | reverse complement strand
CGACTTGGACCAACTGGTGGTGCAGGGTTTGCGTTACCGGCAGGAATCTGAAGTTTGATATAGCCTGTAATCTTCTTTGCCATGTTAAATGTTCTCCTTTCTTAAAATTCCCCGACGGGGTCAATCTATAGATTTTATCACAGCTTGTCTACCTGTGCAAAATCCAGCTCTACTGGTGTATCTCTTCCAAACATAGATACTTTGGCTCTCAGTGTCTGTTTTTCCATGTTGACTTCTTCTACAACTCCCATGAAGTTTTCGAATGGTCCATTGATAACCTTAACTGTATCGCCAACTTCCACATCCAAATCGATGTATATTTTTTCGATTCCCATTCTTCTCACTTCTTCTACTGTGAGAGGAACAGGGTTTGAACCATGTCCTACAAATCCGGTAACACCCTGAGTATTTCTTACAAGGTACCATGATTCATTAGTTACTATCATTTTAACAAGAACGTATCCCGGGAACATCTTTCTGGTTTTAACCTTACGCTGCCCGTTTTTTACTTCTACTCTGTCTTCTGTAGGCACAATAACATCGAGTATCAGATCCTGCATACCTCTGTTTTCAACGATTTTTTCAATATTAACTTTTACTTTGTTCTCATGACCGGAATAGGTATGTACTACATACCATTTAGCCTCGCCGTCTCCTCTCAGGCCTTCAAGCCCTTCAAGATCAAGCTTCTTCTTTTCGTTGTTTTCACACATTGTACCCTAAGCTCCCATCTACTTCTAATTTAGAAACAAACAGCCTTAATAGCTGCCAATACGCCTGTATCGATAGCCCAGAACACGAGTGCAAAAGCGGCACAGGTAATAAGAACTACTGCTGTGAATGAACCAATTTCTTTCTTAGTTGGCCATACCACTTTCTTCATTTCCAGTTTTACGCCCTTGAAGTATTCCTTAATACGGCCCTTCTGTCTTGGCTTTTTGCTAGCTGAAGCTGCTGCCGCATTCATTCTCTTCTTAGCAGTGGACGTAGTCTTTGGTTTTGACGTCTTTGCCATAATAGTACTACTCCCTTATTTTGTTTCCTTATGAACAGTATGCTTCTTGCAGAACTTGCAATATTTGTTCATTTCAATTCTATCAGGATCATTCTTCTTGTTCTTGATAGTATTGTAATTTCTCTGCTTACATTCTGTGCATGCAAGTGTAACCTTTACTCTCATTTCTATGTCCTCCGTTCAACCTAAAGTAAGAGCAGTAACTGCTCTCCTCTTAATTATTTCCATAAAGTCGCTAGATAATTGTATATTACAAGGTTGTCAATGTCAAGATATTTCTACACAACTATCAAGAAAAAATATGCAGGCAGTTTTCCTGCCCGCATATTTGATGTTTAGCCAATTGTCAGGCATTTCTTAGGACATTTTTCAAGACATGCTCCACACTTAACGCAAGCTTCATCGTCAACTTTCCAGATCTTTTCTTTTCTGTCAACTGTTAAAGCATCGCATGGGCAGTTCTTAGCGCAAAGTCCGCAGTAAATGCATTCTTCCAGGTTGCATGCCAGTTTTTCTTCAGCAGCTTCTGCAGCAGGCTTTTCTTCAGTCGTTGCAGCTTCTCCCATAGCCAGGCACTTCTTAGGACACTTTTCAACACATGCTCCACACTTAGCGCAAGCTTCTTTGTCAACTTCCCAGATCTTTTCTTTTCTGTCAACCTTCAGAGCATCTGCCGGACAAACCTTAGCGCACAGTCCGCAGAATACGCATTCTTCCTTGTTGCAAGTCAGATCGCCTGCAGTAGCAGATCCCTTTGTTTCGTCCTTCTTAAGTTCAACTTCAATTGTGTCCACGACCTTTTCAGCCTGTGGTTCTGTATACTGGTTGTTCATGCCGAGGCACTTCTTAGGACATGCCATAACGCATTCTCCACACTGGATGCACTGCATTCTGTGAATTGTCCATGTGCCAGCCTTTCTGTCCACTTCGATGGCATCTGCAGGACATCTTCTAGCGCAGATACCGCAGAGGATACAATCTTCTTTATAAAGATCGATGCTTCCTCTTGTTCTTTCCTGCCATTCTCTCTGTACTACAGGATACATGAGAGTTGCAGGCTTCTTGAACATGCTTTTGAAAAGTACTTTTGCTATTCTAAAAGTTTTCACTACTCTCACCTATCTTTCTGTACAGCTGATGCAAGGGTCGATCGTAAGGATCAGGATTGGCACGTCTGCCAGATCACAACCCTGCAGAGTTTTAACTAATGCAGGAATATTCTGGTTGGTCGGTGTTCTAACACGCATTCTCTGCAAGAACTTTGAGCCAGCTCCCTTTGCATAGTAGAAAGCTTCGCCTCTTGGCTGTTCCAGTCTCAGCATGTATTCGCCTTCAACGTTACCCTTTACAGGAACGCTTACCGGACCTTCAGGAATCTTTGCTACAGCCTTAGCAATCAGTTCGATTGACTGGAATACTTCTCCGATTCTTACCTTACATCTAGCATAGCAGTCGCCGCCAGTTTCAACTACAGGTTCGAAGTCCAGGTCAGTATATACGCCGTGGTTGTTAGTAAGTCTCATATCCTGGTACAGACCGGATCCTCTTGCTACAGGACCTACAGCGCCGAGCTCAATAGCATCTTCCTTAGTAAGCATACCAACGCCTACCATTCTATTCTTAACGGAATCATCTTCGATGAATACGTCAGTCAGTTCCTTAATTTCTGACTTGATACCTTCAAGTGTTTCAACGATTTCCTTGAGAGTTTCGTTGTCGATGTCTTTGTTCAGACCGCCAACCTTACAGATGGAGAAGATAACTCTGCCGCCTGTTGTCTTTTCAAGGATATCAAGAACTGTTTCTCTTACTCTCCAGCAGTGGTTGAATAAACTTTCGAAGCCGAAAGCGTCTGCCAGGAGTCCCAGCCAAAGCAGATGGCTGTGGAGTCTTGATAATTCGTGGAGGATGGTTCTCAGGTATTCTGCTCTTGCAGGAACCTTTACGCCCATAGCGCCTTCAACTGCTGCTGCTGCGCCCCAGCCGTGTCCGAAACTGCAGATACCGCAGATTCTTTCTATTACATATACCATCTGGGAATAATCCCTTTTTTCCACCAACTTTTCCAGACCTCTATGGATAAATCCGATAGATGGAATAGCTTCCACTACTGTTTCATCTTCAACTACCAGGTCAAGATGTACAGGTTCCGGAAGTACCGGATGCTGAGGTCCGAAAGGAATTACTGTTCTTTTTGCCATTTTTAATACCTTCCTTTCCTATTTCTTCGGATTCCATGGAGTAGGTTCTGCAACCTTAAAGAAGTTGCCCTGGTAATCCAGTGCACTGTGATTGAACTTAACGCCGAAGAGGTCGTGCATTTCATTTTCATAAATGAATGCTGACCAGTAATCTGCGGTGATACTTTCAACTTCTTCTCCTTCAGAAACAACGATTCTTAAATTTTCAAGCTGATGATTCTTATCGAATGAATAGATGATTTCAACTTTGTCATCTACTACTGTCGCACATGCCTGCGCGAATCTGTATCCGTCAGCCTTCTTATTCTTTACTTCTGTTAAAAGCTGGGAAACCTCAACAGGTGTGAAGTTCTGCATTACATCTACTCTTTCACTCATTAGTTTTCCCCTCCTTCTTCAGTCTTTTCTTCTTCAGCAGGAGCTTCTATGCCCTTTACCATATTGTCTCTCTTTTCCTGAAGAACTGCCAGACCCTTTACAACGCCATCGATGATAGCTTCAGGTCTTGCAGCACATCCCGGTACGTATACGTCTACAGGAATAACTGTATCAACGCCGCCCAGAATGTTGTAGCACTGCTTGAATACGCCGCCTGTGCAAGCGCAAATACCTACAGCTACTACTACCTTTGGTTCAGGCATCTGTTCGTAAATCTGCTTTACGACTTCTTTGTTCTGTTCATTTACTGAACCTGTAACCAGGAACACGTCTGCGTGCTTAGGGTTACCTGTATTGATGATACCGAATCTTTCAACGTCATACATTGGTGTAAGACATGCCAGAACTTCGATATCGCATCCGTTACAGCTGGATCCATCATAATGGATGACCCATGGTGACTTCGCTATATATGACATTTCTACACCTCCTTATACGATCAGATACAGTACGAAAATATTGATAACACCGAATACCAGTGCAACGATCCAAGCTGACTTGAATGCGAACTGCCACTTCATTCTAGCGAAGCTGTTATCAATAAGTACTTCGAAGAAATAAGTTAATAAGCATACGAGTACGCCGATGATAGCGCCCCATACAGTTCCGTTAGCAAAGAACAGGAATACGAATCCCAGCAGCATTACGTTTTCATACCAGTGTGAGATTTCGATCAGTCCCAGTGTCTTGCCTGAGAACTCTGTAGTCAGACCCTTAACCAGTTCCTGGTGTGCATGGTGTGACATGCTCAAATCGAAAGGTGACTTTCTGAATTTGATTGTCAGGATGAATAAGAATCCAATGAATATTCCAATAAGAGGAAGGATAGGCATTGATGTGCCTACTACTATGTCTCTTACTGCAAAGCTTCCGCAGTACATGTAGAAACCGATAGCAGTCATGAGAACCATAGGTTCATAAGCCATCATTTGCAGGAGTTCACGTTCTGCACCAACCTGTGCATATGGGGAGTTTGATGAGTACGCAGCTATAATAAGGAAAGCACTTGCTACTGTCAGTACGAAAATTACCAGCAACAGGTCTCCGCCTGCGAAGAATACAACTCCGGATGCGATCACGAAGATCACGAAAATCATAACGTAGAAATCCTGAACTTTAGTTACTGTGATAGCTTCTTTTTCAAAGAGCTTCAGTACATCATAGAAAGGCTGGAGAATTGAAGGACCAACTCTTCCCTGCATTCTTGCTGAAACCTTTCTGTCCAGACCTGCCAGTAAGCCTCCTACGAAAGGAGCCAGGATCAGGTATGCAACTATGGATATTATCATTTTAATAATCATTTATGCAACACCTCCTAACAGGCTGATAAGTGTTCCTACCATTATACCAATTCCTATTACTAACATCAGAGTGCAAGCAACGCCTCCGATGAGATTCATCTTCTTTTCGCCAAAGTAGCTTTCCATGTGCCAGTTTCTCAGCTTGAATTCAACCGGTGAATGCATTGAACCTTCATAAGTCAGGTTGTCGCCCTTGTTAGCACCTGCCAGATAAATAGGAACGATTTTCTTGTTTGTTTTACCGAAGAACAGTCCTGTCAGCAGTACCAGTACAGCTACCATTACTACCATGATAATCATGTTGTCAGCTGAAAGTACCATTGCTGATAATCCTCCGAATACTACTTCCAGATATGGAACCAGCATGTACATTGATACCAGTGGGAACAGCAGGCAAACCAGAACAGTCAGAACTACCAGTGTAGCATGTACAAAAGTTTCTTCCTTATGTACGTTCTGATCGATTCTTTCTTCTCCTGCAACGATTCCTGCCAGTTTACCCATCCACTTAATCCAGTAGAATGCTGTTACCGCACTACCGAAGCAGATGATTGCAACCAGGATAACGTTACCTGAATCAACGAAAGCTGTCATTGCAGCCCACTTGGAAATCAGCATACCGAATGGAGCCAGGAACATTCCTGCGATACCGATAAGCATGAATCCTGCCAGCTTAGGCATTCTTACGAACAGTCCGTCCATGTCTTCGATGTCTCTGCTTCCGATGTTATGTTCAGCAGTACCTACGCACAGGAACAGCAGTGACTTAGTAATCGCATGGAAGATGAGAAGCATTACGCCTGCCCATACAGCTTCTGCAGTACCGATACCACCGCATGTTACGATGAGACCTAAGTTAGCGATTGTTGAGTAAGCCAGAACTCTCTTAGCATTGCTCTGTGATACAGCAGCAAATGTTGCCATCAGGAATGTGATACCGCCAACCATCATTACCATGATGCCTGCGAAGTTGCCCATTCCGAGAACAGGAGCCAGCTTGATAATCATGAATACGCCTGCCTTAACCATTGTTGATGAGTGGAGAAGTGCAGATGTTGGTGTAGGTGCTACCATAGCGCCCAGCAGCCAGCTGTTGAATGGCATCTGTGCCGCCTTTGTGATACCTGCGAAAGCAAAGAATGCAGCAGGGATAGCAACCAGTTCACCATAAACAGATCCGATAGCCAGCATTGTGTTCAGTTCGATAGTTCCGAATACCTTGCCCAGAATCAGAATACCGATGGCAAAAGCAAGTCCGCCACCCAGGTTCATGATCAGAGCTCTGAATGCATTGTTTGTAGCTTCTTCTGTCTTTGTGAAGCCGATGAGCCAGAATGATGATAAGCTGGTGATTTCCCAGAAGAAATACATCCAAATCATGTTGTTTGCTGTTACCAGTCCTACCATTGCTCCAAGGAATATAAACATCACGAAGAAGAACCAAGGTCTTCTGTCAGGTTCATCATGGTGGTGATGCTGGAAATCCTTCATGTAGCCCAGTGCGAAAACTGTAATCAGTGAACCAACGATACCGATGATCAGAATCATGATTATTGAAAGTCTGTCAACGTACATGTTGTTCTGTACAGCAATGTGATGCCCGTCAGTAAGCTCGAACCAAATCAGAAGCGGAGTCTGAATCAGTGCGAAGAGTGAAGCCAGCCACTTCTTGTGCTTTACACCAATGTATATGATATAGATAGCCAGACAAGCTTCTATACCCATCATGATGTAATTCACGATTTCAGCGTGAGCAGCAAAATTCTGTCCACCTGACTTGAAGAACTGAACGGCAGTTACGATAGCAGCTGCTGCGATTACGAATGCAGCAATCTTAACTACTACGTCTCTAACCTTATCTTCTTTGCTTACTAAAAGAATCAAGGCAATAAGCATTGGGAAAAAGATAAGAAAAAGTATAGTGCCCATATAATCCTCCTAATAATAAAAATAACTTAACTATGTTTTGGGCATACGCCCACAGAGTCATTATACATATATATATATGTATTAATCAAGACAAATCCCTTGCCTAGCCAATACACGAAATAATCTGAAAAATGCATAGCAAAACGAACTTAATTTCAGCAATAAAATGTTCTTTTTCCGACGCAAAAGTGCAATTTTTCTGTTTGAAAAGTGCACCATTTCTGTATAAAAAAGACCTCTGAAATCCTTCAGAGGTCTTTAATGTAAGTTTAAACCTTATTTAGTTTTATCCGGGAATTTTTCATCGAATCTAACTTCGTCTGCTCCCAGGGTAAATTCAGTTCTGATATGTCCTCTCTTCTTCTGGATCACATATACTACCATAGGCATGATTATGAAGAACATTGCTACGGCAAATACCAGCAGATCTTCAAAGATACAGAGTATCATAGCAGCAATCTGCACGATGATCGCAAAGTATGCAAGACCAGGATATAACTGTGCTTTTACAGTCAGGCATTCCTGAGGATCATATCCTCTTGCCTTAAGTTTTCTTCTGAAGACAACCTGTGCCCAGCAAATACCTACCCAGCAAAGGGTTCCTGTGAATCCTGAAAGTCCGAGGAGTGTTGCGTACAGTGTATTTCCGCCTTCGCCCAGCATACCCAGCTGTTCTACCATGAATCCCAGAAGGAATACGAGCCATACAGGAATGATAGTGAATATAGTTGCATTGTGAGGTACATTGAATACATTGAGCTTTGACAGGAACTTAGGAGCCATACCTTCTACAGAAAGACCATACAGAGCTCTTACTGTTCCGTAGAAACCTGAGTTAGCACAGCTGAATGCCGCTACCAGAGTAACGAATGTGAATATACCTGCAGCCCAGTTGAGGCCATACTTAGCAAGTGCGAATGCGAAGATGGATTCATCAAGACCTGCTTCAGCATAAGGAACGATCAGTGTCAGCATGAATACAGGGATCAGATAGATACAGATGATTCTAACTGCAACTTTCTTACATGCAGCAGGAACATTCTTTTCAGGATCCTGAGTTTCTGCAGCTGACAGTCCAACGATTTCTGAACCCTGGAAGTTTACCAGTGTCCAAATCATGTAAGTGATGATTATCATTCCGCCTGCAGGGAAGAGTTTTTCTACTATAGAACCTTCACCACCGAGGATGATCTGTCCTCCGATAAATCCGGCTTCTTCAGTATAAGGATGTAATCCTCCTCCAACGAATCCAAGCCAGATGCATATAGCACAAATAACGAATACTATGATAGCTAATATCTTGATAATCGCCATCACGGACTCTATATGTCCGAACCATTTTACCTGATACAGGTTTACTGCTGTCAGTAATGCCAGTGCAAGTACGCCCCATACAAATACAGACCATGCTTCATTTTCAAACGGCAATTGCACGAAGTAATCCATAAATACTGCTGTTGCCAGTGCTTCTGAAGGTATGTAGAAGATCCAGTTTACCCAGAATGCCCAACCGATTCCGGTCGATGCTGTATCTCCCATAAATTCTCTGGTATAGGATACGAATGATCCTCTTCTAGGTATGTTTACCAGAAGCTCCGCAAATGACTGCATTACACCGTAAATTACTATGCCGGCTATTACATAAGAGATGATTACAGCACCTGCGCCCATTTCGGAGAATGTCAGGCCCAGACCTAAGAAGTAACATGACCCTATGATTCCTCCCAGCGCGATCAGTGACACATGCCAGGATCTGATTCCTCTAGATAGAGTACGTTCACTTTTTTCGACTTTGTTTTGTTCGTTCATTAGCCGCCCTCCTTCATAAATAAAAATTGGGTGTATTATATATATAAATAATTACAGTTTGAATTATAGTCTAATTTTCATAATATTGCAATATATTTTGTAAATTCAGATTATTGACTTTTTATTGTAACGATGTGATAATATTTTTATACATTACTCTTACTTAAAACTTTAAGAAAGCTAGGTAAAACATCATGAAAACAAGAGACCAAATAACCATTTGGAATGAGGATTTTGACAGATTTCAGGAGACGATAACCAGAGGACGATACCGAAAATATTTCTTCGGACCAAAACCTCTATGGAAAGAACGTGAAAGCACCGGAATCATCTTCGGAGCTTTACTTTGCTTCTTATTTGGGTGGTTCATAGTCCCTTTTCTCGGTCATGCCGCCGGACTAAATCCTCTGGGGTTAAAACTTGCTATGGTCGTTCTAACATTAGGAGGCATACTGATACTGGTTCGCGGGCTATTCAAGATAAAAGAAGAAAAGAACAAGACATATACTACTGTAAAAGATGAAGAGTTCGATCGATATTTCCAATATGACATCTTAGGAATACAAAAGAAATCCAAAGCATTCTTGAGAGAAAACATTGCAGGGCTTACCGATTCCGGAAACGATTTTTCTTCTGTTGAACCATTTATCTTGTATTCTGCAGAAGGGTATTCGTCCAATGTAAACCTACCTCTAATGGTTAAGTGCGGTGATGATGGCCTCATCAGAGCTTCAAATCTATTTTTCATGGTGATATATCCTTTTGATGATATCTGCTACATTTATACATCTTATGTGAATTTGTTTGACGGAACAGCTAAATTTGAACATGCATACGACTGTAGCTACACGTCTATCGAATCCGTTGGGTACGAGGACATCACATTCTCTACAGTGACGCAAAAGAGACAAGAAGTTGAAATGCATACCAAGACTCTTTACATAAAGGCAAAGGAAGGAAACACTTCCAGAGTTTCAGTAAATATAATTGACTATGATATAATTAAAAGCATCGGCGGACATTTCGATGAAACAGAAGCATTAAGAGCTTACGAGTTCTTGATGTCAAAAGTACAATAAAATTTCCTTATCAATAATAAAAAGACCTCCGGATAATCCGGAGGTCTTCTATATTTCTATTCATCTAAATTTAAGTTTCTACCTTATGATTAAGCAGCCTTAACCTTCTTAGGTTCTACCTTAGCAGCGATGATACCTGTAATAACTGCAACTACAGCCAGTGCGATAGCACCGTACAGAATGATATCGAGCATCAGATCGAAGTCTGCCAGGAAGCCAACGCCTTCGTTTGCTTCTGCATAGTAGTCAGGACCCCAATCACTTTCGAACCAAATCAGCCAAGGATAGCCGATGAATCCGAATACTGCCAGCAGACCGAATGTGAATGAGATTCTCTTCATATCGCCTACAGCCAGCTTAGTCTTAGGGTTGATTGGGTTATTTTCAGGATCTACTACATACAGACCACCATACATTCTCTTCCAGATGTAGTAGAGGATAGGACCTGAGATGATACCCAGCATACCGCCGATGAAGTAATCTGTACCGTTGATGAAGAATGCAGCAAATGCGATGATGCATGGAACGATACAGATGATGCACAGAACTGCATATCCGCCAGGAATCTTGAACTTCAGTTCTTCTTCCGGAATTCTCTTTCTCAGGATCATAGCTGAGATGAAGATCATAACGTAAGCTGAAATCAGCAGGAATACGTCTACTACTACTACTGCTGTGAACGCGAAGTTACAGAGAATCAGGTTAACGATACCTACTGACAGTACTGCGATGTAAGGAACGCCGTGCTTCTTGTCGCACTTAACCAGGATTGGAGGTGCCAGCTTGTCGTCAGCCAGAGCGAAGAATCCTCTTGAACCTGATGCGATATATGTATTGTAGATTGAGCACTGTGCCAGAACTGCTACTGCTACGAAGAAGAGACCAAATGCAGGACCCCAGTTAGTAGTAACTACGTCAGCATAGCCGACAGTTCCGACTTCTGAACCCCAGAACATCCA
>JAZUBM010000054.1:0-23423 GCA_045638485.1 Lentihominibacter sp. | reverse complement strand
TGCAGCAGGGATGCCTGTCTGAGTTGCAACACCCAGAGCAATTGGAGCCAGAGCAGTTACTGTACCAACTGAAGTACCCATTGACAGTGAGATGAAGCATCCGATTACGAACAGTCCAACAACCATCATGTGAGGTGGCAGCAGTGAAAGACCTAAGTTAACTGTACTTTCAACACCACCTGCAGCTGATACAACGCCTGAGAAAGCGCCTGCTACCAGGAAGATGAGAACCATTGTGATAATGTTTACGTCTCCTGTTCCTTTTGCTACGATCTTAAGCTTCTCATCGAATGAAACCTTTTTGTTCTGCAGGAAAGCGATGAACAGAGCGATGATGAATGCCACGTATGCAGGCATTGCATAAAAGTCGCCACTGATGATTCCGGCTCCTGCGAAGAAGATAAGGAATACCACGAAAGGAAGCAGAGCTAAGATTCTGTGTTTCATTTTAAGATTCCTCCTAATAATAATACAATGAATGATTTATATAGTATTTTGATATCAACCTTTGTTGATTTAATATCCGTAAGTTCGAATCAACTAGTCTACACGATTGATTCTTCTGCCTTCGTACCAACCTTGAAGATTTTCTGCCAGCACATCTATTACAGCCTGACGCATTTCCTTTGGCGCCCATGCCATGTGAGGTGTGATGATGCAGTTATCGAGGCCGATGAGAGGGCAATCCTTTGCAGGCGGTTCCTGAGCCAGTACATCCAAAGCTGCGCCTTTTATAAATCCGTATTTAAGGGCATCTGCCAGGGCTCTTTCATCTACCAGCTGGCCTCTGGCCGTATTGATAAGGAAAGCACCGGGCTTCATATTTACCAAGAACTGCGTATTTACCATTTTCTCGTTTTCCGGAGTCAATGGGCAGTGGAGTGAAACGAAGTCTGACTTCATAGTCGCTTCAGGATCTTCTCTATAGATGTTGATGGTCATGCCGAGGGCCTTTGCAATTTCAGCAACTCTTTTACCGATGGCACCATAGCCGATTATGCCGAGAGATTTACCTGCCAGCAAAACTATTGGTTTTTTCCAGTAGCAGAAGTACTTGCTTTCAAACCATTGACCTTCCTGAACTGACTGGTTATGGACACCAACATTGTTTGCCAATTCCAGCATCAATGAAATTGTATGTTGAGCAACGGCGTCTGTTGAGTATGCAGGAACGTTTGTTACTGCTATGCCGAGTTCTGCAGCGGCTTTAACATCGATATTGTTATAGCCTGTGGCAGTGCATCCTATGAATTTTAAATTAGGGGCTTTTTCCATAAATTCGCGGGTGATTGGGCATTTGCTGGTGAAGAGAATTTCACTGTCACCAAGTCTTGAAAGAGCCTTATCCATAGGCGTTGCATCGAAAACTGTAAGTCTGTCACCGAGTCTTTCGATTTTATCCCAACTGAGGTCTCCCGGGTTTATGGTATACCCGTCAAATATAACAATATTCATATCAATACCTCCGCGGAACATTTTACACCATAAGCCGTGGAAAGTCCAGTCTAGTTATGATACAATAACTATGTATGGTCATGCGACCATAATGAAACGGAAGATATTTTTTACAGGAGATAGGAATGAATAAAATTATCGTAGCGGCAACGCAGAATAAACATAAGATAAAAGAGATAGAAGCAATCACTAAAGAGTTCGGAATGTCAATTATCGCAAGAGATGAAGCGGGAATCCCTAAAATCGATGTGGTAGAAGATGGAGAAACTTTTGAAGAAAACTCATACAAGAAAGCGTATGAAATAATGAAACTTTGCGACAAGATAACCATCGCAGATGACTCGGGACTTGAAGTGGATTGCCTCGACGGAGCTCCGGGAGTTTACTCAGCAAGATTTGCGGGAGTAGATGGAGATGACGACGCAAACAATAAGAAACTTATCGACCTCATTAAGGATGTGCCTTATGAAGAGCGTACAGGCAGATTCGTATCTGTAATAACAATGGTATTTCCTGATGGAGAAACGATCGTTGCCAGAGGCGAAGTTGAAGGTCATATCGTTCTGGAAGAACAGGGCCCTAACGGATTTGGATACGATCCGCTTTTCGTTCCTGTAGGATATGACAGAACTTTTGGTGAGATAGAACCTGAAATTAAGAACAAGATTAGCCACAGAGCTAACGCTCTTATCAAACTGAGAGAAAAGCTGATGGCTAAGGAAAGTGCACTGTAATGTCAAAATTCAAAACCAGATTATTGAGAATGTTCATATTGGGATTCAAGCAGTTCCAAGACCCGTACTATCAGGGCTTTGCGGCACAGATATCGTTTTATCTGGTGCTTTCCATCGTCCCTATCATAGTACTTATCACCCAGATCCTGGGTTTCTTCGGGGTCTCATTGGAAAGCGCACTTATGCTCATTGAAGACTATACCGGCAAGCGTATGTCGGGAATGCTCATGAGCTTGTTTGAATTCTCATCTGTAGGTTTCGGGAACATTTTCTTTATCGTTATCGCTTTGTGGGCAGGATCACGTGCATCGTTTGCGATAATGAGAATCACAAATTATACCATGACTGAGGGTAGAACTACAGGCAAGGGATACTTCAGAGAAAGATTCAGAGCTGTAAGAACAATGGCCATAACCATAATAACCATTGTTTTGAGTTTAGTTATCTTGGCTTATGGGAAGTTGATACTAACTGCAATAGTTGCTGCTTTGGGATTGGATCCTGTATTGGTAGTTGAGAATACGTGGCTGTGGCTTAGATGGCTTCTGGGCTTCGGACTGTATTTCTTAATGATCAGCTATAACTATTACATTCTGCCGACACATAAGGTTAAATTTAAGAAAATCATTCCGGGAAGCGTATTTGCATCAGTTGGGCTTTTGTTAGTAACGGCATGTTATTCAATATACACTACTTCACTTGCAGATTATGACGTGCTTTACGGAGCGCTTTCATCGGTAGTTGCGATTATGTTCTGGTTTTACTTCCTGGCATGGGTCCTTTGCCTCGGAGTACTGTGCAATAAGGTTTGGGATGATACCAGTGAAGGATTTAGCAAAAGAACTCCACCTAGCCCAACAGATAGATATTAGGGAGTAAGGATAGAGAAGAATAAACATTAACACTAGAAGGGTATTTTATATATGACGGTGAAAAAACTGACTTTAAAAGAACTTGAAATAGGAAAGACTGCCACGGTTGTATCTGTCGGCGGGGAAGGTGCATTGAGACAGCACTTCCTTGATATGGGGCTAATTCCCGAAGCAGATGTAACAATGGTTAAATATGCTCCGATGGGAGATCCGGTGGAAGTAAGAATTCATGGATATGAATTGACGCTGAGACTGGCAGATGCAGATGAAATTGAGATTACCGATGTAAGAGATGAGGCTGCTGAAAACCATAGAAAAAAGCAAGCTAAAAGTATTGTGCATCCGGGACTAGGAGAAGGTGGCAAGTACCACGTAAAGGCTGACGAAAACCCTGTTCCCGAAGGAGAAATCCTGACCTTTGCATTGGCAGGAAATCAGAACTGTGGTAAGACGACTCTTTTCAATCAGCTGACAGGATCAAATCAGCACGTAGGGAACTTTCCGGGCGTGACTGTAGACAGAAAAGATGGTGTGATTAAAGGACATAAAGACACATTGGTAACAGACCTTCCGGGGATATATTCCATGTCACCGTACAGCAGCGAAGAATTGGTAACGAGAGAATTCCTGATGGAAGAAGGTCCTAAGGGAATTATTAATATTGTCGATGCTACCAATATAGAAAGAAACTTATATCTTACCATGCAGCTTATGGAACTTGATGTACCGATGGTTTTGGCTCTTAACATGATGGATGAAGTTAAGAATAACGGCGGCTCAATTCTGGTTAACGAGATGGAAGAAATGCTGGGAATTCCTGTAGTGCCTATTTCTGCGTCTAGAAACGAAGGAATTCAGGAACTGATAGAACATGCTCTTCATGTGGCAAAATATCAGGAACGTCCGGGAAGAATGGACTTTTGCAGTGCAGAAGAAAAAGACGGCGCCGTACATAGATGCCTGCATGCAATTATGCATTTGATAGAAGACCATGCGGCAAAAGCAAATATTCCTGCGAGATTTGCAGCTTCAAAGCTTGCGGAAGGGGACGAATTGATTCTCAAAAAGTTGAACCTGAGCCGTAACGAAGAAGAGATGCTTGAGCATATCTTGATTCAGATGGAAGAGGAAAGAGGCCTTGATAAGGCGGCTGCCATTGCAGATATGAGATTTGGCTTCATCAAGAAAGTATGCCAGGCAACAGTTGTAAAACCTAAGACTAGCAGAGAACATCAGAGAAGTATAAAAATAGATAGTTTTTTAACAGGAAAATACACAGCTATTCCGGCATTTATAGGGATAATGGCCATCGTATTTTGGCTGACATTTAATGTTATAGGTGCTCTTCTTGCTGAATGGCTGGATATGGGAATAACATTCATCTCAAATGGTGTAGATGGTTTACTGACTGCCACAGGTGTAAATCCGGTGCTTCACTCACTGATAATAGATGGCATCTTTAACGGTGTGGGAAGTGTGCTCAGTTTCTTGCCTATAATTGTGACTCTGTTCTTCTTCTTGTCAATACTTGAAGACAGCGGATACATGGCAAGAGTTGCCTTTGTTATGGATAAAATGCTTAGAAAAATCGGGCTGTCCGGAAGAAGTATAGTGCCTATGCTCATAGGTTTCGGTTGTACCGTTCCGGGAGTAATGGCCAGCAGAACTCTTCCTTCTGAGAGAGACAGAAAGATGACCATTCTGCTTACTCCTTTCATGAGCTGCTCTGCAAAGTTGCCGATATATGCATTCTTCACAGCAGTATTTTTTCCAAACCATGGTGCGCTGGTTATGATAGGGCTTTATGTTTTCGGAATGATTGCAGGAGTAATTATGGCGTTGCTGATGAGAGGAACAATGTTCAAAGGCGAGCCTGTACCTTTCGTTATGGAACTACCTAACTATAGAATGCCGGGAGCCAGAAATGTGTGGCAGCTTCTGTGGGAGAAGGCAAAAGACTTCTTGCAGAGGGCCTTTACAGTTATTTTCATTGCAACTATTATTATTTGGTTCTTACAGACATTCGACATACATATGAACGTTGTGGAAAATTCACAAGATAGCTTGCTCGCTGCGATATCCGGAGTTATTGCTCCGATATTTATTCCGCTGGGCTTTGGTGACTGGAGAATTTCAACAGCACTGATTACAGGGTTCATGGCAAAGGAAAGCGTTGTTGCTACCCTGTCAGTACTCTTTGGAACTACTGATGTGCTGCTGACAGTACTTACACCGGTAAGCGCTATGGCACTGTTGGTATTCTGTTTACTCTACACACCATGCGTTGCAGCAATCGCATCTGTAAAGCGTGAGCTGGGCAGTAAATGGGCTACAGGAGTAGTCGTTGGACAGTGCGCGGTTGCATGGATAGCAGCATTAGTGGTGGTGATTGTGGGCAATTTGTTGTTTTAACCACGATAATATGAGTTTCTGCAAAGGTGATTTCTCCAATTTTTGAAAAATGGTTCGGAAAAGATGAAAAAGCGTAAACAAAGAGTGCGTTGCAATAAATTTGAAAATAGATTTCACCACAAATTAAAATAAATGCCACCAAATAGTGAAAGTCTGGTATCAAAATTCGTAATAGATGTAGCGAAACAACTCTTGGTAGGTAATATTTCATTTTTTATGAAGTGAAAATTTGAATTTTGGAGAAAAGTGGCTTGCGAAAGCTTAAAAAGATGTTTTCGAAGTAATTTAAAAGACCTTAGCTTGTTCAAGCTAAGGTCTTATTTGCTTATTTATGAAACTATATTGCACGTACTCTGATAATCCCATCCATGGTGAACGCCGCAGGATCTGCAT
The DNA here is from genome assembly GCA_045638485.1 of Lentihominibacter sp. Classification (GTDB taxonomy): domain Bacteria; phylum Bacillota; class Clostridia; order Peptostreptococcales; family Anaerovoracaceae; genus Lentihominibacter. The sequence continues at coordinate 17,557 of JAZUBM010000054.1, read as the reverse complement.
CTACTTCTGCCAGAATGTATGCGTAGTCACCGCGTGTTGCGGATGCGACATTTGCAGCGCCAAGTTCAGCCAGCTTAGCCAGAACTGCAGCGGCAGCATCAGCTTTAGCGATTACTGAAACTCTAGGAGCGGTCTTTGCACCGAGGCTTACAGCAGGCATATTTACTGAGTTTACGATGTTTCCGTTTTCCAGATAATCCATAACTTCATTTACTGCCATAACAGCGCAGTTATCTTCGGCTTCTGCTGAAGAAGCACCAAGATGTGGAAGAACTATGATGTCAGGTCTGTCTGCATTGAGGACTGTATCGTCAGCGAAGTCAGTTACATATGTATCAACTTTACCGCTTTCGAGAGCAGCCAGCAGATCGTCATCGTTCATTAGCTTATCTCTTGAGAAGTTCATGAATTTAACACCATCCTTCATCTGTGCGAAAGCGATAGCGTTAATCATGCCTTTAGTCGCATCGTTAGCAGGTACATGGATCGAAATGTAGTCACACTGCGGATACAAATCAGTCAAGTCTGCAACAACAGTGATTGATGGATTCAGGTCTGCTCTAGCAGCATCTGTAAGAAAAGCATCATAGCCGATAACATTCATTCCCAGACCAACGCAAGCGTTTGCCACCAGACGACCAATGGCGCCTAAGCCGATAACACCCAGAGTTTTACCCATGATTTCTGTGCCGGCAAACTGACCTTTGCCTTTTTCTATCTGCTTGCCCACACCTTCACTACCTACAAGAGTTTTTGCCCAAGCGATTCCTGCAGGGATGTTTCTTGCAGCCATAATCATGCCGGCAAGGCATAATTCCTTAACAGCATTGGCGTTGGCACCCGGTGAGTTGAAAACAACGATACCCTGCTCGGCGCATTTGTCCAGTGGGATATTGTTTACTCCCGCGCCGGCCCTTCCTACAGCCAGAAGGTTTTCGGAAAAGTCCATCTCATGCATGTCATAGCTTCTGAGGATAATGCCGTTAGCTTCATTAACGTCTTCTACTATCGCGTAATTATCAGTCAAACGTGCTAGGCCAACAGGCGAAATCTTGTTTAGTGTTCCGATTTTATACATTGATACTCACCTCTTATAATGTAAAATAAACTGTCAAATGTTTTGAATTATCTAACATTATACCACTTTACCCTAGCAGCGTAAAGTGGTATAATAACCGTTAAGAGTTAATTACTCAAGGGGAGAAAAAATATAAGTGGAGGTGACCAAATTGGGGAATAAAAGAGCATTTAACTTTGCAGCGGGACCATCAATGCTGCCGCTGAACGTTATTGAAGACGCCGCAGCAAATCTGGCAAATTATCAGGGCTGTGGAGAATCAGTAATGGAAATGAGTCACAGATCCGCTGAATTCAAGGCTATTTTGGAAGATGCTGAGAAGAATCTCAGAGAAATCTTGAACATTCCGGACAACTATAAGGTTATGTTCATTCAGGGTGGAGCTACATTGCAGTTTGCAATGGTGCCTCTTAACCTTCTGAGAAATTCCGGCAAGGCAGACTACATTGTATCTGGTACATGGGCTAAGAAAGCTGCGAAGGAAGCACAGAAATTCGGTGACATCAAAATCGTAGCTTCATCAGAAGAAGATACATTTACTTATGTACCTGAAGTGAAGAGAGAAGACTTCAGACCTGATGCTGATTACGTACATATCACATTTAACAACACTATTTACGGAACTCACTATCCTTATATTCCGGATACAGGAGATATTCCGTTGGTAGCTGATATGTCATCATGTATCCTGTCAGAAGAAATCGATATTAATAAGTTCGGTCTTATTTACTTTGGCGTACAGAAGAACGTTGCACCTGCAGGTGTTGCAGTTACTATCATAAGAGAAGATTTGCTGGGATTTGCTAAGGAAACAGTTCCTACGTATCTTGATTACAAAGTGCACGCAGATAACGGATCAACATATAATACTCCTAACTGCTTTGGCATTTACATTGCGGGAGAAGTATTTAAACACATCAAAAATATAGGCGGAATCCCTGCTATGCACAAAATCAACGTAGAAAAAGCCAAGAAACTCTATGACTTTATCGATAATAGTGGCTTCTATAAGTGTCCTGTCAGAGAGAAGGATAGATCGCTGATGAACGTTGTGTTTGTAACAGGCGATGCAGAACTTGATAAGAAGTTTGTAGCCGAAGCTAAGGCAAACAACATGCATAATCTTAATGGACATAGAACCATTGGAGGAATGAGAGCTAGTATTTATAATGCTATGCCTATGGAAGGTATCGATGCTCTCATAAAATTCATGAAGAAATTCCAGGAGGAAAACGAATAATGAAATATCTCATCTTAGTTCCCGATGGTGCAGGTGATGAAATAATCGAAGCACTGGGAAACAAGACGCCTCTTGAAGTGGCGGACATACCGACAATAAATGAATTGGCACACAAAGGAACTATCGGAATGGTAAAGACTATTCCACCGGGAGTTGCTCCGGGAAGTGATGCCGCCAATCTTTCAGTAATGGGATACGACCCTGCGGTTTACCTTACAGGAAGATCACCGCTGGAAGCAGCAAGTATCGGCATCGATATGTCTGATACTGATGTTGCTTTTAGAACAAACATCATTACTCTGGCAGGAGAAGGTGAGTATGATGATCTTATAATCAAAGACCATAGCTCAGGAGATATTACAACAGAAGAAGCCGACCAGCTGATTAAGACTGTGGATGAAGCTCTGGGAACTGATAAGATTAAGTTCTACACAGGAGTAAGCTACAGACACTGCATGATTGTTCATGACGGAGACACTAATTACCAATTAACTCCGCCACACGATGTCCTCGATCAGAGAGCGGGAGATCATCTGCCAAAGGGAGAAGGCTCAGAATTCATTACCGAGATGATGAAAAAGAGTTATGAAATCCTGAAGAACCACCCTGTGAATTTAGAAAGAATAGAAAAAGGTCTCAATCCTGCCAACACTATCTGGATTTGGGGCCAGGGCAAGAAGCCAAGCTTATCTTCGTTCTATGATAAATATGGAATTACAGGTACAGCTATTTCTGCAGTAGACCTTATTAAGGGTATCGCGATTTGTGCCGGACTTGACTCTGTTGATGTTGAAGGTGCTACAGGGACTCTTCATACTAATTTCGATGGTAAGGCGGAAGCTGCAATCAGAGAATTCAGAAACGGTAAAGACTTCGTATATATGCATTTGGAAGGACCTGACGAGTGCTCACATCAGGGAGATAGAGAAGGTAAAATCGACTGCATGCATAGCATAGATCAGAAGGTTCTAAAGCCTATTCTTGAAGCTTTGAAAGAAGATGGCGAAGATTACAAAGTGCTGATAGTTCCTGATCACAGAACACCTTTGGTGATTAGAACGCATTCAGCGACGCCTGTTCCGTTCGTAATTTACGATAGCACAAATGAGCAACCTTATGATGAATCAAAAGCATTCTGCGAAAAAGCAGGAGAGAAAGGAATGTATTTCGACAGTGGGTTCCAATTGGCAGACTATTTCTTTGAGAAGTAAAAAAATATTAATTAGATTAACAGCAGTAATTTTAACAGCGGCGTTGTTCCTTACGGGGGTGACGCCGTCTTTTGCTGAAAAAAACAGCGATGACAAACTGAAACCTTCAGCAAAAATCAGTTGGGATGATGCTCCGACAGTAGAAGCAACTTCAGCTCTCATAATGGATGCAGGAAGTGGCGATATCCTCTACGAGAAGAATGCGTATGAAAAGAGAAATCCGGCAAGTGTCACCAAGATAATGACCTGCTTGGTAGTCTTGGAAACTCTTGAACTGGATGAGAAGATAACAGTTGATTTTGACGTGTCAAACAGTGGTACGAGCATCAACATTAAAGAGGGAGAAATATTCACAGTAGAGCAACTTCTGTATGCGTTAATGTTATCATCGGCGAATGATGCAGCATTGGTTCTTGCAAAGTCGGCAGGAGGGAATGTAGAAAACTTCTGCGAAATGATGAATGACAGGGCTGTTCGTTGTGGCGCTAAGGATACTAACTTTACAAATCCAAGTGGCATGAATGAGCCTATTAATCCTGAACACAGAACTACAGCATATGACTTAGCTGTTATAACCAAGGAAGCGATGGAAAATCAGACTTTCAGAAAAATAGTTTCAACAGTCGATTATGAGATTCCTAAGACCAATAAGTCCAAGAGCAGAAAATTTACCAATGGCAACAGATGTATATCTGACGGTACTACTAAGCTGCCATTGCCGGAGCACATAGAGAAAAAAGGCTTTTACAAGTATGAAGGCACACTGGGAGTAAAAACGGGATATACAAGTACAGCCGGCGGTTGCTTCTGCGGATGGGCAAAGAAAGACGATACAAATCTTATCGTTGTGGTGCTCAACTCAAGTACATATGAGTCTCGATTCGAAGATGCTATTGCGCTGTGGGATTATGGATTTTCAAAGTACTACACTCATATGATTGCTTATACAAAGGACACAGTTGATGAGTTCAAAGTTAAACACGGTGCTAAGGGGGAAGTAAGTGTTTCGGTTGAAGATGACTTGGGAATAACACTTAATGTTGGAGATAAGAGCAAAGATATTACAACTGAAATCACACCAAATGAAAGAAAAATAAAAGCACCTATTAAAAAAGGTGATGAAGTAGGAACTATCACAGCATACAAAGATGGACAAGCTGTGGCTGTAAGAGCGTTATGCGCTACTGAAAATGTTGCGAAAGGTGGAATTCTATCTTATGTTGGAATTCCGGACGAAGACGTCTTGTTGTTCCTCATAAGTATTATAATCATTCTGATACTTATATTTGTTCTTTACAATGTTTACAGAAGATATCAGTATAAGCAGAAACGTAGAAGACGTGCGCAGATGAGCAGAGATGTCAGAAGAAGAGAATGGGAAAAGGAGAGAAATCCATTTGACTGATATTCATGAAAGTTTAAAAAAACTCCCGGACAAACCGGGAGTTTATCTTCATAAGGACAAGCTTGGAAATATTATATATGTTGGAAAAGCTGTGTCGCTGAAAAACAGGGTTCGTCAGTACTTTCAGTCTAAGAAAAACATGCCTCCTAAAGTAAGAAGCATGGTGGATAACATAGCTGAGTTTGAGTACATCACCACAGGTAGTGAAATGGAAGCCCTGATTTTGGAGTGCAATCTCATCAAGAAGCACAGACCTAAATATAATGTGCTCCTTAGAGATGATAAAACATATCCATATATCAAGATAACAAATGAAGACTACCCACGCATTATAAAGACAAGACTTGTCAAGAAAGACGGCGGAAAATACTTCGGCCCGTATAGCGATGCCGGAGCAGTAAATAAGATAGTTGATTTGCTCAATGGTAGCTTTGCGCTCAAGAGATGCTCTGCAATGTCCTTTCCTGAAGGATTCAGACCGTGTCTCAACTATCATATAAACCAGTGTCGAGGCATTTGCAGCGGTGAAGTGACCAAAGCGGAATATGATGAAGCGTTGGAAGGGGCAAGAGAATTTCTTAACGGCAAGAATAAGAAAATGATTGCAAGTCTTGAAAAACAGATGATGGAAGCGTCGGAAAGACTTGATTTTGAGCAGGCAGCTGTGTACAGAGATTATATAGAAGCAGCAAAAGCTCTTTCTGCAACTCAAAGAGTAGTTCTGCAGCAAAGTAAAGATGCTGACATAGTTATTCCGGCAAGAGGCCATGATGAAGCACATATGGTTATTTTCTTCGTGAGAGAAGGGAAACTTGTAGGAAGAGAATCTTACGAGATTGAGTCATCTTTTGAGACGGAGAAAAAAGAAATGATTTCCGCATTTTTGAACCAGCATTACAGTAGGCTTCCTAATATTCCTGCTGAAATTTTGGTGCGCGAACTGCCTGATGATCAGGAACTCTTAGAAGAGTATTTGTCACAGTTGTCCGGTCACAGTGTCAAGGTTATTTGTCCTCAGCGAGGAGAGAAAAAAGCGCTGGTAGACATGGCCTTCAGAGATGTGGTGGAAATGGTTAAGACCATAGACGACAAAGCGGCCGCGGCCAAAGAGCGTCATAAAAACTTGGGGATAGAAATCCATAGTGTTTTACAGGAAATGGGAAAGGTGGATGGAGAATACGACAATCGTGCATACAGAGCGGAAGCCTATGATATATCCAACACTAATGGAGTGGACACTGTAGGTGCTATGGTAGTGTTTGAAGGTCTTAAGGCTGACAAAAAAGGCTATAGAAAATTCAAGGTGAGAACCATTGACGGTCAAGATGACTACGGTGCCATGAGAGAAGTGCTGTCAAGACGATTTAACAGAGTCTTTCTGGGCGACGAGGCTTTCGAAGTGCTTCCTGACATAATCTTTATGGATGGTGGAAAGGGCCATGTGTCGACTGCCTTGGAAGTTCTTGATGCTGCGGGCTTTGATATTCCTGTGGTGGGAATGGTAAAAGATGATAAGCATAGAACAAGAGCCTTAATATATAGAACGAAAGGCTCGGATGAATATCAAGAAATTCCTCTTGCGGGAAAAACCTTGCTTTTTAAATACATTGGCAGGATGCAAGAAGAAGTGCATCGTTTTGCAATAGAATACCATAGGAAGGTTAGAGGAAAGAATGCAGAAGTTTCCGTGCTGGACGAAATCCAGGGAATCGGACCTGCAAGAAGAGCTGCTTTACTCAAACATTTTAAGAGTGTAGAAGAGATAAAGATGGCAACAGTTGAGGAGATTCAAGAAGTCGACGGCATGAATGCAGCGGCAGCTCAAAGCGTTTGGGAGTTTTTTCACAGGGGAAGATAATCGACAATTTTTGTTAGAATAATCTGTTGCTAAAAGGAAAACATAATGTTATATTAATGCTAATAAACCGAAATTATTTGTACGGAGGAATGACATGGCAGAAAAGAAAGAATTATACGGATACGAAGAAGAAGATATTTTAACGCTGGAATTTGATGACGGTGTAGAAGAAGAATGTGGTATCTTGGGAGTATTCGATGCTCTGGGCAAGGAATACATAGCCCTGAACCCTCTCGGAACTGAAGACGTATACATTTACGGCTACAAAGAATACGAAGAAGATTATGAACTGATCGACATCGAAGACGAAGAAGAATTCAACAAGGTAGTTGCAGAATTCGAAAAGCTGGCAGTTGAAGAAGCATAAACTGATTTAATTTCCGAAAATATCAAAAGAAACACAAAAAACTTCAGTCCCAAATGGAACTGAAGTTTTTTTCATAGGTGGGCTTTTTGCTAAAAAATATGGTCTTTTGGGACGATATAATATATAATTAGATAATCAAAGGATTATTTTGGTAGCTTTGTGCTGCCATGAATAAGGAAGAAAGGAATAATCACATGTCAGAAGCAGCAAAGAAGGCACTGGAATATCACGACAAAGGATACAACTGTGCGCAGGCGGTAGCGTGCGCTTTCAGCGAAAGACTTGGTAAAGACGAGAAAGAAGTCTTTGAAATTATGGAAGCATTTGGCTTTGGAATGGGAACCATGGGAACATGTGGAGCTGTTTCAGCAATGGCCGCAGTAGTGGGAATGGCAGAATCTGATGGGAACTTGGATGCCCCTAAGACAAAGAAGGTAAGCTACAAGACAATGAAAGAGCTGACAGAAAAATTCATAGAAAAGAATCAGTCAATTATCTGCAGAGAAATAAAAGGTGTAGAGACAGGAACTGTATTGAGAAGCTGCAATGGATGTATTCAGGATGCAGCTGAAATCGTGGAGGAATATCTTAACAACAAGTAAGGAGGGGGAACTGTTGAATAGTAAGAAGTATAAAGACGTTCTTTATAGAATGAGATATATCAACGACCTAAGAGATATGGTTCACTCCAGTGCAGAACTTTATGGAGAAGATACTGCATTTAAGGTAAAAGATGTGCCTAGAGGAGAGTATAGACCGATTACTTTCAATCAGCTTAAAGATGATATAGATCATCTGGGAACTAAGCTGGTGGAAATGGGCCTCAAAGATAAAAAGGTGGCGCTCATCGGTGAAAATAGCTACAAATGGGTTGTAACATATTTGGCAGTTGCCAACGGCACAGGTATTGTAGTTCCTCTCGATAAGGAACTGACAGGTATTGAAATCAGAAATCTTCTTGAAAGAGCTAAGGTGGATGCAATCGTATTTGCCGGTAAGATGAAGAAAAAGCTTTTAGCCGAACTGGAAGAAATCGACGATATAGCTATTAAAATCAACATGGATGCTAAGGAAGCTGAAGAAGGCGTGCTTGTTTGGAACGAACTTTTGGAAGAAGGAAAAGCTCTTCTCGAAGGTGGTAACAAAGAATTCGTAGATGCTGTGATAGACAGAGAAGCAATGTGCACTTTGCTGTTCACATCCGGAACTACAGGCATGTCCAAGGGAGTAATGCTCTCACATAAGAATATTTCGGCTAACGTTTATAACATGTCAAAGTATGTAAATATCAGAAAACCCGGTGGCGGACTTAGTGTACTGCCTATGCACCATACTTATGAATTGACATGTCATGTGTTCACGGCTATTTATCAGGGCGTCTTCGTAGCTATTTGCGAAGGTCTCAGATATATACAGCCAAACCTTAAGGAAAGTGGCGCATCGGTAATGCTGGGCGTTCCTATCGTTTTCGAAACTATGCACAAGAAAGTGTGGAAGCAGGCTGAAGCTTCAGGCGCTGCAGATAAAATGAAGAAGATGATGGCCCTTAGCAGAAGAACCAAGATGTTCAATAAGCCTAAGGTAATGAGAAAAGTTTTCGATAAGATTCACTCCAGCCTGGGTGGCAATATCGACCTGTTTATCGCAGGTGGTGCAGCTATCAATCCTGATGTTATCAGAGATTACGAAGCGTTGGGTATTCCTATGATTCAGGGATACGGTATGACAGAAAATGCACCTATTATTGCAGTTAATAAGGACTACTACAGCAAGGCGGATTCAGTAGGGATGCCACTGCCGGGCACAGAAGTTAAGATTATAGATCAGGATGAAGATGGCATTGGCGAAATCATCGTTAAGGGTCCATCAGTTATGATCGGATACTTTGATAATCCTGAAGCTACTGCAGAAGTCCTCAAAGATGGATGGTTATATACAGGAGACTACGGAAGATTCGACGAAGAAGGATTCTTGTATATCTGCGGAAGAAAGAAGAATGTTATCGTTACTAAGAACGGTAAGAACATCTTCCCTGAAGAAATCGAAGCACTGCTGATGGAACAGCCTTTCATCGCAGAAGTTCTGGTATACGGAACTATTGATAAGCGTGATGATGACGTTATTGTGAGAGCAGAAGTTTATCCAAACTATGATGCCCTTAAAGAGCAGCTGGGAGAAATCACGGAAGATGGTATCAAGGATGCCATTAAGATTGCCATTGAAGATGTCAATGACAAAATGCCTGCTTATAAGCGTGTTAAGCGTTTTAAGATACGTGAAGAAGAATTCGAAAAGACTACCACCCGTAAGATTAAGAGAACAGGTGGAGCTATAAGAGAAGAAGAGGATGAGTAAGAAAGAAGAGGTATCCTTAATGATGAATGAAAACATGAAGAAGAAAATGGAATGGGCAGAAGGACTGGTTGCTAAGATTAATGCGGACCCTAGACCGTATGTAAAGTACAAGGAAAGCAGACCAATCACAGACATCAAGCACATGCTTGAAACAAGTGTTGAGCTGTATGGAGAAAATGTTGCTTTCATGCAGAAAGACAGCAACAACGAACCTTACAGAAGCATCACTTTTAACGAAGCTTTGGCTGATGTTAACGGACTGGGAACAGCACTGATCGATAAAGGTCTGAAAGGTAAGAGAATCGCTGTTATCGGTGAAAACTGCTATCAGTGGGCAACAGCATATCTGGCTGCAGTTTGCGGTACAGGCGTAGTTGTTCCTCTCGACAAGGAACTTAATGCGGAAGAACTGAAGGCACTGGTAATCAGAGCTGACGTTGAATGTGTTCTTTTCCAGAAGAAGTTCGAAGACCTGTTCAAGGAAATGAAGGCAAGTGGAGACACTAAGCTGAATGTACTGGTTAATTTCACTGCTGAAGAAAACACAGACGATGTATACTCATGGGCACAGCTGAAGGAAGAAGGTAAGAAGCTTCTGGAAGAAGGCAACAGAGAATTCGTAGATGCAGAAATCGACAACGAAGAAATGAGCATTATCCTGTTCACATCAGGAACAACAGGCAAGTCAAAGGGCGTAATGCTTTCACACAAGAACATCGCGGCTGACCTGATGATCGCTCCAACAGTATTTAAGGTTTACACTACTGATATTTTCTTCTCAGTACTGCCGCTCCACCATACTTATGAATGTACATGCGACTTCCTGATTCCACTGTACAAGGGTGCTGCAATCGCATATTGCCAGGGTCTCAAGTACATTACAAAGAATCTGGCTGAAGTTAAGCCTACAATGTTTCTGGGCGTTCCTGCTGTATTTGAAAAGCTGTACAGCACAATCTGGAAGAACGTTAAGAAGCAGGGTAAGGAAGATCTGCTGAAGAAAGTTATTAAAATCAACAGAAAGACTAAGAAGGTTGGTCTTGATATCGGACCTATGTTCTTCAAGAAAATCACTGCAGTATTCGGCGGCAGAATGAGATGCCTCATCTGCGGAGGAGCTGCTATTAGTCCTGAAGTTCTTGATGGTATCAGAGACTTTGGTATTCTGGCACTGCAGGGATACGGACTGACTGAGTGTGCACCTATGGGAGCACTGAATCCTGATACAGCACCTAATTCTGCATCAATCGGTGTAAGATTCCCTGGCGCTGACCTGAAGGTTGTAGATTTAAACGAAGAAGGTATCGGAGAAATCTGCGTATACGGTGACAACATCATGCTGGGCTACATGGATATGCCTGAAGAAACTGCAGCAGTTATAGATGCTGAAGGATGGTTCCACACAGGTGACCTGGGATACATGGATGAAAATGGTTATGCATACATTACAGGAAGAAAGAAGAACGTAATTATCACAAAGAACGGTAAGAACGTATATCCTGAAGAAATTGAATACTTACTGTCACTGGTTCCTTTCGTTGAAGAATCATTCGTATTTGAAGGCGAAAGCGAAAAGGATGACACTACTATCGTAGCATCAATCAAGCTGGATCAGGAAGCTGTAGAAGAAATTCTGGGTGCTGAATATACTACAGAACAGGCTAAGGAACTGGTATGGAAGGAAGTTGATAAGATCAACGCTGACGCACCATTCTACAGAAAGATAAAGAAAGTTATCATCAGAAAATCAGACTTTATCAAGAATTCTTCAAAGAAACTTATCAGATTTGCAGAGGACAACAAGAAGGAGGACTAGCCAATGGCAGCTCACGACAGAAACCCTAAACTCATAGTAGATCTCAATAAACTTAGAAACAACATCGATAAAGTACAAAATATGTGTAGCGCCGTGGGCGTTGAAATTGCAGGTGTTATCAAAGGCTTCACAGGGCTGACTCAGTGTGCGGAACTGTTTGAAAGAGCAGGATGCAAATTCATAGCATCATCAAGAGTTGAACAACTGGAGCCTCTCAGGGGATACGGAATACAAGTACCTTTGATGATGATAAGAATACCTATGATTAGCGAAGCTGCAGACATTGTAAGAGTTTGCGATATCAGCTTGAACAGCAGCGTAGAAGTTCTGAAAGAATTGAACAAACATGCCGGACTGCAGGACAAGAAACACAAGGTAATATTGATGGCGGATTTAGGTGACTTGAGAGAAGGTTTCTGGGATAAAAATGAGATGCTGGAAGCTGCCTTGATGGTAGAATACGACCTTCATAATCTGGAACTTGCCGGGGTTGGAACAAATGTGGGTTGCTACGGTGCAATAGCACCTACGGTAGATAAGCTCGACGAGCTGGTTGCCATTGCAGAAATGATCGAAGAAAAAATCGGTAGAGAACTGGAATATATTTCAGGTGGAGCAACAAGCTCGCTCACAAGAATTATCGAAGGAAATCTGCCGTCGAGAATCAACATGCTGAGACTTGGTGAAGGAATAATTCTTGCCATAGACCTGCAGGAATACTGGGGATATGACATGAGCTACCTTTATAAGGATGTATTCACTCTGAGGGCTGAGGTTCTTGAAGTTAGAGATAAGCCGACCCATCCGGTTGGTAAAATCATGATAGACTGCTTCGGTAATACCCCTACTTATGTGGATAGAGGCATCAGAAAGCGTGCTCTCGTGGCAATCGGTAGAGTTGATTACGGCTCTCCGGAAGATATTGTTTGCAAGGACGAAAAGATACAAGTTGTCGGGGCATCAAGTGACCACACAATTCTGGATGTGGAAGAAGCGGGAGATATCAGAGTAGGCGATACAGTAGACTTCAAAGTTTGCTATGCTAATCTGGTTTATCTTACAAGTTCAGAAAATATTAATAAAGTGTTTATCTAAACAAAAAATATAAAACGACGGTCTGTAAAGATCGTCGTTTTTTAATTTCTTTATCCGCAGAGCGGGCTTTGCATGAAACTATAAAAGTTCCTCAAAACTTTCGATATATCTATCAGCCAGCTTTTTGATAACTGATTTATTAAGGCTTTCACTTTCGTCAGCCACGGCTATTACATAGAGACCTGCATCCTTTGCACCACCGATGGAAAGAAGTCCGTCTTCAAATACAACGGTTTCGTCCTTAGGAGTACCGAGAGCTTCGCAAGCTTCAAAGAAAATTTCGGGAGTATCTTTACCACCACCGGAGTCTTCCAAAGTGATAATGTGCATGAAGTAGTCTCTGATGCCGAGGCGGGCAAGAACTTCGTCAGCGATTTTTCTGTTGGTAGATGTAACAACGCACATCTTGACACCCTTTTGCTTATATTTTTCAAGAATAACAGGAACGTATTCTTTGAATTCGACACCTGCCAGATAGCCTTCACGAAGGATTGTGTTGAAGCCTTTAGCGATTTTTTCTTCTGTGGTTGCGATACGATATTCTGTTTTTAAATATGCGCAAAGCTCAGGAAGTGTCATTGCCTTGGTTTTTTCGCCAAGATTAGCTTCAGGTGTTTTCATAAGTGAAGTTATATATCTTGCTGCGGCGCCGTGCCACATTTCATTGGAATCAAGAAGTGTTCCGTCTAAGTCAAAAATTGCTCCGCTTATTTTCATAATTGCGGCCTCCTTGTATATACTATATTGAATAACCGAACGCATGGTGCGATTACGTTATTTTATGTAATTACAATAACATTGGACAAGATGAATGTCAACAATGCAAAGGCGTTGGAATTATTGACAATATCAAGGTTTTAAAGTATAATATTTCGATACGACAATAGGTCGAAAGGAGAATTATCAAATGACAGATTTTATGAACGAAGAAATACTGTTAACTAAAGAAGGATATGACAAAATCGTGGCAGAACACGAAGAGCTGGTTTCAGTGAGACGAGCTGAAGTTGCTGAAAGAATAAAAGAAGCTATCTCATACGGAGATATCTCTGAAAATGCTGAATATGATTCCGCTAAGAACGAACAGGCCGAACTGGAAGAAAGAATTTACACTCTTGAGAACATGATTCGTAAAGCTAAGATCGTTCAGGAAGAAGATGTTAAGGGAGACGTTGTAAACGTTGGTCTTAAGGTAAAAGTTAAGGACCTGGATACAGGATTTGAAGAAGAATTCTCAATCGTAGGCGCTACAGAATCCGATCCATTCAATGGAAAAATCTCAAACGAATCTTCAGTTGGAAAAGCCCTCATCGGACATAAGCAGGGAGATAAAATCGCTGTAGAAGTTCCTGATGGTGTTATCAATTACGAAATCGTTGAAATTATTAAATAAACTATCAAAGGAAAGAGGTGTTTTTTATGCATTGGGCCGAAAGAATAGCTGACGAGATTATCAGAAAAAAACCTGATAAAGAACAGTATGTGTGCGCGGCCGGAATCAGCCCTTCCGGATCAATCCACATTGGTAATTTCAGAGACATTGCAACTGCTTTATTTGTTTGCAAAGCTCTTATCAAAAAAGGCAAGAAAGCCAAGCTTCTGTTCTCATGGGATGAATTTGATAGATTCAGAAAGGTTCCTAAGAATGTACAGGATGTAGATCCTGAAGGCAAGTTCGAAGCATACATCGGACAGCCATACACATCAGTACCTAATCCATTTGATACTGAGCATGAAAACTATGCTAAATATTTCGAAGCTGAATTCATGGAACAGATGGAAAGATTCGGCATCGAAATGGATTATAGATATCAGACAGAAATGTACACAACAGGTAAGTACAAGGATGACGTTATCGAAGCTATTTCCAAGAGAAAGGAAATCTTCGATATCCTGGACAGCTTCCGTACTCAGGATGCTGAAGAAGGCGAACGTGATGCATACTTCCCTGTAAGCATTTTCTGCCCTGAATGTGGCAAGGATACTACTAAGATCAATTCTATTTCAGATGACAACACTGTTGCTGAATACGAATGTGAATGTGGACATACAGGTACATTTGACTTCAAGACAGACTTCAACTGCAAGCTGGCTTGGAAGGTTGACTGGCCAATGAGATGGAGATATGAAGGAGTTGACTTCGAACCTGCAGGTAAGGACCACGCGTCCCCTGGAGGAAGCTACGATAACAGTGGTGTTATCAGTAAGAAGATATTCAACTACGATACTCCAACATATCAGGGATACGAATTCATCGGTATCAAGGGCGTTGCAGGAAAGATGTCAGGTTCATCCGGTCTTAACTTAACTCCGGGAACACTGCTGAACATTTACGAACCTGAAATCATTCTGTGGCTGTACTCAAAAACTGATCCTAAGAAGGCATTTGACTTCTGTTTCGATGATGGAATCCTACGTCAGTACTTCGAATTCGACAAAATGTACAATGATTACAAGGAAGGAAAGACTAACGAACATAACACTTCCGTTATGGAAATGTGCCTTATCGAAGGTCGCGAAATCAAGACTGTTCCGATGGGACTGCTGGTTCAGCTGGGATCAATCGTTGACTTCAATGTTCCTATGATGGAAACAGTATTTGAAAAGATCGGTACTCCATACAAGTACGAAGACTTCGCTCAGAGACTTGAACTGGCTAAGTACTGGCTGTACCAGTGTGCACCGGAAGCTGCCAACAAGCTGAGAGATTACAGAGATTTTGATCTGTACAATACACTTTCAGAAGAAGAAAAGAAAGAAATCGCATTGCTGTACGATTACATCAAGGCAGGCGAATACGATCTGGATTCACTGAACACTAAGCTTTATGATATTCCTAAGGAAGTTTTCGGTTATGATGTTGAAAACCTGAAACAGCTCCAGGGGCAGTTCTTCAAGACTGTGTACAAGCTTCTGATCAGCAAGGAAAGAGGTCCTAGACTGTACCTGTTCCTGTATGCGATCGATAGAGAAAGATTCATGCACCTGCTTGACTTCTCACATCCACAGACTGAAGAAGAACTGGCTATCATTAAGGCTGAACAGGAAGCGGAAGCTGCAGCTAACGCTCCTAAGGAAAAGGTTTACGGTGAGCCTGACGAAGTTAAGCCTATCGTAGAACCTAACATCACTGTTGATCAGTTCTTTGCAATGGACCTGAGAGTATGCAAGATAGTTAAGTGCCAGGAAATCAGAAAGGCGCACAGTAACTACAAGCTGACTCTCTTCGATGGTCTCAAGGAAAGAGTTATTGTATCAAGCATCAAGGCTGACTACACTCCTGAAGAGCTAGTTGGAAAGAAAATCATCGTTGTTGCTAATCTGGAGCCGGCGAGACTTACCGGAGTTACAAGCGAAGGTATGCTGCTGGCGGGAACAAATAATGCATGCGGATGTCAGGTTATCTTCGTAGATGACATCGTTCCTGAAGGAACAAGAATCTGCTAGTTCTAACAGATATAGCAATACATTGATCAAAGGAGAATCAAAATGAAAGATGTTCAGATAAGAAGTCTTTTTAGAGAAACAGATAAATATGCAGGAAGTGAAATCGTAGTTCGCGGATGGATAAGAACAAACCGTGGTTCTAACAAGTTTGGATTTATCGAACTTAACGACGGTACTTTCTTCAAGTCCGTTCAGGTTGTTTATGAAGCTGACAACCTGGAAAACTTCGCTGAAATTTCCAAGGCTCCGATTGCTGCGGCACTGATGATAAAGGGCGATTTCGTTCTTACTCCTGATGCAAAGCAGCCATTTGAAATCAAGGCTAAGGAAGTTGTAATCGAAGCAGGTTCAGATGCTGACTATCCTCTTCAGAAGAAGCGTCACAGCATGGAATTCTTAAGAGAAATCGCACACCTGAGACCTAGAAGTAACACTTTCTCTGCAGTATTCAGAGTTAGATCAGTTGTGGCTTATGCTATCCACAAGTTCTTCCAGGAAAGAAACTTCGTATATGCACATACTCCAATCATCACAGGAAGTGATGCTGAAGGTGCAGGCGAAATGTTCAGAGTAACAACTTTGCCTATGGACGAACTTCCAAGAACTGAAGAAGGTGCTATCGACTACAGCAAGGACTTCTTCGGTAAAGAAGCATCCCTGACAGTATCAGGACAGCTGGAAGCTGAAACTTTTGCACTGGCATTTAGAAACGTATATACATTCGGACCTACATTCCGTGCAGAAAACTCACATACAGCGAGACACGCTTCAGAATTTTGGATGATCGAGCCGGAAGTAGCATTTGCTGACCTTAAGGACAACATGCAGCTGGCTGAAGATATGATTAAGTACATCATCAGCTATGTACTGGAAAACTGTCCTGAAGAAATGGCTTTCTTCAACCAGTTCATGGATAAGGGCCTGCTGGAAAGACTCAATGCTCTGGTAAATGCAGACTTTGCAAGAGTAACATATACAGAAGCTGTAGAACTTCTTCAAAAGTCAGGTAAGAAGTTTGAATACCCTGTTCAGTGGGGTATCGACCTTCAGACAGAACATGAACGTTATCTGACTGAAGAAATCTATAAGGCGCCTGTTTTCGTAACTGACTATCCAAAGGATATCAAGGCGTTCTACATGAGACTTAACGATGACGGCAAGACAGTAGCAGCATGTGACTTGCTGGTACCTGGTGTTGGCGAAATCATCGGCGGAAGCCAGAGAGAAGAGCGTTACGATGTTCTGAAGGCTAGAATCGAAGAAATGGGTATGGATGAAAAAGATTACTGGTGGTATATGGATCTTAGAAAGTACGGTGGCGTAAAGCATGCCGGCTACGGACTGGGATTCGAAAGAATCATCATGTACCTGACAGGAATGGAAAACATCAGAGACGTACTGCCATTCCCTAGAACACCGGGAACTGCAGAATTCTAGGGAGACCTATCCCAACGAGGAACGAGTTGCTGGAAGGTCCCCCGTCAGGAGTGCAGGAGCTTGCTCCGTGGCACTCTACGGCGCAGCACTTGACATACCTTTTGGTATATGATATCGTGAACTTACAATTAAATCACTTCCATGTTCTGCTAGCAATAGTAGCGAAGAGGGAAGCCGGTGAGAATCCGGCACGGACCCGCCACTGTAATTCGGGAGTTTGCGTTTAAGCTGCAAGGCAACCACTGAGA
>JAZUBM010000053.1:0-17569 GCA_045638485.1 Lentihominibacter sp. | reverse complement strand
CCTTTTTCGGCCATGATGGCACGGAGACGAGTGAGCTTGGAATCGGTAGTTTCGCCGGTGACTTTTAGGTCAAGGGCATAGATTTCAGATGGGATGATTTCCGGGCGGTTATCCCAGATTTCGCCTACAAGATCGCAGTTGATTGCCATGTTAAAATTGCCTTCGGGAACTTCGCTCGCCGAAACAAGTCGTCCATCGAAAGCGAGAGTTTGGGTTTCGTTGAGGGTTTGGGCGAGATATTCCTGAATTGTCGGTACGTCAGGCTGCCCCATTTTCATAAGGTTGATTCCGGAGCCTTCCAACTGGGCTGCGGCCTGGAGAAAATATCTGCCGTCGGTCCACAGGAGAGCATCGTCCATGGTGACCAGAAGTGTGCCGGCTGAACCGGTGAAACCTGAGATGTATTCGCGACATTTAAAATGGTCATGGACATACTCGGAATTGTGGAAGTCCGTCGTTGGAATCATATATGCATCAAAGCCGTAGGCTTTCATTTTTTCTCTTAATTTAATGAGTTCTGTTCTCATAATTGGGTCCTTTTCTATTCTTGAAATCGTTTTGATTTGTGATGATTAGATTATACAGGAATGGAATGAATAATGCAAAAAAGCTGTAAAAATATGGGGACTTCATATATAATGAAATATAAAGTTTTTATTGCGAGGAAGAAGTATGTTATCTATGAATCCGCGCCTGATGCTGGCGCTTTCTATGGCTATATTCGGAACGCTGGGACCTTTCGTTCGAAACATTTCTGTTTCGTCGGGAGAGCTGGCTCTTTATCGTGCCATTATGGCATCGGTTTTGATTGGGGGAGTTCTGGCTGTTACCAAGCAGAAGATTCCTTTTGGAAAAATCAAGAAGGAAGTTCCGCTGCTGTTGGCGTCGGGAATTGCCATGGGTATCAACTGGATTCTTTTATTCGAAGCATATAAATATACTACAATATCGGCAGCTACGCTGAGCTATTACTTCGCGCCGGTTATCGTGATTATCGTTTGTCCGATTCTTTTTAAGGAAAAGCTGACAAGTAAGCAGATTATTTGTTTCGTTATGTCGACGATTGGGCTTGTGATGATTACGGGCATCGGCGACATGGGTGGTGGCAGCGATTTGATCGGAATTCTGTTCGGTCTTGGTGCGGCGTGCTTCTATGCGACGGTTATTCTGCTCAATAAGTTCATAAAGAATGTGGAAGGGATTCACAGGACTTTCTTGCAGTTCATCGCGGCTGTTGTGGTATTGGTGCCGTATGTGGCGTTCAGCGGTGGCGTAACTCTGGGTAGTATGAATACTACCGGCTGGATTTGCCTGCTGGTTGTGGGCCTTGTTCATACGGGATTTACATATTGTCTGTATTTCTCATCGCTGAAGGAATTACCGGGTCAGAAGGCAGCAATCCTAAGTTACATAGATCCGCTTGTGGCGGTGGTTATTTCTGTGACAGTACTGGGAGAAGCTATGACACTGTGGCAGATTATAGGTGGTTGCTTGATTCTGGGATTCACCCTGTGGAATGAGGTTGCTAATGATAATTAAGTACAAGAAAAATTTAATTTTATATGTAATAATGGCAGGTGTTTTAGGTGCTCTTGCCGGAGCGCTTGTGTGGGCTTTGCTTCGCATCATGAATCTCGGCATCGAGCTTGTGTGGCATGTTGCTCCTGAGTATGTGGGTAATGACGTGGTTTATACCATCGGAGTTTGTTTGCTGGGAGGCCTTCTTATAGGACTTTGGCAGAAGAAATTCGGTATATATCCTCAGGAACTTGAAGAAGTAATGCACGAGCTTCGAAGCACAGGAACGTATCCGTACAGCAGGATTCCTATGCTCTGTGTTGCCGCATTGTTGCCGTTGATCTTTGGCGGATGTCTTGGACCGGAAGCGGGGCTTACAGGAATTATCGTGGGTCTGTGCTGCTGGGTTGGAGATAAGCTGAAGTACAAAGCTCGTGAGATGCGTGAACTGGCTGAAGCAGGAATGGCCGCAACTTTAGGCGTAGTATTCGGCACACCGTTTATCGGGATTGCGTTTAACTACGAGAGTGAAGGGGCGGACGATATTGATGGTTCCGGCGATGCAGGCAAGTATGCGGACTCCCTTACAGAAAAAGAAAAGAAAGCCTTCAAGAAGCTGAAGATGTTTGTATATGTTGCTTCTGTGGCAGGTGGACTTGGAGCAATGAAGCTGCTGGGAGATTTGTTCGGTGGTGGCAGTGGATTGCCTAGATATGATAGACATGTCGATATAACCGTAGATGACTGGAAGTGGTTTATCGTTGTGTTTGCTGCAGGCTTGATTGCAGGTATTATATATGTGCTGGTTAATAAGGTTACATTGATGCTTGGAAATAAGTTGATAAATCATAGAGTTATCAGCTGTATGCTCGCAGGACTTTTCCTGGCAATCATCGGTCTTGCTTTTCCATGGACCATGTTTAGCGGTGAGCATCAGATGGGAATCTTGATGGATGTTTGGGCGGAAGAATCAGCCCAGGGACTCATCATGATAACCCTTATGAAATTGATACTGGTGAACCTTTGCATAAACCTTGGCTGGAAGGGTGGATCTATTTTCCCTATTATTTTCTCAGGCGTTTCGCTGGGATATGCGGTGGCTATGATCATCGGAATTGAACCGGTATTTGCCGTGGCAGTTGCTACAGCGACGCTTTGCGGATACATAATGAGAAAGCCTATGATGGTGATAGGCGTACTGCTGCTGTGTTTCCCTGTGACTATGATCATACCATTGGCTGCAGCTGCGTATCTTGGAAGCGTGATACCGAGTGTGGTGAAGGTACATGAATAAAGTGCAAGAGTAATAATATAACGATTAAGAAAAGAGAAAGGCCGAAATGATTCGGCCTTCTTTTTATGTGAAGTTTTAGAGCGGATTGAACTAGAATAAATCGAATATGGAGAGGAGCTTTCTCAAGATTTTATAGAGAGGTCCTTCCAAGTGTTTCTGTGCGTTTTTAAGTTCTTCGCGGATTGGAATATACTGTGGGCAGTGTTTTTCACATTTGCCGCAACCTATACAATTTGATGCTGCTGTAGAGGTTTTTCTCAGTGCGGTGTTTATCATATATTCCACGGTTCCCCAGAATTTGCTTTCGGTGAACTTTCTATTGTATGCGGCGAATGCTCCCGGAATGTCGACGTTGGCAGGACAAGGCAGGCAATAGCCACATCCGGTGCAGCCGACTTTCATTTTCGCGTTGATGGCGTCGACTACATTCTGGAGCATGTCTTTATCTTCTTGGGTCAGCTCACCGATTTCGGTGGTTGACGCAGTAGTCAGATTCTCGTTTATCATTTCTTCAGAGTTCATTCCCGAAAGAACGCATGTCACTTCAGGCTGGTCCCAAAGCCACTTGAATGCCCACTCGGCAGGAGTGCGCTTTGCATTATAATTCTCGAAGATTTTAGTGGCTGAGTCAGGTAGATGGCTGACCAGTTTTCCTCCGCGAAGCGGCTCCATGATGAATACCGCGAGACCCTTATCGTGGGCGTAGTTGAGACCGCGGCGTCCGGCCTGGGAGTGCTCGTCCATGTAGTTATATTGAATCTGGCAGAAGTCCCAGTCGTAAGCGTCAACCAGCTTGCAGAACATGTCTGAGTTGCCGTGATATGAGAAGCCTATTTGGCCGATGATGCCTGCCGCTTTCTTTGACTCGAGCCATTCGATGATGCCCAGTTCTTTGAGACGATTCCATGTGGCAGTGTCGCTGAGCATATGCATCAGATAGTAGTCCACGTGATCGGTTCGAAGTCTTCTAAGCTGTTCTTTGAAGAGCTTTTCGAGACCTTCATAGCTCTTGATCAGATAGTGGGGCAACTTAGTGGCGATTTTGATTTTATCGCGAGCATTGTTTTTCTCGAGAATTTCACCGAGGGTGGATTCGCTGCCGGGATGCATGTATGCCGTGTCAAAATAGTTGATGCCGTTTTCGATGGCCAGCAATATTTGTTGTTCGGTTTTTTCTTTATTGATCTTGCCCAGGGTTTGCGGGAAGCGCATGCAACCGTAGCCGAGGGCGGATATTTCATTACCGTATTTGTCTTTTCTGTATTTCATTTTTATATCCATATTTGTATTCATATTTGACCTCATTTACATAAGGAGAGTTTACATTATTATTCAATATTATTCAATAATATTTGGCAGGAGATTTGTGGTTGCTACAGGTATGATGTATAATGTGGGTAATAAGTGGAGGATGAATTTGAGGAGGAACTTAGATGAATGGTTTGTTTGAAAATATATCAGATAGAATAATAGTAATAGCAATTGCAGCTGTAATTATAGGTGTAATTAGAATGGTGAAACGCAGGAACGAGATAGCAGGGAATTGGCTGCAGTTTATCATAGTGACAATCTGTGTGATTTTCCTTGCCTTCATTGTTTTGGCAGTTATTGCGTTACTGTTTAATGCGAAATTCCATTTCTGGTTTTAAATAATTTTAGTCGAAAATAGAGGAGGATTGAATTATGAAATTTAAAATGTATCACGAAAATTATAATGTGTTTGATTTAGATAAATCACTGGAGTTTTATGATAAGGCACTGGGCCTGAAGGAAGTCAGAAGAATCGAAGCTGAAGACGGTTCATTTAAAATCGTTTTCATCGGAAACGAAACTACAGATTTTCAGCTGGAGCTGACTTGGCTGCGTGACAAGGAAGGCCCATACAATCTGGGTGACGAAGAGTTCCATCTGGCTTTCCATACAGATGACTATGAGGCTGCTCACACGCTCCATGAGGAGATGGGATGCATTTGCTTCGAAAATACTGAAATGGGCATCTACTTTATTAAGGATCCGGATGGCTATTGGCTGGAAATCGTGCCTGAAGAGAAGTAGTGGTTGGAATTTTGGGTTGTCGGTTGGCAAAATGTGGCTGACGGTTGGCAAAATTAAATTAAACTCGTGATTTTGACAACGAAACTGCTATGGAGATGCTGAATTTAAGGATTTTGGCGTTATAGTGACCGCTTTTTAGGGTGCGGTTGGCAAAATCGATTAGAAAAAACGATTTCGCCAACGAATTAGCGGAAATCGTTGTCAAATTTGACGAAAATAAAAATATTGCCAATCTAACGTCAACATGACGAGGAAAAAGACTGTTTAGAAGCTGAAATTAAGGCAAATTGGCAACATGTGTTGGCAAAATTATGTTAAGACTATAAAAATGCCAACGAAACTTCCATACGAAAGGAAAAATACATGATAATCAGACATTCAGAAGAAAAAGACTTCAATAGAATGATGGAAATATATGAATATGCCAGAGGATTCATGGTTGAAACAGGTAATCCAAACCAGTGGGGTCCGACAAACTGGCCGCCTGAAGATTTGATCCACAATGATATCAAAATCGGTAACAGTTATGTATGCGAAGAAGACGGATGCGTGGTAGGAACCTTCTATTTTGACTATGGCAAGGACATTGAAGAAACGTACCTGGAGATAAATGATGGTCAGTGGTCATCTGATGAGGCTTATGGCGTGGTTCATAGGTTGGCCGGAGATGGATCGGTAAAAGGAATCGGAACTTGCTGCCTTAACTGGGCATTCGAGCAGTGCGGGCACATTCGTATCGACACCCATACGGACAATGTGGTAATGCAGAATTTGCTTGAAAAACTGGGATATACCAAGCGCGGGATAATCTATGTTGTGGAAGATAACTATCCGAGATTTGCATATGATAAGAAGTAGTTCATTTAAATAGTTTGAAGTAGGTCACTTAAGAAGTTTCATTGAATTTATACCCTACGCCACGAATATTTATGATAAATTCGTGGTCGCTAGGGTTTTTTTGTAGTTTTTTTCTTAGTGTGCTTATGTAGACCATGACAGTTTTTATATCGCTTTCAAGACAGGTGGTTTTCCATACATTTTCGTATATTTGTGCGGCAGGAAAAACTTTTCGGGGGTTCTCAATCAATAACCTGAGGATATCGAACTCCTTGGATGTTAAGCTTACCATTTTGTCATGGCAAAAACATTCGTGGGTATCAAAATCAATTTTTAAAGAACCAAAATTATAAATATTATCAGTTTGCAAGGAGATGCTTTTCATAAGCATCTTCTGTCGTCTAAGATGAGCTTTTACCCTTGCTATCAATTCGCCAGGCATAAAGGGCTTCGTTATATAGTCATCGCCGCCTGCCGAAAGGGCAATAATCTTGTCCATTTCTTGCGCTTTGCAACTCAAAAATACTATTGGTGCTTCTGTATGCTTTCTGATTTCCAGAGAAAGTACAGGCCCTTCTGCGTCAGGAAGAATAGTTTCCAAGATTATAAGAGAAGGTGACTCTCTTTTTAAAAGTTTCATTGCTTCTTCACTGTTATACGCGGAAAGCGGAAGATAGTTTTCTTTAGCCAAATATGAACAGACTAGCTTATTTATGTTGTGCTCGCCATCAACAACAAGAATCTTTTCTTTAATCATTAAGTGTCCCCCTTGATGAGTGGAGTTTGGTGATACTTAAATATATGTTTAAGTATCTATAAATAGAAGTATAAATTAAGGTTAAAAAAGAAGTTTTCTTATTCAGATAAAGGGTTGTGCTTGATAAAGTTGTACGGAGATTATATCTTACGATTATTTTATTGTAGTAAGGGGGGAGTGTATGATTATTGGAATGCCTATTAGCACATTCTTGGCTATACTTATTTGGCCATTCGTCTATACTGTGCTGGCTTTCGTAGTGTACTTTGTTATGAAAAGGCAGGATGCTCGGATAGACGACACCGAGTTTGGTGAAGTTACTAATGACAGAAAGGGGGCTAGTGTATGAGGGTAGAGGTTATTGTACTTATTATCTATTTTATAGGTATGATTTCCATGGGATTGTACTGGAATAAACGAGCAAAGAGTTCTGAGGACTACATGATTGGCGGAAGATCGATGGGTCCTTTGGTAACAGCACTAACATTGCAGACAACAGCCATGAGTGGATTTATGTTTATGGGCGGCCCGGCGGAAGCTTATGCCATAGGATATTTTGCAATTTTCTATGCGGTGGGAGACGCAGGGGGCGGACTCATTAATATTTCTGTATTGGGAAGAAGAATGAGAAGGCTGTCGCAATTATTGGATTGTATTTCACCGATAGAGTATTTGGAAAAGAGATATGAGTCGGTTCCTGTAAAAGTAATAGCATGTATTATCGCAGTATTCGGATTGTCATGTTATGTATTGGGGCAGTTCCTGGCCACAGGGAAAACGTTGGTTTCGCTGTTTGGATTTCCATTGGAAGTTGGACTTATTGCAGGTGTAACCGTTATTCTGTTCTACACTTTTGTAGGTGGATATTTTGCTGTAGCATGGACAGATGTAATTCAGGGTTTCATTATGATTGGTTCACTGATTGTAATCTTTATATTGATGATGACAGAAATCGGTGGATTTACGGGACTTAATGAAAAATTGGCAGAAATAGACCCAACGCTTCTAAGTGTATGGGGTAAAGGAAACTTGTACGAAGGAGGATATGGTGTTATTGCAGGGGCAATACTGATATATTTAATTGGATATATGGGTCTGCCTCATAGTGTAAATAAGCATATGGCAATGGCGAATCCTAAAACGGCTAAAACCTCAGTAGTATATGCTACCATTTGGACTCAGTTATTCTGTTTTATTCCTTATTTCCTGGGATTGTGTGGGTTGGTTGTCTTTACTGCAGACCCGACAGGTCTTATAAACGGAGACCCTGAAATGGTTATTCCGTCGTTGGCAGATATGATGTTTCCTGGAGTGATTTCAGGTATAGTTTTAACAGCCATAATGTCTGCAATCATGAGCACAGTTGCCGCTTTGATGCTGCTGATTGCAACAATTGTATCTATTGACTTCTATAAGAGATGGCTTAGGCCTAATGCCAGTGACAAGAGCGTACTGCTTGTATCAAAGGGATCTATTATTGTTGTCGGTATAATAGGAGTGACAATTGCGGTAATCAGTCCTCCGGGAATTTTCAACCTCATCGTAGATACATTTAGTTTCATGGGTTGTGCATTCTTACCGGGATATGTATGTGCAGTATGGTGGAAAAAGGCGAATGCCACAGGTATGATAGCCTCTATGATTTTGGGCGGTGGCGTTGCGCAAATATGGGCTTCATTGGACTTGGCCGTTGTAACAGGATTTCATCAGTTCTTCGCAGGCATCATTGTTTCTATATTGGCAATGGTTATCGGAAGTAACTTTGGGAAACCAACTAGTCCTGAGATGTGTCATCTTATGGAAAGGGCAAAGGGCAAGAAAATTACTGTTTCCAGGAGAGTCCAGGGGGCATCTTCTAAACATTTGTCCACAGAAAACAAAGCTATTACTCAATTCATGTTCAGCAGAAGATCTCTGTTAGACTGATTACTTATAAAACAAATGATAAAATCAAAAATATTAAAGGGCGGATATTCCGCCCGCGAGGCATTGCTGCTGCTTCTAAGGACTGATCCAAATTTAAAGTTGCAAAATGTAGAAGAAGTATATTATCCATATGTAAGATTAAGATATTTGGTAACTGTCGGCAGGGGCAAGATTACGGAGAAATTAAAAAAACTATCTGATTGTATAGTAGATAGGGTAACCGGTTCTGTATATGAAACTTATGGCGAACCGGAATTTGAAGACATATTGATTAATGAGGAAACTGCTTTAGAAATAATTGTCCCCATGCACGAGTGTTATGACACGGGACACGACTTCACACTGAAGCAATATGTGGAAAAAGCAAAGCTGATGTTCACACCTAATATGCAAATCATTGAGGAAGATTTGTTTTATAAAAAATTCTACGTGGTTGGCTGTTTGGATGAAAATGGACTAATGTATTATATTCTTGTTGATGCGGTCGATGGAGGAATATCAGTATTGGATAGTGAAAAACACAAATAAAAAGGGCTGTCGCGAAGCTTACTGAATAAGTTGGCCGAAGCGACAGCCTTTTTTATTATTTAAGGATAAGATCTATATCCACCACTTGTCCCGGAGGTGGTACATCAAGCTTTTTTCTTTTCATAGCGTGGTATAGAAGTTCTTTAGCCTTTAGAGAAACATTGGTACTAAAGTTGATTTTACGGTATAAGTCTGTTAAGTTATTTGGCCCCAACATTCTTTTAACATCGAAAGTAATATTCATTATCTTAGCAAAGTTGATTGTATTCCCATCGTTGGGAGCAGCGTCCAGTCTTTTCCAAGCTCGTTTTAAAACGGTAATCGTTATGAACAAATATATGATGACTCCCATCATTAGAAAAGGCAGCACGGCAACAAGATTTGCTTTAATGGTGCCATAGATACCTGAATCAGGAGAAAGCATATACAGTACTACCAAGATAAGTATAAAAAGTATAAACTTATTTCTACTCATGAAAACCTCCCTTATTAACTTTGCAGAAACAGCTTTATATTATGATTTTACAATGGGCAATATTAAAAAGTACCTTAAGTTTAGTTTAAAGTTTTTTAAAGTATATGGCATAACATCTGTGAGCTACGGCTTGATTAATATGATATAATTAAAATGTCAAAACTATCAAATAGAAGAAACGAAAACGACTAGGAGTATGCCATGAAAAAACTTGGTCTAATTGGCGGTATGAGCTGGGAGAGTACTGTCACATATTACAAGATAATAAATGAAAAGGTTGGTGCGGTACTGGGTGGAAACAGCTCAGCGGATATGATTATACGAAGCCTTAACCTTGCTGAGATAGAATGGCTTCAGGACAACGATCGCTGGGATGCAGTAGCGTATATTTTGACTGAAGCGGCTTGCGATTTGGAAAAAGCAGGCGCGGAGTTTATCGTCATGGCATCAAATACAGTCCATAAGGTTTATGACCAGGTAGCCGAGTCAGTGAATGTGCCTATTATTCATATTGCGGAACCTTTAGTGGAAGCCGTAAGGAATTTTAATGCGAGCGGTTCCGGACTCAACACTGTCGGACTGCTTGGAACTCGATACACTATGGAAGGTGATTTTCTTAAGGAAAAGCTGGAAGCGGCAGGCGTTTCAGTTGTAGTTCCTGATGAGGAAGCAATCGAGCAGATACATCAGGCAATATTTAACGAAGCAGTTGTCGGTAAAGTCAGACCTAATACGAAGAAGATGTTCATCGATGTGATTGATGATTTCGCCAAGCAAGGTGCGCAAGGTGTGATACTCGGATGCACAGAACTGGGACTCATGATAAACCCTGATGACAGCAAGCTGCCACTTTTCGACACGGCGGCTCTTCATGCGGAAAAAGCTGCGGAAGAAGTGCTTAGTGAAAAATAGATAAACATTGATTTTGAAAAGAGACCGGAAGGTCTCTTTTTTCACTAGTACTGCATAGAAATTGCTGATTTTAGGGAATATTGACCGGTTTGAGTCATGATTTTCCCTAAATCAATGCTGTGAATGCCGTATATCGTGAATTCGGGTAGATAATTATTAAGAAAAAGGCCCAAATTCCCTAAAACCGGAAGGCGTTGGATTTGATTTGGGGAATCGTTCCCTAAAATTAATAATTTAATCTAGGATTTAGGGAAAGATTATGATCTCCTAGGAAAAATAAGCAGTAGAACATCTAAACAGCAGCAAACCCAAGCCGGCAGAACATTTGTTTGCCCTAGCTTGACTAATATGATATAATTAAAAGGTTAAAACTAACAAATAAAAGAAAGGAGGACGCATATATGCCAGACTTCAAAGTAGTATCAGATTACAAGTTAATGGGCGACCAGCCGCAGGCTGTTGATAAGATCGCAGACGGGATATTGCAAGGCAAGAGAGCTCAGACGCTGATGGGTGTTACAGGTTCCGGCAAGACATTTACCATGGCCAACATCATCGAGCGCGTGCAGAAGCCTACCCTGGTCATTTCACATAACAAGACGCTGGCTGCACAGCTTCACGGTGAATTCAAGGAGTTTTTCCCTGACAATGCAGTAGAATATTTCGTATCCTACTACGACTACTAGCAACCGGAAGCGTACGTTGCGTCCACCGACACATATATAGAAAAAGATTCGGATATCAATGCCGAAATAGAAAAACTCAGACACTCGGCGACGGCTGCACTTTCCGAAAGGAAGGACGTTATTATCGTTGCCAGTGTGTCTTGCATATACGGACTGGGAAGCCCGATCGACTACGAAAACCAGGTGCTTTCTCTACGTCCCGGCATGGAAAAAGACCGCCAGGATATCTTAAGAAAACTGGTGGACATCCAGTACACTCGTAATGACATGGTGTTGGATCGTGGTAACTTCAGAGTAAGAGGGGACATTCTTGATGTCTTCCCTGCAGGGGCAGAAAACGCCGTTCGTATAGAAATGTTCGGTGATGAAATCGAGACCATCAAGGAAATCAATCCGATTACAGGTGAAATACTTGGGCTGAGAAACCACGTGGCAATTTATCCTGCCTCCCATTACGTGACCAGCAAGGAGAACATAGAAAGGGCAACCGAGACCATCAGCGAGGAGCTTGCGGAAAGAATCCAGTGGTTCCAAGACAGAGGTAAGCTGATCGAGGCGCAGCGTATTGAGCAGAGAACAAGATACGATATCGAAATGCTTCGTGAAGTGGGTACATGCAAAGGAATCGAAAACTACTCAAGACATATAACAGGTCTTGAGCCCGGTTCAAGACCGTACACACTCATCGACTATATTCCTGACGATTTTCTTATAATAATAGATGAATCCCACGTAATGCTTCCTCAGCTGAGAGCAATGTATGCGGGAGACAGATCCAGAAAACAGTCGTTGGTGGATTATGGTTTTAGACTGCCATCGGCACTGGACAACAGACCGTTGAAGTTCGAAGAATTCAACGATCTTGTAAATCAGATTGTCTATGTAAGTGCGACGCCGGCTCCTTATGAGAAAGAAGAGAGTGGCGGAGTTTCTGCTGAACAAATCATCAGACCAACAGGACTGCTGGATCCTATCATCGAGCTTCATCCTACAGAAGGTCAGATGGACCATCTCATTGGAGAAATCAACAAGGTTACAGAACGTGGCGAGAGAACTCTCGTGACAACTCTTACAAAGAAGATGGCGGAAAGCTTGACCGACTACCTGAAGAATGTGGGTATAAAGGTCAGATATCTTCATTCAGAGATAGATACTCTTGAACGTATGGAAATCCTGAGAGATCTGCGTTTGGGCGTTTTCGATGTATTGGTGGGAATCAACCTGCTTAGAGAAGGTCTGGATATTCCGGAAGTGTCACTGGTGGCGATTCTCGATGCTGATAAAGAAGGCTTCCTTAGAACAGAGACATCACTGATTCAGACCATCGGAAGAGCTGCGAGAAATGTGGACAGTAAGGTTATCATGTACTGCGATGGTATCAGCGGAGCCATGAGAGCGGCTATGGATGAAACCGAAAGAAGACGTAAGATTCAGGATGACTACAACAAGGCCAACGGCATCACACCGCAGACCGTAAAGAAGGCAGTTAGAAGCGTTATCGAAGCAACCAAGGTGGCTGAAGACCCATCAGAATACGAGGGCAAGCGACCTCTCGAAATGACAAAGAAGGAACTGACCGATTACGTAAAGAAACTGGAAAAGGAAATGAAGCAAGCCGCTTCAGACCTCCAGTTCGAACGTGCCGCCCAGCTAAGAGATATCATATTTGAGTACAAAGCGAAAATATAGAACGGGTCTATAGACCCGACGGGGGAATTAATTAGATGGCAAAAGATATAGTAATAAAAGGGGCAAAAGAGAATAATCTCAAAGGAATCGATGTGACGATTCCAAGAGATAAGATGGTAGTGCTGACGGGACTTTCCGGATCGGGGAAATCGTCCCTGGCTTTTGATACCATTTATGCAGAGGGACAGAGAAAGTACATGGAATCCCTCTCATCATACGCAAGACAATTCCTGGGACAGATGGAAAAACCAAACGTAGACTACATCGAAGGTTTGTCACCGGCAATTTCCATCGACCAGAAAACAACAAACAAAAATCCGCGTTCCACAGTCGGAACCGTAACAGAAATATATGACTACCTGAGACTGATGTATGCTCGAATCGGCATACCTCATTGTCCTGTCTGCGGCAGAGAAATTACCAGCCAGACCATCGACCAGATTGTGGAACTCCTGATGCTGGAAGGTGAAGGAACTAAGCTGACAATCCTGGCGCCTGTCATCAGACAGAGAAAGGGTCAGCACGAAAAAGTCCTGGAAAGAATCCAAAAGGAAGGTTTCACAAGAGTTCGCGTTGACGGTGAGATGAAAATTTTGGGTGAAGAAGAAATCAGTCTGGAAAAGACTTTCAAGCATACCATTGAAATCGTCGTAGATAGAATCAAGGTGAGAGACGGTGTTCAGAGCAGACTGGCTGAAGCTTGCGAACTGGCCATTGCTCACGGCGAAGGACTTGTGCAGGTAATCATCGACAATGGGGAAGTGCAAGAAAAGACTTTCAGTACATCTTTAGCATGCCCTGACCACGGAGTGAGCATCGAAGAACTGGAACCGAGAATGTTCTCATTCAACAACCCGATGGGAGCATGTCCTGAATGTAACGGCCTGGGATTCCTTCAGAGTATAGACCCGGAACTGTTGATTCCTGATAAGAGCCTGTCCATCGTTGACAAGGCTCTCAGTAACATATTCGCAACAATGGAACATACCAGCTTCTACTGGCAGGTGATCAAGGCACTGGCCGATAAATACGAAGCAGACATATATCTTCCTTACGAGGAACTTCCTGAGAAATTCAAGGAAGTGCTGTTGTACGGAACAGGCGATGAAGAACTGGTTTATGACTATACCAACAGAAGCGGTATGGTTCAGCATAGAAAACACACATTTGAAGGTCTGATTCCAAATCTTCAGAGAAGATACAGGGAAACAAGTTCTGATTGGATAAAAGACAAGATGTCAAACTACATGAGCGTCGACACATGCCATGTATGTAGCGGCAACAAGCTGAAGCCTGAACTTCTGGCAGTTACTGTAGGTGGCAAGAACATCATGGAGTTTTGCGACTTGTCCGTAATGGAAGCCATCAACTTCGTGGACCAGCTGGAGCTTTCACCGACACATCAGAAAATCGCTGAAGAAATCCTTAAGGAAATCAAAGGACGACTGACTTTCCTTGCCAACGTAGGCTTGGATTATCTCAACCTTAGCAGAGCATCTGCTACACTTTCAGGCGGAGAATCACAGAGAATCAGATTGGCTACGCAGATCGGATCAGGTCTCGTAGGCGTATTATATATTCTTGACGAACCGAGCATTGGACTTCATCAGAAAGACAATGAGAAACTGCTGGAAGCATTGAGACATCTCACTGATATCGGTAACACTCTCGTGGTTGTTGAACACGATGAGGATACAATGCATGCGGCTGACCATATTGTCGACATAGGTCCTGCAGCGGGAATCCATGGCGGTGAACTGGTTTGCCAGGGAACTGTTGAAGATATCATGGCGTGCGAGGAATCTCTCACAGGCCAGTACCTCAGCGGCAAGAAAAAGATAGAAGTGCCTAAAACCAGAAGAGAAGGTAACGGCAATTATATAGAAATCCTCGGTGCAGAAGAAAACAACCTGAAGGATATCGATGTGAAGATTCCTCTGGGCAAGATGGTCTGCGTCACAGGTGTGTCCGGCTCCGGAAAGAGCAGCCTTATCAATGAGATACTTTATAAGGCCGTGGCTAACGAAATGTACGGTAGCAAGGAAAAGGCCGGCAAGCATAAGGAGATCAAGGGCCTTGAACATGTCGACAAGATTATCGATATCAACCAGGCACCTATAGGCAGAACACCTCGTTCAAACCCTGCAACGTACACAGGCGTGTTCACACATATACGCGACCTGTTCGCACAGCTTCCTGAAGCTAAGATGAGAGGCTTCGGTAAGGGCCGTTTCAGCTTCAATGTAAAGGGCGGACGCTGCGAGGCTTGCAGCGGTGATGGTATCATCAAGATTGAAATGCACTTCCTGCCGGATGTGTACGTGCCGTGTGAAGTCTGCAAAGGCAAGAGATACAACAGAGAAACTCTGGAAGTTAAATACAAAGGCAAGAGCATCTTTGACGTTCTGGACATGAACGTAACGGAAGCTTTGGAATTTTTCAAGAATATCCCTAGCATAGCAAGACAGCTGACTACTTTGGAAGAAGTAGGCTTGCGATACATCAAACTGGGACAGCCGAGCACTCAGCTTTCCGGAGGGGAAGCGCAGAGAATCAAGCTGGCCAGTGAACTTTCAAAGAAGAGCACAGGGAAGACTTTGTATATCCTGGACGAACCGACAACAGGGCTGCATTTTGCAGATGTAGACAAGCTTCTTCACGTGCTGGATAAGCTGGTTGATGCAGGCAATACTGTTGTGGTAATCGAGCATAATCTGGACGTTATCAAGAGAGCTGACCATATCATCGATCTTGGTCCTGACGGAGGTTTCAGAGGCGGAAATATCGTAACCGAAGGAACTCCTGAAGAAGTAGCTCAGGTGGAAGGATCATACACGGGAGAATTCCTAAAGAGAATTTTGACTAAGTAAGGCCGGAGAAATTCCGGCCCAATTTTTGGAGTCTATAATGAGAAAACGTGATTTGCTGGGGTATGGCGTAGCATCTGTTGCCGACTCAGCACCATATAATTTTGCAACTATATATTTAATCCTGTTTTGGACTACTGTTGTGGGCCTTTCACCGGAGAGAGCAGGGACTATTAGTTCCATCATCATTCTGGCAGATGGGTTTGGCGGTGTCCTGCTGGGATACATATCGGATAATACAAAGTCCAAGTATGGCAGAAGAAGACCTTATCTTTTAGCCTCGGTGGCACCGCTTGTTTTGGGGCTCATGTTCCTCTTTTGCAAAGTGCCGGCAGGCGAAGCCGTGCAGACTGCCTTTTACATTGTAGTAGGGTTTATGTTCTGGCTGGGATTTACTATGTACTATACCCCTTATACGGCGCTGGGAGCCGAATTGACGGACGATTATAACGAGAGAAGTATACTGAGAACCTACGCCAGATTATTCGGCATAGGCGGCAATTTTATCGCTATGGTGGTACCACTTGTGGCAGTTAATTTCCTTATGGGAATGGGCTTGGCAGAAGCAGGTTCATGGTTTGCGGTGGCAACAGGACTGGCTGTGATTTCAGGCGCAGGAATCCTCATCACATGGAAATCCACTAGGGGCAAAGAACGTCCTGCAGAGCATGTAGAAGATAAAATCAACTTATATAACCTGGCGGTAGAGTATTTCAAGATATTGAAGCTGAAGCCATTTAAGTACATGATTGCTGTGATCGCATTCTTTATAATCGGTAATACTTTTTATAATTCATCCATGGTGTTTTTCGCAAGATACAGTCTGGGACTTGGAGATGAAGTGACATCAAGTATCTTCTTGATTTCTATCATCGCTAACTTGGTTTATACACCTATAATGGGTGTCGGAGCTGTAAAGTTCGGAAAGAAGAATGTCCTCGGGGCGTCCATGCTGATCTCGGGAATCGGCGGCGTGGCCTTTTTCATAATAGGAATTCACAGCTATCTCGGTATGGCTGTTTATGCGTGCATTTTCTCTGTAGCATATACGTGCTTCTGGCAGCTGATCAATGCAATTATGTATGACATCAGCGAAGTGGCAGATTATGAACATGGCAAGAGAATGGAAGGAAGCATTGCATCGGTTTACGGACTGGTGTTTACGATATTTACTTCTATTGCTACCCAGGTGTTCGGATGGGTGTTAAAGTTGGAGTTTTTCAGCGGGGCATTTTTACTTATTCCGGGAGTGTTGCTGATAGCTGCGGCTATCGCACAGTTCATATATCCTATAAATGAAAAGACATTCAATTTACTGAAGCAGGCCTTGGCCGATAAAAAGGCGGAAAATCCTGTAAACCTTGACGGATTGAATAGAATTATTCTATAATAAACTGATAGGTTATGTGCTTAAACATAATGGAGGACATAAAAATGATTGAAAAACTGAACCTGACCATGCTCACTGACTTTTATGAAATCACCATGGCCAACGGTTACCACAGCTCAGGTATGACAGATGATATTGCATATTTCGATATGTTTTTCAGAAAGATTCCCGATGGTGGCGGGTATGCGATTTTCGCAGGGCTGGAACAGGTTATTGAGTACTTAAAGGGACTTAAGTTCACAGATGAAGATATTGAATATCTGAGAAGCAAGAAATTATTCAATGAAGAGTTCCTGGAGTACCTGGCAAACTTTGAATTTAAATGCGACGTATGGGCAGTGCCTGAAGGAAGTATCGTATTCCCACATGAACCTCTAATCACAGTAAGAGGTCCTGTTATGCAGGCACAGTTCGTAGAAACTATGATTCTTCTGCTAATTAACCATCAGAGCCTTATCGCAACTAAGGCAAGCAGAATTGTTAGATCTGCGGCAGGAAGACCTGTAATGGAATTCGGTACAAGACGTGCTCACAGTACTGCGGCTGCTATTTACGGAGCAAGAGCTTCATATATCGGTGGATGTGCAGGAACTGCATGTACAGTAGCTGACAGAGACTTCGGCATCCCTGCACTG
>JAZUBM010000052.1:0-39228 GCA_045638485.1 Lentihominibacter sp. | reverse complement strand
AGTTCTTCAGCCGCTAAAGGCGAAAGCGTTGCTGATACTATCAGAACAGTAGGCGCTTATGCTGACATCATCGCAATGAGACATCCTAAGGAAGGTGCTCCTCTGGTAGCTTCCAGAAAGACTATCGTTCCTATCATCAATGCAGGAGATGGCGGACATAACCATCCTACACAGACACTGACAGACCTGCTTACTATCAGCAGAGAAAAGGGTAGATTTGATAATCTGACTATCGGTCTTTGCGGAGACCTGAAGTTCGGAAGAACAGTACATTCACTGATCAGTGCGATGTCAAGATATGAAAACGTTAAGTTCGTACTCATTTCACCTGATGAACTGAAAATTCCTGAATATCTGAAGGAAGAAGTTCTTATGAAAAATAATATCGAATTCGTTGAAACAACTGATCTGGAAGAAGCAATGCCGCAGCTGGATGTTCTCTACATGACAAGAGTTCAGAGAGAAAGATTCTTCAACGAACAGGACTACTTAAGACTGAAGGACAGCTATATTCTTACTCCGGACAAGCTGGACAATGCTAAGGCTGATCTTAGCATTCTGCATCCACTGCCAAGAGTAAACGAAATCTCAACAGCAATCGATGACGATCCAAGAGCAGTATATTTCGAACAAGTTCTTAACGGAAAGTACATAAGAATGGCTCTCATTCTCAAACTTCTGGAGGTGAAATAAATGATTATAGGTAAGATTGAAAACGGTATCGTACTGGACCATATCAAAGCAGGACAGGGAATGTATCTTTATAAGATCCTCGGACTTGATTCACTTGACTGTCAGGTTGCTCTTATCAAGAATGCTGAGAGTGAGAAGATGGGAAGAAAAGACATCATCAAAATCGACCAGATGATCGACTTAAACCTTGATGCTATCGGTTATGTGGACCCTAACATCACTGTTAATATCATCAAGAACGGCGAAAGAGTTAAGAGAACTCATATCGATGCACCGGAAGAACTGGTTGATATCATCAAATGCAAGAACCCTAGATGCATTACTACAACTGAGCAGGAATTACAGCATGTATTCAAACTGACTGATAGAGAAAACAGAGTTTACAGATGTCTGTACTGCGAAAGTAAAGCAAAATAAATAATTAAGTAAAAGTGCCCGTCATTGTTGAAATGGCGGGCTTTTTCTGTTAAAATATTTAATTAGGTATTGAATAAAAACAGAGGAGAAATTACTATGAAAAAGATGGGCTTAAACGAATTACGTGAGAAATTTTTAAGCTTCTACGAATCAAAAGAACATTATAGAAGACAGAGCTTCTCTCTTATTCCTGAAAAGGACAAGAGTCTGCTTATTATAAATTCAGGTATGGCACCACTGAAGCCATATTTCGCAGGACTGGAAACTCCACCTAGCAAGAGAATGACTACTTGCCAGAAGTGTATCAGAACAGGCGATATCGAAAACGTTGGTTACACTTCAAGACACGGCACATTCTTCGAAATGCTGGGAAGCTTCTCATTCGGAGATTACTTCAAGCATGAATCTTTAAACTGGGGATGGGAATTCATCACTAAGGTTCTGGAAATGCCAACAGATAAGCTGTGGGCAACAGTATATGAAGATGACGATCAGGCATATAACATTTGGAAAAATGAAATCGGTATGCCTGAAGAAAAAATTGTACGTCTTGGTAAGGACGACAACTTCTGGGAAATCGGAACAGGTCCATGTGGTCCATGTTCAGAAATCTATTTTGACAGAGGCGAAAAATACGGATGCGACAATCCTGATTGTAAACCTGGTTGCGAATGCGACAGATATGTTGAATTCTGGAACCATGTATTTACTCAGTTTAATAGAGATGATGAAGGTAACTATAGCGATCTGGCTCATCCTAATATCGATACAGGTATGGGACTTGAAAGACTTGCATGCGTAATGCAGGGTGTAGAATCAATCTTTGACATCGATACTATCCAGTATGTTCTGGAAGGCGTTGTTAAAAAGTCAGGCGTTGAATATAAGAATGGGGAAGCACCTGAAGATGTTTCTATCAGAATCATCACAGACCACTTAAGATCAATGACATTCATGATAGGTGATACTATTCTGCCAAGCAACGAAGGAAGAGGATACGTTCTTAAGAGACTCATCAGACGTGCAGCAAGACACGGTAAGATTCTCGGTATCGAAGGACCATTCCTGGCTGACCTTTGCGACAGAGTAATTGATATTTCAGGTAAAGCATATCCTGAACTTGAAGAACGTCGTGTAATGATCAAGAAGGTTGTTAGAGTTGAAGAAGAAAAGTTCGCTGCAACTATCGACCAGGGTATGAAAATGATCAATGGTCATATCGAAGAAATGAAAGCTGCAGGAGAAACAATTCTCGACGGTGAAAAAGCATTCAAACTTCATGACACTTATGGATTCCCAATTGACTTAACAAGAGAAATCCTTGAAGAATCCGGTCTTAGCGTTGATACTGAAGGATTCGTTGCTGCAATGGAAGCTCAAAAGGAGATTTCCAGAACAGAACAGGAAATGGAAGGTGCAGGTTGGGATGAAGCAACTGCAACTATTAAGTTTGAAAACGATACAGAATTTACCGGTTATGACACATTAGTACAGGCAGGTAAAGTAGAAGCTATCATCGTTGATGGACAGCTTGTTGATTCAGTAAGTGAAGGCGAATGTACAGTTGTTCTCGACAAAACTGCTTTTTATGCAGAAAGCGGTGGTCAGGCAAGTGATATAGGACTTATCTATAATGATGATTTTGCTGTTATCGTAAATGAAGTTACAAAGTTCCAAAATGTATTTGCTCATAAAGCAGAAATTAAAAAGGGAACGTTAACAGTTGGTGCTGAAGTAGTTGGTATGCCACATGCTCCTACAAGAAACATGACTGCTGCAAACCATACTGCTACACATCTTCTGCATAAAGCTCTTCAGGAAGTGCTGGGTCAGCATGTTAAACAGGCAGGCTCATCAGTAACAAAAGATTCACTTAGATTCGACTTCAATCACTTCCAGGGCATGACAAGTGAAGAAGTAGCTCAGGTAGAAGCTATTGTAAACGATAAAATCAGCCACTTCCTTGATGTTGAAACAAAGGTTATGACTCCTGAAGAAGCTATGGCTGATGGTGCAACTGCACTGTTCGGTGAAAAATACGGCGCTACAGTAAGAGTAGTTACAATAGGAGACTTCAGTAAGGAACTATGCGGAGGTACTCACGTAAAGAATTCAGGACAGATCGGCGCATTTAAGATTCTTAGCGAAGCAGGCGTTGCTTCAGGAGTAAGAAGAATCGAAGCTGTTACAGGACTGGGTGTATTAGCTAAATATAATGAAGATGAAGAACTCATTGCAAATACTGCAGGAGCACTCAAGTCAAACAGAGACAATATGGCTGACAGATCTGCCGCTCTCGTTGAAGAAGTAAAGGCTCTGAAGAAGGAAATCGAAGATCTGAAGAAGGCTGAAATGAGCAAGGGTCTTGGTTCATTAGTTGATGGAGCTAAGGAAATCAATGGCGTTAAGCTGATTACTAAGGAATTCGAAGACTATAACATCAATGATCTGAGAGGTTTATCAGACCAGATTAAGGCTGAAAACAAGGGTGTAGCTATGGTATTTGCTACAGTTTCAGGTGGAAAAGTGACATTCCTCGTATCCTTGACTGATGATCTGGTTGAAAAGGGTCTCCATGCAGGTAAGATGATTAAGGAAATCGCAGCTGCAGCAGGTGGCGGTGGCGGTGGTAAGGCTGATATGGCTCAGGCCGGCGCTAAGGATCCAAGTAAAGTTAATGATGCATTTGCAAAGGCTGAAGAACTGGTTGGTTAATAATAATAATATTATGTTAACTATATTGTGTAGCTTTTGTGTTTATATTCTTTTTCACTTGTAATTAAATGGAAGGGAATGTTATAATATAAGAAATGGAGGTGCAAAATGGATAGACAGACTAGAATGTACGATAATTTCGACAGAGTTGAACAGAGAACAATCGAA
Source organism: Lentihominibacter sp. (assembly GCA_045638485.1). Taxonomy (GTDB): domain Bacteria; phylum Bacillota; class Clostridia; order Peptostreptococcales; family Anaerovoracaceae; genus Lentihominibacter. Next base: position 35,235 of record JAZUBM010000052.1, on the reverse strand, counting down.
GAGATTTTAAATATAGTGTATGATTCACTGGAAGAAAGAGGATACAATGCTATCGATCAGATGGTAGGTTACATCTTATCCGGAGATCCGTCATATATTACAAGCCATAATAACGCTAGAAATATTATGGGTAGAATCGAAAGAGATGACCTGGTAGAAGAACTTATCAGAGCATACCTCCGTAAATAATTCAGAAGAGAAGGGCGGACAGTAATGTCCGTCCTATATTTATAATAGGAGATTTATATGAAGAAATTAGCATTAGACGTAGGTGACAAGACCATAGGTGTAGCAGTAAGTGATGCTTTAAATATAACGGCACAGGGCGTTACAACCATTGAAAGAGTGGGAATTCGTAAAGATGCAGGCAAAGTTATTGACTATGTTAAGGAATTTGACTGTGACACTGTTGTTATCGGACTTCCTAAGAAGTTGGACGGTACAGACAGCCCTCAGACAGAAAAAGTATACGAATTTAAAACTATGCTTGAGAACAAAATGAGAAGTACAGGACTAGCTCATATTAAGCTTGAATTTTACGATGAAAGACTTACAACTGTAATGGCTGAAAAAGTCCTTATAGAAGCAGATGTAAGCCGTAAAGGACGTAAGAAGGTAATAGATAAGCAGGCTGCAGTATTGATTTTACAAGGATACCTGGATAGAGGAGGATTCTAAATGAAATACTTTATTGAATTCTGGAAACGTGCTTTTGATTTCAGAGGTGTTGCATCAAGACAACAGTATTGGTTTGCAGTACTGATTAATTTCTTGGTGATTTTCGTATTAAGCTTAATATTCGGAGCTTCAGAAAGCACAGAAAACTTTACAGTAAGTGATGTTTATGCATTGATTATATTAATACCAAGTATCTCAATTAGCATTAGAAGACTTCATGACCAGAACAGGTCAGGGTGGTTCTATCTGTTAAATCTGATTCCGGCTATCGGTAGCATAATTATTTTCATTTTCATGTTGCTTGGTACCGTTAAGGTTAACAATAGATGGAGAATGTACGATATTCAGCGCGGATATATTAAGGATGATTTGTTTGATCAGCCGTTGTCAGATGCAGGGAAGTGGACTTATAAGTAATAACAATAAAACCCTCCAAGAGAACTAAATGCTTAAGGAGGGTATATTTTTGAAATACATAACTATTCCTATAATCATAATTTTGGGAATAGATATATACACCTCAGGGCTGATAAGGCTCATACGGCACATATTTAATGTGATTTTTACAGATTGTTACATTAATATAATTAAAAAGCTCCATCAATAAATCGATTTTATTATTTCGATTCATTCCCAGGAGCTTTTTTATATGAACTTTAATGCATTGTACTATATTAAATTTATTCTTTTATTTTGCTTAAAAACCGAGGCTCTATTTTTCGATTTAAGCGATTTTATTTTCAATGGTCGATACTTATTACCTCTTGATTTTAGCTTGAAATGGCTAAATTTAGCCGTTTATAAATAACGTTCAGTTTAGAGTTCCATTGGTACAGAAATCACCATTCCGGGTACTAAATCAGTGGCTTCGATATCATTTGCCTTACAGATTTCGAATACTGCGCGGCGTGTATCTGTATTTTCTGACTTGTACTCGTTAGCGATAGCCCATAATGTATCTCCGTAAGAAACTTCAACCTGAGCATATTGATCCTTAGTAAGCGCTAATGATTTATATGTACCTGTAATTAAACTAACTGCACCAACGATCATACATAATATAATAACCATAGATGTAATAAATCTAAATTTTGATTTAATTCTATATCTTTTTCTTGTTCTATTCTGTGTTCTCATGTCGGACCTCTCTTTCCTGCCCCCTCTTCAAACATTTGTTCGTTTCTTATGAACACAGTATAACAGAATGTATGTTCGCTGTCAATGAAAATTAAAACAATTGTTCGTAAATTTTTATTAAAAAAGAACAGCTTTTAAACTGTTCTTTTACTATTTTTATAGTTATACCCTCTCTGTTACCAGCTCAAAACCGGCATCAGTAAGTTCTCTTTTTATTTGGTCAATTTGTTCCTTATCTCTTGTTTCTAAAGCCAGTTTAAGGAAGCAGCTAGTGATTGCCATATTAGCATCTCCTCTATCGTGATGAACATGAACAACATTTCCGCCACATCTGGCAATAATTTCAGCTACATCTTGCAGTTGTCCAGGCTTATCTGTCAGAGCTATTGTCAGATTAACATTTCTGCCGCTTGTAACAAGACCTCTGGTGATTACACGACTTAAGATATTTACGTCGATATTTCCACCGGATACTACGCATACTACTTTCTTTCCCTTAACAGGAAGCTTATCGAATAATACAGCTGTAACCGCAACAGCTCCTGCGCCTTCGGCTATAACTTTCTGTTTTTCTATTAACGCTAATATTGAAGCTGCAATTTCATCTTCAGTTACCGTAACGATATCATCCACATATTTTTCTACCATTTTAAATGTAGTTTCGCCCGGATGTTTTACAGCAATACCATCGGCAAATGTAGCTGCAGTATCAAGAGTTATAAGTTTCCCTGCATTGTGGCTTTCGAACATACCTGCAGCACCCGCAGCCTGAACACCGTAAACCTTGATTTTAGGATTAAGCTGCTTAATTGCAAAAGCTACACCTGCAATGAGTCCGCCACCTCCGATAGGAACAACAACAGCATCTACATCTTCCAATTGATCAAGAATTTCAAGGCCTATCGTTCCTTGTCCTGCGATAACTTCATCATCGTCAAATGGATGAATTAATGTAGCGCCCGTTTCTTCACGAATCTGGAGAGCTTTAGCATAAGCATCATCATATACACCTTTTACAAGACAAACATCTGCACCAAGTTGTTTAGTGGCTTCTATTTTGCTGAGAGGAGCTCCGTCAGGCATACAGATTACAGACTTTATTCCACTTTGAGTAGCTGCCATAGCAACGCCTTGAGCATGATTTCCTGCACTACATGCAACTATACCCTTTGACTTTTCGTCGTCACTCAACTGACTGATTTTATAATAAGCACCTCTTATCTTAAAACTTCCTGTTTCCTGAAGGTTTTCAGTTTTAAGATAAAGTTCGCAATTCTGAGAGAGCTTAGTAGCTTTAATTAAGTCAGTTTTTCTTGCTACATTTTTTAATACGATCTTTGCGTGATATATTTTATCAAGTGTCAGCATCCCATACCTCCACAATTAAAGTTTCATTAATTTATCATATGCCTTATCAATCCATAAGAGCAAACGTTTTCTCAGTATTACGCCTAACGTAAACAATATAATGGCTACAGCGGCTATTATAATCGCTCCGGTATAACCACCGATGTCCACTAGTCTGCCGATTAAAAGACTTCCCATCATCGCAGGACTTCTACCTACCAGCGAAATTATAAGAAAAGCTTTCAGTTTCATTTCCGAAAGACCTGCTACATAGCTGCAAATATCTTTTGGAAGTCCCGGTATTAAGTAGAAAAGAAATACAAGAATCATTGCTTTCTTGCTGTTAAATGTCCTCAAGAGCTCTTGAATTCTCTCTTCACCAAATATCATGTGCATGGCATCATGACCAAGGATCTTTGCCAGATAATAAGAGATTACAGTACCAATTAAAGCTCCAACTAAAGACCATATATATCCCATCCAAAATCCATACATATAGCCTGCTGCAAACTGCAAACCTTGTCCCGGTATAACGCTGATGATTATCTGTAAGATTTGAAGTGCCAGATATACGAAAATACTCTTAGTTTTGTATTCTTCGAAAAAAGCTTCAACTTGTTCAAGTGAAGAAAACTGTTCGATAATTTGATGCTGACAGAAGTAAATATACAGCGGTAATCCAACTAAAATCAACAGCAATAATAACAACTTTAAAATAGCACTGACAGTCTTATATCTTTTTCTTAACTTTTCCTTTTTTTCTATGGTTAAAGGCATAAATACTCCAAATAATTATAAGCTGATCAGCTCTTTATCGTAAAGTTCCTGAAGGGCCTTAATAACTCCGAATTTAGAATGTTCATATGTAAGTCCGCCCTGGAAATAAACTACGTAAGGTTCTCTGATTGGTGCATCTGCTGAAAGTTCGATTGATGAACCTTGTACGAAAGCACCGGCAGCCATAATTACAGGATCTTCGTACCCTGGCATAGCCCAAGGTTCAGGAGATACATGAGAATCAACAGGTGCAGCAGCCTGAATACCTTTGCAGAATGCGATAACACCTTCCGGAGATCCAAGTTTTACAGCCTGAATGATATCACTTCTAATGTCTTCAGCCTTAGGGCAGATATCGAAACCAAGCTTTTCAAAAGCCTTAGCGCAGAGAATTGCGCCTTTTACAGCTCCGTTTACTGTTTTAGGAGCAATGAAAAGGCCCTGAAGCATTGTTCTTGTCTGACCAAAAGTAAGACCACATTCACCACCTATTCCCGGTGAAGTCATTCTATATGAAATTTTCTCGATGAGGTCTTGTCTACCTGCTATATATCCACCTGTGAGAGCCAATCCACCGCCCGGATTCTTGATCAGTGATCCTGCAATTACGTCAACACCTACATCAGTTGGCTCCTTAGTATGAAGAAATTCTCCATAGCAGTTGTCTGTCATTAATATGATATTAGGATTAATTCCCTTTACGAATTTTGCCCACTCTTCGATTTCTTCGATGGAAATAGCTTTTCTCCATCCATAACCTGTTGCTCTTTGAACAGTAATCATTTTAGTAGCCGGACTGATTGCATTTTCCAAAGCTTCAAGATCGATTCTTCCATCAGGTGTCAGTTCAACCTGCTTGTATGTTACACCGTATTCTTTCAGTGAGCCCTTTCCTTCTCCTCTGATTCCTATTACTTCTTCAAGTGTGTCATAAGGAGATCCTGTACAGTAAATCAGTTCATCTCCGGGACGAAGAATACCCATAAGAGTAAGAGATAATGCGTGAGTGCCGTTTACGATTATAGGTCTTACGAGAGCTGCTTCAGTATGGAAAATATCTGCATAGACTCTTTCGATAGCGTCTCTACCAGGATCATCATAACCATAGCCTGTATTCCATGAGAAATGCATGTCTTTGATTCTGTTTTTCTGGAAGGCATCCAGAACTTTGTACTGGTTATATGCCATAATGTCGTCCAGTTCTTTGAACATTCCTGAAACCGCTTCTTCACTATCATTGATGAGTGAAATTACTTTTTCGGAAATACCGAATTGCTCTTGCAACATCATGTTTGTCTTGTTGTTGTTCATAAATATTACCTGTCTTCCTTCTGTAATTTTAATTTATCTTGAGCCTCCATATATAATACAAAAGCTTTAGTGGTTATAATATCCGGAGAAAGAAATTCAATTATTTTATCTCCGTATGTGTACGATGTTTTAATTAATCGAAAATCATTATCTAAGTAATTGTCTGTTGCAATTTGCCATCTAAAATAGTTATTTGATAAATAGATTTCCTTGAGGTCGTCTTTACCGATATTTATATGTTTTCCGATTATATTGCCAGATTTATCTGCATTTTTTATTTTCCCTGAGTTGTAGCATCCTGTGATTTTAACTCCTGATGACCCTACAATACCCACTATGCCACCGGAATAAGCACCTGTTATTTCATTATCTGAAGTTTTAATGCTTATCGTGATATGCCCTTTATTATATGAATTACTAATTATAGAATTAGAACCATTTACATACCCTACTATTCCACCTGTTCCTTCAGTATTGGAGGTAATATCCCCCAAGTTAAATGATTGTGATATGATTGAGTCTGACGAAACCGATCTTCCGGCAACTCCCCCTGTTCCATAAGTTGCAACTCCGCGTCTAGTAGATTTAATATTACCGTTATTACCACAATGATATATTAATCCGCCACGGTTTTCCCCAACTACACCACCAACCTTGTGTGTGCCTTGTATATTACCTTTGTTTGTACACTGTTCGATGTGACCGCCTTCGTTATTTCCAACTATACCGCCCACTTTACTCTTACCTTTAACATTAACAGAGGAGATGCAATTATTAACATAACCATCTGAGGACAATGTTCCTATTAAACCACCGCAATTCTCGGTGTTAGCATGATTATAGCCTTCAATTGTTAGATTATATACAGTGCCATCCATATAACCGAATAACCCTGAGTTTTCATAGAAATCATCTATTTTCATATTTGAAATCGTATGATAATTGCCATTAAATCTACCTTTAAAACTAGATGAATTATCAAGCCCGATAGGTATCCATTTATCTGTTAATTGTATATCGTTTTCAAGTACGAAGGTAGTGTCTTCAAAATCACTATAAGAAGAATTCCAAGGAACAATTTCAAGCCTATTGACTATTTCACAAAGCTCTCTGAGTTCTTCTTCTGTGGAAATACTATATTCCTTCTGATGAGTTCCAAATGCTGGCTCATCATAGATAATAGCACCAATAAAGATGACTACAATCCATATTGAAGCAAGCCTTATTAAATGACTTACTTCTTCCCCTTTCGTTCTAATTCCCATTCCATACCCTTAACAAGATCCCTCTTGACATTCATCTTGTGGCTAGCGTAGAGCTGTGTTGTCGTAACTTGCTCATGGTCTAATAATGCCTGAACATCAAATATCGAATTACCCCTTCCGATAAGGCTTGTTGCGGCTGTTGCTCTGAGTTTGTGAGGACTGTAACCGGCTTTTCTGGAAGTACTCAGCCCGATTGATGTATATTTCTTTACTAATTCTCTAATTTGCCTTTCGGTCATTCTTTTCCCCTGAAGAGAGAGGAAAAGTGCATCTTTATGTATTTCATCAAGCGTATCATCTGAAGCCCTTTCATTCTCCAAATAATCCATCATGACATCAGTTACTGACTCGTTCAAAGGCATAACTGCTTCTTTTGCACGCTTTCTGTAGATCTTAAATTCACCTCTTGCGAAATTAAATGACGAAACATTCAGCTGTTGCAGTTCAAATAATCTTAGGCCGTAAGTGAGGAACAAAATAAGTATTGCTTTGTCACGTTTCTTTGTTTTTTCCCAATATTGTCGTTCTTTTTCCGTAAGATGAGAACCTGTAGAAACAGCATCGAGCATTAACATTACTTCATCATCTTGAAGGGCTTTAATTTCACGTTCTCCGGCCTTAGGAACTCGTATTGGGTCAAAGCCATCAGTGATGTTTCTTTCTATAAGTTCGTCTCTGTAAAGTTGTTTAAACATCACTGATAAAGATGATTTTTTTCTTGCCAATGTTTTGTTGCTGTTTTCATATACAACGATATCATTTTCCCGTTCAACAGTATATTTTCGACAGTAGTCAAGGTAAATATTCACATCTAAGGCCTTAATTTTGTTGAAATCAGCAAGTTTAATATCTGCAATATCTTCTGCGTCGGTTAAGTCGGTTTCGTTAATTAGATAATTACAGAAAAACTTTATATCATTAAGATACGCAAATCTGCTCATAGGCAGAACGTTACCTTTTAAATACGCGAAAAAGCCCCTTAAAAAACGAGGTAATTGTTCCTGAATTTCTTCACATTTGGAAACGATTTCATGTTCTTTAAGGATAATATTGTCAGGTTTATCACTTTTATTATGGATCCTTATTCGTTTTTCAGAAGCCATTCTATTATTTCCTTTACTGCAATATCATCATTTTCGTATTCTGAGATGTTAAACCATTTCATTTTATCGTAACGTCTGAACCAAGTAAGCTGACGTTTAGCATAGTGTCTTGTGTTTTTACGGACAGTTTCTACAGCTTCATCCAAAGAATATTTACCTTCAATATAGTCAAATAATTCCTTGTATCCAATGCCCTTCATGGATATGTTTTCCTGAGTCAGCCCCATATCCATAAGTCTGTTAATTTCATCAAGCAAGCCGGCTTCCATAAGCAAATCCACTCTCATGTTTATTCTGTCATAAAGCTCAGACCTGTCCCTGGTTAACCCAATTAGAATTACATTATAATCCTTAGTTTCATTGTCTACGTCACTGAATTGCTTGATTTGCCCTTCTCCCTCTTTTAGACGCTCTAAGGCTCTTATTATTTTCTTAGTATTGTTTGGATGTATCAGCGTTGCAGCTTTTTCGTCTGCTTCTTTAAGCATTTCATGCAAAGTTTCACTTCCCTCTTTTTCAGCTTTTTCATACAAACTATCTCTGTAAGCTGTGTCCTGAGATGGCGCCGAAAAATCCATATCATAAAGTAATGAATTAAGATATAAACCCGTGCCTCCAGAAATAACAGGAGTTTTGCTTCTACTTAAGATATCCTTAATTGCTTCCTTGGCAAGTTTCTGATACTGAGCTACAGAAAAATCGTCTCTTGGGTCTATAATGTCAACGAGATGATGCTTAGCCATTGACATTTCTTCTGCAGTAGGCTTTGCACTTCCTATATCCATATATTTATATAGCTGCATAGAATCGCAGGATACAACTTCGCCATCAAAAGCTTCTGCAATTTTTATGGCAAACTTGGTTTTCCCTACAGCTGTAGGTCCGGCCACTGCGATTATAGTATTTTTATCAGCAAACATACTAAACCCTCTTAAACAATTTTTCTATCTCATATTTAGTCATTCTAATGAATGTAGGTCTTCCATGAGGACAGGAAAACGGATTCATGCACTGTTTTAAATCCTTCACTAGGCCATCGATTTCTTCTTCAGTTAAAGAATCTCCGGCTTTTACAGCGCTTTTACATGATCTTACTATAATTCTTTCCAATGTTCTTTTGTTGGAAAGGTCAGGTTTTTCCTCTAATGTGTTGAATAAATCACTAAGAAAACTTTCGGCTTCATCCATATCCATAAATGCCGGAATTTCTCTCACAAGATATGTATTATTTCCAAAGAACTCAATATCATATCCAATAGATTTAAGGTTGTCTATCCAAGTTTCTTCAGTAGCAGTAATCTGCGCAGAAACGTTGAAACTTAAAGGCATTAACAAAGTTTGTCTTACTTTTTCAGCATTGTTAAACTGTTTAACCAAGCGCTCATAAAATACTCTTTCATGGGCAGCATGCTGATCAATTAGATAGAAGTTATCTTCATCTGTTGCCATTATATAAGAACTGAAAATTGCACCTAAAGGTTTGATATTATCAAAATCAAAAGGCACTCTGTCGGGAAGTTTAACTTCTAAAGAAAAGTTATCTTTGGTAGTTTCATTTTTAACTTCAGTTCTTAAGTTCGACAATAAATTATTTATGTCAACTTCTTCTGCTACTGCAGGAACTTCTTTTAATTTTTGAACTTCAGAGTTCTCAATTACAGGTGTTTCTAAAGAACCGGCTTTGATTTTATCAAAGGTATATTGCACACCTTGATCTGGTTTTTCAAAGGTCTTAATTGCCCTTTTTTCTACAGTTTCAGCCTTTATTTCCGGCACAGCGACCTTGGAGCTTAAAGCTTCTCTTAAAGCCTTTAAAACGAAATCTGACACTTCAAACGAGTCATCAAAACGTATTTCTTTTTTTGTTGGATGAACATTAACATCTATCTTATCAGCCGGTAATGCCAGGAAAAGAAATGCTATAGGAAATCTTCCATGAAACATTTTTTCCCTATATGCTTCGTCTAATGCTTTCTCAAGGACACTGCTTGATACAACTCTTCCGTTAACACAAAATATTTGCTTACTTCTTGACGGCAAAGACGTTCCGGGTGATGAGACAAATCCCTTAATTGTAAATCCATCGGCAGCTTTATCAACAGGTATTAAATCTTTACCGATGTCGGATCCGTATATACTGATTATATTATTATGTATATTGCCGTTACCTCTTGTTGAGAAAATCTTAGTGTTTCCGTTTATCAATGTGAATTTTACATCAGTATAAGAAAGCGCAATTCTTGATACCATGTCGGTAATTCTTCTGGTTTCAGCACTGTCAGAAGCCAAAAATTTATTTCTGGCAGGAACGTTGAAAAACAAATCTCTGACAGTTATGGTAGTTCCGTCAGGACAACCAATGGCTACGTTCTCAACGACATCGCTGCCTTCTATTACCAGCTTTCTACCTACTTTTGATTCTCGAGTTTTAGTTATAAGTTCAACTCGAGCTACAGCACAAATACTTGCTAAGGCTTCACCTCTGAAACCGAGTGTTTCAATGGCATCCAAGTCCTCGGCAGCAGAAATTTTGCTGGTTGCATGACGCTTAAAGGCCAGCTCAGCTTCTTCTGAAGGAATCCCCGATCCGTTATCGGTAACTCGTATATATGATTTTCCGCCGTTTTTGATTTCAATAGTGATATTATCCGCACCTGCATCAAGAGAGTTTTCAACAAGCTCTTTTATTATTGATACGGGTCTGTCTATTACTTCACCTGCTGCAATCTTATCGGCAACATGTTTATCTAATACTCTTATCATAATTGTTCTTTTAACTCTTCAAGTATCTTTAATGCTTGTGAAGGTGTTGTGTCCATTAAATCTAAAGATTTTAGCTTCATGATTATAGGATCCGGTATGGCACTGAATAAGGACATTTGAACTTCTTGTTCTTCTACTTTAGTATTTATTTTCTCTACTCTTTCGTAAACTTGTTTTGAACTATGACTTCCCTTTTCGAGCTCAATCAGTCTTTCTTCGGCTCTATCCAATAGTTCTTTAGGTGCTCCGGCCAATTTTGCTACATGTATACCGTAGCTTCTGCTGGCACTGCCCTTTACAATTTTATGTAGGAATACAACATTGCCATTTTCTTCTGCAACATCAACGTTAAGATTTGAAACACCTTCGAAAGTTTCTTCAAGCTGAGTCATTTCGTGATAGTGTGTCGCGAACAATGTTCTTATTTTTCTATTCGGATGGCAAAGATATTCTGCTGCGGCCCATGCTATGGAAAGTCCATCGTAAGTACTGGTGCCTCTTCCGATTTCATCCAGAATTACAAGGCTTCTACCTGTAGCTGTATTAAGTATGTATGAAAGCTCACTCATTTCTACAAAGAATGTACTTTGCCCCTGCGCTAAATTATCTGAAGCGCCGATTCTGGTGAAGATTCTATCGCAAACACCGATGTGGGCTTCATCACAAGGAACGAAGCATCCTGCTTGGGCCATTAACACGATTAATGCTGTTTGACGCATATAAGTAGATTTACCTGACATGTTAGGCCCTGTTATCAACAATAAGCTCTGGTCAGTCTTGTTTATATATGTGTCATTGTTGACGAAAATTCCGTCTCTGATTGTTTGCTCGATTACAGGATGTCTGCCATTTCTAATATCTAATAAATCTGAGCTATTTACGTGAGGTTTAACATAATTGTTCTTTTCGCTCACTTCTGCAAAAGATACCAGAACATCAAGAGTAGCTATAGCCTTGGAAGTTTCCTGAATTTCTCTGATATACGTTTGAAGCTGCTGTCTGATTTCAGTGAAAAGATCATACTCCATCTGATTAATCTTGCTCTCAGCATTGAGTACAAGGCGTTCAGTTTCCTTAAGTTCAGGAGTAATAAAACGTTCACAATTGGCCAGAGTTTGCTTTCTTATGTAATTTTCAGGAATAAGATCATAATATGATTTGGTTACTTCTAAATAGTAACCGAATACTTTGTTGTACCCAACTTTAAGATTCTTGATTCCTGTTCTTTCCCTTTCACTTCCTTCAAGTCCGGCAATCCAAGCTTGAGCATCTTTAATAGAAGCCTTCAGTTCATCAAGTTCAGCTGAAAAACCCTCTTTAATAAGACCGCCTTCTTTTATAACAAATGGAGGTTCTTCAACAATACTTCTATCTATCAAATCATGAACTTGGCTCAAATCATGGATCTGTCTGTTAAGTTTTTCAAGAAGAGTTGTATCAGCATCCAAAAGCGCATCTTTTATGTCAGGAAGTACTCCGCATGAATTACGGAGTGCAATCATGTCCTTACCATTTGCAGTACCGCAAGCAATACGACCTGTGAGTCTTTCGAAGTCATAAACTCTCTTGAGATGTTCCTTAATATTGTTTCTTATAAGAACTTCATCCAATAATACTTCTACAGCATCAAGTCGTTCGTTAATCATAGAAACGTCATTGAGAGGTTCCTTGAGCCATTGCTTAAGCTTACGCGACCCCATCGCTGTATGAGTCTTGTCTAAAACGCCAAGTAAAGAACCTTTGAGCTTTTTCTCAAATAAAGTTTCTGTAAGTTCAAGGTTCTTAATGGTTGCTTTATCCAGAGACATATGCTGCCCCATAGTATAAGTAATGAGATCGGCAATATGGCTCAAATTATTTTTCTGAGTTTCGTGAAGATATATGAGCAAAGCGCCCAAAGCGGCTTCGCCTACTGAATCTTCTTCAACTCCTATACCTAAAAGAGCTGAAACGTTGAACTGTCTTTTGATGGCAGAACGCAACGCATCACTCTTGTAATATTCTTCCCCTAATAAATTAAAATAAGCCTCTGTTACAGGCTTGATATCTTCAACATCCACTGTCTCTTCGGTAACCTTATTGAGAATTATTTCCTTGGCTCCGATTTTAACCAGCTCATTGACCATATTGTCACGAGCTCCTATGCCTTTAATCTCAGTAAGATAGATTTCACCTGTAGATACGTCACAGTATGACACACCTATTGATGAGTCTTCTGCATATATGGATGCTATGTAGTTGTTTTCTTTTTCTTTGAGCATTGTGCTGCTTATTACAGTACCGGGAGTTACTATTTGAACAACTTCCCTTTTTACTATGCCTTTGGCAGCAGCAGGATCCTCAGTCTGTTCGCATATTGCCACTTTGTATCCTCTATCAACAAGGCGTGCAATATAAGTTTCAGCAGAATGGAAAGGAACTCCGCACATCGGAGCCCTTTCTTCCATTCCACATTGTTTACCTGTTAAAGTAAGTTCTAATTCACGAGTACAAGTAATGGCATCTTCGAAGAACATTTCATAAAAATCACCAAGCCTAAAGAACAGGATGCAATCCTGATAATTTGCTTTAATATCCATATACTGTTGCATCATTGGTGATAACTTCGGTGCTGCCATAAAACTCTTCCTCTCGTACTTAATTAATTATTTTCCTAATTTCTTGTTGTATGCTTCCATACCCAGTCTGATAAGTTCAACTGCTCTTCTCATATCTTCCTGCTTCAGAACGTATGCCATACGCATTTCATCCTTACCGAGTCCAGGTGTGCCGTAGAATCCTTCAGCAGGTGTGAACATAGCAGTTTCACCATTGTCATCGAATTCTGTCAGCATGAACATCAGGAAGTCTTCTACGCTTTCTACAGGGAGCTTAGCTGTCATGTAGAATGATCCGCCAGGTTTCTGGCATACTACTCCAGGAATCTTCATCAGTTCTTCGTATACAACGTCTCTTCTAGCGCAGTATTCAGCCTTAACTTCTTCATAGTATGACTTATCAAGTCTGTAAAGTGCAGCTGCACCAACCTGTTCCAGTGTAGGTACACACAGTCTGCCCTGAGCGATCTTCATGATACCTTCCATGAATTCAACATTCTTACTTACGATACAACCAATTCTTGCTCCGCAAGCTGAGAATCTCTTTGATACTGAGTCAACGATAATAACTCTGTCAGCGATTTCATCGATCATACCGAATGAAGTTGCTTCTCTGTCATCATAAGCAAATTCTCTGTATACTTCGTCAGCGATGATCCACAGATCGTGTTCCTTAGCGATTTCGCCGATAAGTTTCATATCTTCAATTGTGAGAACTCTTCCTGTTGGGTTTCCAGGGCTGATGCAGCAGATCGCTTTAGTCTTAGGAGTGATTGCAGCTTCGATCAGTTCTCTCTTAGCAAAGTTATATCCGTCTTCTGGTTTAGTAGTGATAGGAACAACCTTTCCGCCTGCTCGGGTTGCGAATGTATGATAGTTAGTGTAGAAAGGTTCAGCGATCATGATCTCATCTTCAGGATTAAGAATAGTTGTGAAGATCATGCTAAGGGCTTCAGAACCGCCGTTAGTAATCATGATGTCTTTTCTTTCATAATTCATGTCATACTGTTTAAAGTAATCGATGATAGCGTCCAGCAGTTCCAGTTCGCCACCTGATTCTGAATAAGCGATAACCTTCTTGTCATAGTTCTTGATTGCATCCATAAAGCAAGCAGGAGTTTCAATATCAGGCTGACCAATGTTCAGATGATAAACTTTCTTTCCCTTAGCCTTTGCTTCAAATGCGAAAACGTTGAACTTTCTGATTGGTGAATTCTGCATTGCGTTTACTCTGTTTGATAACTGCATTTTTTATTCTCCTTTTACTCATAAATCATTTGTTTATTATATTACGCTAACTCCGTATGGGAGTCTGAAACAATTTTATCGATGTCCGGTTCTTCTTCCGGCTCAGTCTTTTTCATGTATAACAGGTATTCGATATTTCCTTTTGTACCAGTTACCGGTGAAAATGTTAATCCGTGTGCATAAAGTCCGTTGTCTTTTCCGTATTGAATTACGTTTTCAATTACTTCTCTATGTACCGCAGGATCTCTGACTATGCCCTTCTTGCCAACTTGCTCTCTGCCCGCTTCAAATTGAGGTTTTACGAGACATACAAGGCAACCATCTTCAGCAAGGAGCTGTGATGCCACAGGGAACACAAGTCTTAAAGAAATAAATGAAACGTCGATACTGATAAAGTCGATATCTTTATCTACTGTGTCAAAATCGAGATAACGTATATTACACTTCTCCATATTTACAACACGAGGATCATTTCTTAACTTCCAATCAAGCTGACCATAACCTACGTCTATTGCGAATACCTTTGATGCACCCTTTTGAAGCATGCAGTCAGTAAAGCCTCCTGTAGAAGCCCCGATATCAACTGCCACCGCTCCATCCAGTGAGAATCCGTATAATTCTAAAGCTTTTTCAAGTTTAAGACCGCCTCTGCTAACATATGGACAAAGGTCTTCTTTAACTGTAATTTCAGCTTCACTGCTTACGGAAGTACCCGGTTTATCAATTCGTTGACCGTCAACATAAATCAGGCCTGCCATTATTGAAGCTTTTGCTTTTTCTCTGGAAGGAAATATTCCTTTCTCAGTTAGTATAACATCAAGTCTATCTTTCAAGTTCTTTTACGATCCTTTCCGCGATGGATTCGGCGTCCATCTTATATCTGTGATAAAGTTCTTCGCTGGTTCCATGTTCTATGAAACGATCAGGCCAACCGATACTTATAACCTTAACATTTTTATCTGCCGTTATATCCTTAACAGCTTCTCCGACCCCTCCGGCCAGAACATTGTCTTCAAGTGTTACAATAAGAGGATATTTTTCTGCTGATTTAACTAATCTACTTTCATCAATCGGTTTAATGAACTCGGTATTAATCACACTTGTGCTTATACCTTGGGCCTTTAAAATTTCAGCTGCAGCAAGTGCTTTTTCTGCCATAATGCCAACTGACCAAATTTCCACATCGTTACCGCGTTTTAACTGATGAGACTTGCCGTGCTGGATTTTAAACGGTTCACCAAGATCGTGTGCTGAACCTCTAGGATATCTTATAGCACAAGGACCGTTATGTTTAGCTGCAAATTCCAGCATAGCTTCGAGTTCTTTACCGTCTTTTGGTGCCAAAACAGTTAAATTTGGTATATGTCTTAGGTAGCTGATGTCGAGAATACCGTGATGAGTTTCTCCGTCAGCACCGACAATTCCTGCTCTGTCAATGCAGAAAACTACCGGTAAGTTCTGTAGGCAAACATCTTCAACGATTTCATCATATGCTCTCTGAAGGAAAGTAGAGTACACTGCAACGAATGGTCTTAGGCCCGCTTTCGCAAGTCCTGCAGCAAAAGTAACCGCATGCCCTTCAGCAATACCAACATCGTACGTTCTTTCAGGAAATTCTTTATGAAAACCGTTAAGTCCTGTTCCATCTATCATTGCTGCACTTACAGCAACAATATCATTATTACTTCTGGCCATTTCAGAAAGCTTGTTTCCGAAAACAGCTGAATAAGAAGGTTTCTTTGAAGACCCTAAGGTTTCGCCTGTTTCCATATCAAAAGGTCCTATTCCATGGAATTTATCAGGTCTTTCCTCGGCTTTTGAGTACCCCTTCCCTTTCTTTGTTATTACATGTATGAAAACAGGTTTTTTATATGATTTTGCAAGCTCGAAGGTCTCACATAGTTCTTTTAAATTGTGACCGTCTACAGGGCCGAAATATTTAAACCCTAATTCTTCGAAAATAACGCCGTCAATCATAGCATATTTAATAGAATCTCTGGCGTGCTTCATTCCTGCTATAACATTATCTCCGATTACAGGAACCCTTGAAACATTCTTCTTGATTTTTGACTTAACAGATAAATACTTCCTTGAACTTCTTAATCTTCCCAGATACCTGGAAAATCCACCTGTGTTTTTCGAGATAGACATTTCGTTATCATTAAGGATAACAATCATTTTGCTGTTCAATGAAGAAACGTTGTTCAAAGCTTCAAATGCAACACCTCCGGTCATTGCACCGTCACCTATTATTGAAACAACATCATATTTTTCACCTTTAAGGTCTCTGGCAGCTGCCATACCTAATCCTAATGAAATCGAAGTACTGCTATGTCCTGTATCGAACACATCATGAGCACTTTCCTTAGCTTTAGGAAATCCGCTCATTCCGTCCAACTGTCTAAGAGATTTAAATCCTTCACTTCTACCGGTAAGAATCTTATGGACATATGATTGGTGACCAACATCCCATATCAGTTTATCTTTTGGTGAATTGAAAACCTTGTGTAAGGCTACTGTTAGCTCAACCGCTCCTAAATTTGAAGCGAGATGCCCACCTGTTTTTGATACAGATTCAACTAAGAAATCCCTTATTTCATACGTGAGAAGTTCAAGGTCGTCATAGTTCATCAGTTTTAAATCATCAGGAAACGTGTGTTTCGCTAAATAATTATTCATGTTAATTACCTCTAACCTCAAGTTGCTTTGCTAATTTTGTGAACACTTCTGCATTGTCATAATACTTTTCAAGTACACTTATAGCAGTGTTGGTAAGACTTTGGAGCTTTTCCATAGAAGCGTCAAGGCCATGGAGACTCGGATAAGTAGCTTTTTTATTTATACTATCCATTCCTGCTTTCTTACCCATTTCTTCCTCTTGTCCTATGACATCCAAGATGTCATCTCTGATTTGGAAAGCAAGACCAAGATTCTCTGCAAAAGTAGTGAGATCATTCATCATTTCACTAGTTGGATTTCCAAGATAAGCACCGGCTCTGACTGCAGCTATAATTAATGCAGATGTTTTATTAAGGTGTATATAATCCAGGAACTCTTTTGATGAGTTCTTATCTTCAGCTTCCATATCTGCAACCTGACCGGCAATCATTCCTCTGCATCCTGATCCTTTGTTGATTTCAAATGAAGCTTTTACTCTTTTCTTAAGCTCATTAGGATCATCAAAATAAAAGATCATGTCTCTATTCATTGCTTCAAAGGCTGCTGATTGAAGACCATCTCCTGCCAATAATGCCATTGCTTCGCCATAAACTTTATGGTTAGTAGGAATACCTCTTCTCAAATCATCATTGTCCATGCAAGGAAGATCGTCATGTATAAGAGAGTAAGTGTGAATGTATTCTACTGCACATGCATAAGGAAGAGCTTCTTCAACGTTTCCCCCACAAAAGTCACATGCGGCTAATAAAAGAACCGGTCTTATTCTCTTACCACCTGCAGCAAGGCTGTATTTCATAGATTCGTAAAGAGTAATGCTCTTATGATCCACTTCAGGTATGAAATCCATTAGATGCTGCTCAATAAGAGCTTTGTAGTCATTAAAAGTATAGTCTTTCATCACACACCTCCTTATTTTGTAAGAGTTTCTATTTTCTGATCTGCTTTGTCTAAAATTTCGCTACATTCTTTATAATATTTAATGCCCTCTTCGTAATACTTAATAGCCTCTTCCAAAGGAATCGTTTCCGATTTCAGCTTTGATGATGCTTCCTCAAGCTTCTTGAGAACATCTTCAAAATTCTTTTTATCCGTCATACTACTGTTCCTTTCCGGAGCCGATTATTCGTGCCCTAGCTTGTCCAACAGCTGCCTCAATATTTATAATCTGGTTTTCATTTAAAGAAGATGCATCTTTAACAATATTTCCATCTTCGTCTGTAATCACAGAATACCCTTTTTTCAGAATTGATTTCGGATCGGAAGCTTCGATTACTTCTTTGAGCAACTCAATTCTCTGCCTTTTATCAATAATCAACTTCCTCATGTTGTCTTTCATAGACTCTAACAGGCTATCTATTCTCATATGATCCATTGCTACTCGTCCCTGTAAATCTCGGTAAAACACAGATGGATCTAAAAGCCTTAATCTGTTTCTGCAAACTTCAAGGTGGACTTTCAAATTTCTCGTAGACTCTATATACAGATTTTCAATATGATCCTTGAGTGCATTGATATCCGGAACAGCTCGCTCTGCAGCGGCTGTTGGTGTTTCAGCTCTCAAATCAGCTACAAAATCAGCTATGGAGAAGTCTGTTTCATGACCTACCGCGGAAATCACCGGAATATCTGATGCATATATACTTCTGGCTACTATTTCTTCATTAAATGCCCAAAGTTCTTCTGTAGAACCGCCACCTCTGCCTGCGATGATTACATCAACATCTCGATAGTTTTCATTTATGTCATCTATTGCTGCGGAAATTTCCGGAGCTGCTCCCGGTCCCTGTACTAATACCGGATAGACCAGAATATCCACCACATTATTTTTTTGCTTAATTATTTTTAAAATATCTCTAACTGCCGCTCCGGTAGGAGAAGTAACAACTGCAACTTTTCTTGGAAAAGAAGGCAACTCTTTTTTGTGTTCCTGAGAAAAAAGGCCCTCAGCCTGTAACTTGCTTTTAAGTTTTTCAAACGCTATAGCTAAATCACCTTGACCTGCAGTTTCCATGTCTCGAATATTTATTGAGTAAGTTCCGCCCCTTTCATAAAGATATATATATCCATGAGCTGTTACTTCAAGGCCTTCTTCTAAGTTGAAGCCTAGTCTCTCTACATTACTTGATGGTAAAAAACAGTTTACTTTACTCCCTTCATCCTTTAGGGAAAAATATACATGTCCGGAACTGTGAAACGACAAGTTCGATATTTCTCCTATCACAGATACATTTCCCAGTATAGGGTCCGTCTGCAATATTCGTTTTATATAGCTATTCAGTTGTGAAACTTTTACAGGTTTCAGCGCCATATAGTTTTGCCTCCCAATAGGGCCGTACCCACAGCATTATCTTGAGATAATCCGTTATCACCAAATACAATATGTATACCTACGTTTTTTAATTTTGGGGAGATCTTGCTTCTGATAAATTCACTTGAAGATACACCTCCGGCCATTATTATATTATTTATTCCGGATATCTCTGCTCCTTGTACAATCATTTTATACATGGCATCAGAGATTCTTTCGAACAGCTCTCTAACAAGACCATCTGTCTCAACTTTTCCATTAATTTCTTCAATGACACGTTTTACTTGTGTGTCAATTCCTGATAAGTTTAACCATCCGTCATAAACTTTAATAGGACTAATCATACTTTCTTGAACTTGCGTTTTAAGGGCAATATGGTCCATTTCTTCACCTGCAGGAAAATTCATACCCAGTAATACTCCGGTTCTATCTATTACTTGACCGAATGCAATATCTTTTGAACCGCCTATTATATCTATGTTGTATCCGGTGTGTATTTCTGAAACTTTAAGTAATTCAGAAGTGCCGCCTGAAAAATGACAAGCCAGAAACTCCTCAGAGTCTTTAATGTCCGAATAAGTCTTAATTGCTTCTATATGCCCCTCTTGATGTGAAAACTCAAAAACAGGGACGTTCATCATAGCACCTATGGATCTGGCCAAACTTTCTCCTGCAAGGAATACAGGCATGTAGGAACCTTCCACAGGTCTAGGTTTTGAAGAATATGCAATAGCATCAAATTCTCCATCACATATTTCACAAGCCTTTTCAATAAGTTCAGGCAGGTTCTTAACATGCTGAAAAAGGGCGTCGGATTGTCTTAACCCTTTTTCGCCCTGTTTGACATTAAGAAATTTTCTTATATCACATACTATTGACTGCTCTTTGTTTATTACAGCAACAGATGTTTTGTAATTACTGGTATCTATACCCAGTACGAGATTACTGCTCATTATTTTTTGCTACAGCACCCAGTACTCCATGTATGAATCTTGAGGATTGTTCTGTGCTGTATTTTTTAGCAAGATTTATAGCTTCGTTAATAGCTACCGGAGAAGGAACATCTTCACCATATTTCAGTTCACCTACTGCCAATCTCATTATAGCTAAATCCACTTTAGGCATTCTGCCGGTTTTCCAGGACTTACTATTGGAGTTGATTGTTTCATCGACAACTTCAAGATTTTCAATTATGTTTAAAATCAATGCTTTACCTCTTGCGATGTGATTTCCTACAAGTCTATCTTCTATAAGACTTGTAGCTGTCTCTGCATCCATCGTTTTAGCTGCATCCATTTCGTACATTAACTGCATAAGTATTTCACGTGCTTCATTTCTTGTCATCTGTATCGTTTTCCTCCGCTGGTATTTCTACACCTTGTACATGTATATTTACTGCTTTTACTGTGAGCTCAGTCATTGTCTGAACTTCTTTCTTGACGTTTTCTTGTATGTCCCATGCAACAGCAGGTATCTTATAGTGATATTTCACGATTATGTGTACGTCTATTTCTACACCTTCTTCAGACTGGGTGACTTTAATGCCTTTTGCAAGCAATTCTTTTCCTAAAATGTTCCTTGAAAGGACGTTGGAAAAATTGCCCGCTAAGCATGCTACACCTTCAGTTTTTAGGGCTGCGTTAACGGCGCAGACAGCAATGACTTCGTCGGAAATTTTAACTTTGTCTTCGCCATGACTTCTCTGGCTGTTCATTTAAAAAATCACCTCTTTTGCCATTAACATTGTTGATGTTATTATAACAAATTTGTAAAGTAAATTCAATAAATCTATGATGCTTCCTGCACTACTATTTCATTGGCATTTCTTCCGCTTTGGCGCATAACAATTTCACATATTTTGGTAACAGTTTCCTGGTCAAGTTTATCCGTATTTACTGTTATATTTACCCCTGCATCACTAATTACAACGAAACATTCAGGTAAGCCTTTATTTTTAATCAATGTCTCAATATTTTTCTCGGTTTCCATGTAGTTAAGTAATTTCATTTTCTCGTCAGCAGCATCCTCTTTCTTTTCGCTCGTTGAGGCCGATTCTTCTGCCTCAGTCAACATTGATATTATTTTATTTCTATCAAGTTCGAGGTTTGCTCTTAGTTCTTGGAAATATGTATCTGTATTTTCGTTTACAGCTTGATCTGATGTAACTAGAGAAGATTCATCCTTAGTGCTATCTACAAGAACATCTCCATCGTGTAACGGAATGTCATCATTTACCGAGCTATCATCGGTTATATGCCCGGTTACAATATATGCTCCTACACATAAAACCAATGCTGCAACTAATGTTACGGTTTTCCTATTGGATTTTACCTTTTGAATTATTTTCTTTAAGCTCATTTTTCTAATCCTCCGAATTAGTATTTATTTGACTCTTTTCAAAGACTTCAACATTGGATGCCGGTAATCCGAAAAGAGCCATCACAGCATTTACAATATTATTTTTAACAATAGGATTTGCAGCTCCTTCAGCTGTAACTAAAACACCACTTATGTCTTCTTCTCCATTATATTGAACCATTACATCAACTTCACCAACACCTTTAATATCACTTAATATCGTAATCAGTTCTACCTCCGTTCCTCCATCTCCATCAACAATTTGACGTCTACCGTCTTTATTGTTACTAAAAACGTCTATAGTAAGCAAAATAACCCCGATAATTATTAATATAGCGATTATTTTGTATCCGTTATCTTTTAATGTATACATGTAAACTCCTCAATATTCACCAATAATTGTAATGATGGGAAATAAAATGGTAGTCATGATAACTAATGAAAATATGAATTTTATATATTTAGCTGTAGATGTATCAGGTAACAGAATTTCAAGAAAACTCAATGCTAGTATGATTATAAATAAATTTCCGACCCATTCTTTAATTATGTTCACAGACTACCGCCTCCCATGTTCATCAATATAGTAATAAAGATTAAAAACATAAAGGCACCTGCACCAAGTACGACAGTCATAGTTATAGCTGCAGTTCCTATTTCATTCAGACTATCCGATATCTTGTTGTCGGTTATCGGTTCGGATATCATTGCTGTAATTTTGTACACCACTGCTATTGCAAGCATTTTGACGATTGGCATAACAAGCAAAGATATAATTATAATTATGCCGATTAAGCCCACAGTATTCTTTATTAAACCTATGCAACTTATGACCGTTTCCAACGAATCTGATGCAAACCCTCCAATTATAGGGATAAAATTGTTTAATGAAAACTTGGCTGTATTAATAAGTATCCCATCTGCTGATTTTGTAACAATACCTTGAATTGCAGTAATCCCGGAAAATAAAGTGATAGTTAATCCCGTAATAAACAATCCTGCATGTCTCATGAATGCGGCCAGTTTTTTTATATAGTTTTTATCGGCAAGACTGTTAATCATAATAAATACAACAGATAAAAATATCATAGGGAGAACTATGTTCTTCATTATAAAATTAAAACCTGTAACAGCTCCCAGTATTACCGGACTCATAAGCGCTCCTGAAGAAAAAGCACCCATAGTTATTAATAGAGGTATCATTATAGGTAAAAGTATTGCCATGGTATTTGTAATAGTCTCCATGGTTTCAGTGCAATAATCATATGTTTGATAAAAATTTCCGATGCAAAGTGCGATTATTACCACTCCACAAATCATTGTTCCCAATGTTGAAACTGTTTTACTGCCAAATGACCCGGAAAGTCCTGTCAACAGACCTATGAATATACATATAATGATAATTTCGCATCCCATACTTATAGCTGATTTTACTTCTAACATGAATAATTCTAATAAGCTATCTAAAAGCTTTTCAGTATCTATTATTGGAGTGCCATTTATTAAATCATTTATAATTCCTTCTATCGAAATATCATTTCCAATGCCATAATAATCTGCAGTAGATTCTAACATTCCTTCAAGTTCTGCCAAATCCATGGATTTCAATTGTTCGTCAATTATTATCTCATAATCCATAGTCACTCCTTTTAACTGAGCAATGAATCTATTAATTGTAATATTGCCGTAAAAATAGGCATTGCCATATAAAAAATTATTATTTTACCGGCAAGCTCGATCTTTGATCCAATTGAAGCTTCTCCGGCATCTTTACATAATTGGGATGTGAAGTCTGCAATATATGCAACTGCCAGCACTTTAATTACTATAGGAAAAAACTCTCTGCCATAAGTCACATTATTGTATATTGTCTCTAAATAGATAAATACACCTGATATCTCCCCAACTATGTATATAAACAATAATGCTACGGTAGCTAAAACAACGTAAATAGAAATATCCTTATTCACTGTTTTAATCAGCGATGCAAGAAGAAGTCCTGTCAGGCCAATAGCTGCAATTTTTAAAACCGACATACTAAAACTCCAAAAATGTTCTAACAGTATCGAAGAATTCACTAACCATTTGAATAATTAGCATGAGGACTATAATTACGCCCGCTAAAGTTGTGAGCATTGCTTGTTCTTCTCTCCCTGCCTTAATCAACACTTGATTCAATAAGGCGATAGCAATGCCAATTGCTGCTATTTTAAATATAATATCGATATCCATTTTCGCCTCCTATAAAAGCAAAATCATCAGTGTGGCTCCTGAGGCTACCCCAATTCCCTTGTACATTTTTCCTTGGTTTCTATAGCTTGATTTGGCAGATTCCAAATTCCTGTTTAAACGAATAACTACGGGAACAATCATCTTACTTTGACCTTCGGCATCGCTTCTTCCTATGGCAGCAGCCAAATCATTTAGTATTTCAATATCACTGCTGTTCAAAGGACATTTATCTTGATTTTTTATGGAATTCTTCCACGCTTTATCAAAGCTTTCATTATCTTCCAAATTCTTTTCGCATTCGCCTAAAACATTGGAAAACCAACTATTTTTAACTCCTGAAACGCGTTTAAACACTTTTTTTATACTTTCTTTTCTATAAGTAATTTCAACTTCAATCAATTTAATAATTTCTATTACATTTTCAAGCTCTTTTACCCTGGACTTGTAAGTAAATGCTTTCATATATCCCATTAAACAACAACCAAAAAAGAGTAAAATGCAACCTGCAATTTTCAACTTAGCCTCCTTTCTTAAGCTCGTCTAATTTCATTATTTTCTTTACTGTTCCTGTCTTCGGATAGCCTGTTAAGAAAATCAATGTTTCGAATAAACGACTTTCAATGCTTTTACCAATAGATGACGAAATAATATCTTCATAGCTATCTCCATGAATTGTAGTTATTACTTTTACGCCTGCACTGAGGGCCTCTTTAATTGCCACAACGTCTTCAGGCTTACCTATTTCGTCAGTAATTATCACATCAGGAGACATCGCTCTGATAAGCATTATTATTCCTTTAGCTTTTGGACAGGCATCTAAAATGTCAGTTCTAATTCCTAAATCATATGTTGATTGCCCACTGTAACATCCGGCTATTTCAGATCTTTCGTCACATATTCCTACTCTATATCCCTTGGAACTCAATGCCCTTGCTAAATCACGTAAGATAGTTGTTTTACCACATTTAGGTGGGGATATAATTAAAGTATTACTTATTACTCCAGTAAATTCATCCACTACATAAGAGATTATTTTATCCGAGGCCCCTATGATCTCTCTGCTTCTTCTTATATTTAATGAAGAAATATCTTTTATTAAATGAACATTTCCGTCTTTCAATGTGACCCTGCCACAAATACCAATTCTATGGCCTCCTTCTATCGTAATAAAACCATTGGATAAATCATCCTCATGGGCATAATATGAATAATCTAAGATCTTATTAAGAATTTCATCAAGAACATCAAAGGTTATTAATTCAGAGTTATTTAATTGATACTCTTTTCCGCCTGATATCAAAATAGTATTAAAACCACAGTTAAGTCTAATTTCTTCAAGTTCGGAGATAATATTATCAGGAAGCTCATTTATATCATTTCTTATAAAATTCGGGAGTTTACATAATATTTTTTCTGTTTCTTTTATTGCTGACATGTACACAAATCCCCTTTCATTTACTCTATACAAACTTATTCCTTGTCCAATAAAATATTCCTCCGAACATAAAAAAACAGAGTCGAATTTTTCGACTCTGTTTTCTGGTTTTAATTGAATTTTAAGGTTTTTTATATGCACATGGTACCTTTACAGTACATAAACCACATCCGAAAATATAATCTCCTCGTTCAATGTGATCAGGCCAGTATTTTTCACATGCTACATCTTCATAATTAAGGCAAGCATCTTTATCGTGTCCTCTTTCCGATATTGCCCTTATAGGACAGCGTCTAATGCAAGCTCCACAGATACCGCTCTTGAAATAAAGACACCAGTCATAAGGACCTACATCGCCCCTAGACGTAATTTCAAGATCAGCTTCTACGATTATGGAAGTCATTCTTATTGCTTTACCTCGTTCAGAAATAAAACCATCGCTTAGACCAAATGTCCCCATACCTGCTGCAAATGCTGTATGTCTGTGTGACCAATTTGATGCTATACCTAAATCGTTAGACTCTTTCCTTGAGAACTCCTTTATCAAATCTATTGAGGCAGCTCTTATGCCTTCCTTCTCCAGTCTATTTTCCAGTTTATCGGAAAATTCACGTATCATACCTTCCCATTCTCCCCTAGTTACAATCCAATTGTCGCAAGGGAAAACATTCTCTTTGCTTTGTAATTCAATGGTTTTTGCTGTTTGAGGAAATATGAGTGAGATAACTTTTAATTTACTTCCCGGAACTTGTTCCCCATATTTAAGGCTAAATGCCTCAGATGGATTCCAATGAAATTCACCTATATGTTCTTTTAGAAAATCGTAATATGAATCATCTCCTGCAGCAACCCCCATCAACGGTGCTTCCCACATAGGTTCTTCAGGTCTATCTAACACTGAAAAATTATTGGACTCAAGACTATTAAATACTTCATTAATTATATTAAAAACTTTGTTATTCATGGCATTTATACCGTTAGTCTTCATTGTTATTTCTGGAGTTGCTATTTTCTTCTTCCGTATTTTCAGGCATGATAGTCATAGTAATTTGCTCAATTCTTCTATCCCTGATTGAATCTATTCTGAACTTGAAGTTTTCAAAAGTAACTTCTTTACCCACATCGTCTTCATCAGGAATTTCACCAAGAATATCTATGATAAATCCACCGATAGTTTCACTGTTATCAGAAACTAAGTTAATATCCAATTCTTCATCGATATCATCCAGATCCATACTTCCGTCCATAACATAAGTATGCTCTGCAATTTTTTCGATATCAGGTTCCTCTTCATCGTATTCGTCGTCTATATCACCCATTACTTCTTCTATGATATCTTCCATGGTTACAATACCTGAAAAACCACCATATTCGTCTATCAGTATAGCAATGTGCTGTTTAGTTGTCTGCAGTTCATAGAAAAGAGAATCTATATTCTTAGTTTCCGGTACAAAGTACGGTTTTCTCAGTATCGCACCTATATCTACATTGTCAAAACCATCTTCTCTAGCCTTGATAAGATAGTCTTTAATGTAGAGAATTCCAATAATATCGTCATTATCGTCTTCGTAAACAGGAATTCTGGAATATCTCAATTCCATCAGTTCATCTATATACTCTTCTGTAGGAGCATTTATATCAATTGAAAATACATCTGTTCTTGGTGTCATTACTTCATAAGCAAGCATATCATCGAAAGCAAAGATTCCTGTAATCATCTTTTTGCCTTCTTCTTTAAGCTCGCCACTTTCCTGACCGGCTTCAAGCATAGATACAATATCGTCTTCAGAGTATTCTACATTTGTCACATCAGTTCTCTGTCTGCATATTTTAAGCAGTAAGGTAACTGTTATTGATAATAACCAAACAAATGGTTTGAATACGTTAGATATAAACAATATCGGCTTTACTACGGTCATTGCTATACCGTCTGCATGAAGCATAGCAAGTCTTTTTGGAAATAATTCTCCAAAAACGAGAGTAAAGAACGACAATACCAAAGTTACAACTATAACTGATATTTCATAGCTGTAAGGTATATTAAACCCTTCCAGCCAAACAGAAACATCGTCTGAAAAGCTGATTGCGGCCTCAGCACTTGTGAGGAATCCTGCCAAAGTTATTACAACTTGAATAGCTGATAAGAACTTATTTGGCTCATCAATCAATTCATTAAGTGCTTTAGCTTTTTTATTCCCTTCCTGTGCAAGTGTTCTTATTCTGTTCTTATTAACGGAAACTATTGCCATTTCCGCAGCCGCAAAATATGCGTTAATCAGAATAAGTACTGCCAGTAATATCAATTGTCCCCAAATGTTCCCTGGATCAGATGACATATTCGTCTCCTTTCTACTTACGTAGGTTACTTTCTTTTTCTTAAAATGTATTTCTCAGCAACAGGCTGATCCATTTTAATTCTTAAAATCTGCTGTGGATGAGGTGCTGATTCTATAGGTTCCCCTTCTTCGTTAAGAAGAACTTCAAGCTTTTGTGTGAAGAATTCTCTATCGGGTCCAAACACTTCAATCTCATCTCCAACTACCATCTTATTACGCTGTTCAACAATAGCCATTCCGGTTTCCGGATCGTAACTTTTAACCATGCCTATAAAGCTGTAATCTCTCGTATAAGCGCTGGTTTGATAGTTCTGGTCCTCATTGGTCGGCTTATCATAATAGAATCCTGTAGTAAATTCTCGTCTGCTGACTTTCTTAAGCTCAGTCATCCATTTAGGATCAAACTTGTAATTTTCAGGATCTGCATAGTACGCATCAATTGCTCTTCTGTAAGCGCTAACGATAGTTGCTACATAGAAAACGCTCTTCATACGTCCTTCTATTTTTGCAGAAGAAATTCCTGCCTCAATAATATCCGGAATGTTTTCTAACATGCAAAGATCCTTTGAATTGAGTATATAAGTACCTCTGTTGTCTTCTTCAACAGGATAGTATTCACCGGGTCTTTGTTCTTCTACCAGCTTATACTTCCATCTGCATGGATGCGCGCACTGTCCTCTGTTAGCGTCTCTATCTATCATAAAGTTGCTGAGTAAACATCTACCGGAATAAGATATGCACATGGCACCATGAACAAATGATTCCAATTCCATATCTTCAGGAATCTTACTTTTGATTTCCTTGATTTCGCCAAATGTTAATTCTCTTGCAAGAACCAATCTTTTAACACCTTGGCGATGCCAGAATCCTGCAGTCACATAGTTTGTCATATTAGCCTGAGTAGAGAGATGCAACTCGGCCTCCGGAATAATCTCCTTAATTAAAGTAATTACTCCCGGATCAGACACAATATACGCATCTACAGGAATATGTTTTATCTTATTGAGATAATCTATCAGAGGTTCAATATCTTCGTTATGAGCGAAGATATTAAATGTCATATGGCATTTAACACCTCTCTCATGTGCATATGCCACTCCTTCTTCAATTTCTTCTATAGTAAGATTACCTGCGCCGGCACGTAAGCTGAACATTTCTCCTCCGAAATAAACAGCATCCGCACCGTAATCAACGGCAATTTTTAGTTTTTCCAAATCTCCCGCAGGAGCCAATAATTCAAGTTTCTTCATTTTAACCTATTTTACTTTTATCTATAACGCTGATTGAAACACCATCACCAACAGGCAATACGCATGTATCAGCATAGTCAAGATTGTTGATGTAACTAATAAATTCTCGCATTTTTCTAATGCTGGTCTTGTACTTTTTATTTATATCGTACTCATCAGATGCAGTCATTCCCTTCATCAAAACGTTATCACAAATAATAACTGCATCGTCTTTGCACAAAGGCAAGGCCAAATCCCAAAATGCCTTATAATGACTTTTTGCTGCATCAATAAACACTACATCATACAGCTCATTTTCAGAATCATCAGCTGCAAGCTTTTCTAAAACTTCTCGGGCATCTCCGTACAAAACCTTAACTTTATCTGAAAAGCCAAGATTTTCAACATTTGACAGTGCTGTTTTATAAACTTCTTCATCGGCCTCTATAGTAGTAACTTCGCATCCACATCCATCAGCAAAACAACAAGCTGAATACCCAACAGCCGCTCCTATTTCAAGAAGTTTTTTAGTCCCTTTAATTTTGAGAAGATTTAAAAGCAGACTTTCTGTATCTCTTAGGATAATTGGGACTTTCTTTTCTTCGGCAAAATCCCTAAGCTCTGAGAGCTTAGGGTTTGCGGATGTATAAAGAGTTTCTATATATGAAGTTATAATGTTATTGGTTATATTCATAATTATTCTGCCTGTTCTGCTGTCCAAGGATGCTCTTCTACTGCTTTGTTATGTTCTTCAACAGTCTTTGAGAAAATGATTTCTCCTTCAGGTGTTGCGTAGAAAAACATATAATCAGTTTTCTTATAGTTTAATACGCTGTCGATTGCCTTAGTATTAACACTGCAGATAGGTCCAGGTGGTAAGCCTACAAACTTTCTAGTATTATATTTGTTGTCAGAGTTCAGCTGTGAAACAGTAAGTTCAACGCCATCTTTTTCGAAAATGTAATTAACAGTTACATCACTTCCAAGAGAAATGCCCTTGTTTAATCTGTTAATGAATACTCCTGCAACTTCAGGCATAGCATCAGGAACATTGCTCGATTCTCTTTCAACTATTGACGCCAGAGTTAGAATTTCATGAACGCTGTATTTACTCTTCTCAAGATCACTCTTAATTGCTGTCAAATTCTGGTCCATCAGATTTAACATCATTTCTGTAATGCTTTCAATTGTTGGATTTTCTTCTGTAATGAAATATGTTTCAGGATAAAGATATCCTTCTAACGGATATTTAATATCATTATTAAGTATATCATCAGTCAAGAACCAGTATTTATCTATAAGCGTTTTAAGATAGTTTTCATCTGACCACTTACCGAGTAGTTCCTCTCTGCTGTAAGGCAATTCTGCAGCCACAGCATCTGCAACCTGTGGAATAGTAAGACCTTCACGGATTACTAACTGTTCCTTGGAAAGGTAATTAAAATCGCCTGTATTTATTGCTTTGAATATTTCAGATAAATTCATGCTCTTATTAAATATATAAGTGTTCGCCTGTAATGAGTTGTACCCACCGATACGAGCGTGAATTTTAGCACAGGTCATATTCTTAACGAGACCGTTTTCATCAAGAATTTCAACAATAAGTGAAGCTCCGCTTCCTATAGGAACATTAACTGTAATGGGATCTTCGTTATTATTGTCAACAGCACCTATTCCTGAAAGGTAATAGAACAATCCACCTGTTATAATAACAAAAAGTATAGCAACTATTATAAAAATCATTTTAAATTTGTTACTGCTACGCTTAGCCATTTAGTACCTCGTTTCTAAATCAAAAACTACAAATAAAGGGACGTCTTTGCTGCGTCCCTTTTTTAATCCTTATTTAGATCTTCCCAGATATTCACCTGATCTTGTGTCGATCTGAATAACTTCGCCTTCTTCAATGAAGATAGGAACCTGGATAGTAGCGCCTGTTTCAACAACTGCAGCCTTAGTAACGTTTGTAGCAGTATTGCCCTTTACGCCAGGTTCAGTTTCGATAACCTTCAGGTCTACGAAGTTAGGAGCTTCAACCAGGAAAGCATTTCCCTTGTAGAACTTGATTGTTGCTTCATCATTTTCTCTCAGATATTTCATAGCATCTTCTACCTGATCCTGAGTGATAGGAACCTGGTCATAAGTTTCCTGATCCATGAAGTAGTAAAGTTCGCCGTCATTATACAGATACTGCATAGTCTTTGTCTCGATATGAGCCTTAGGGAACTTGTCATCAGGATTGAAAGCTTCTTCTCTAGTTGCTCCTGAAAGAATGTTCTTATACTTAGTTCTTACGAAAGCAGCTCCTTTACCAGGCTTAACGTGCTGGAAATCGATGACTACATGTGGTTCACCATTAATTTCAAATGTCATACCTTTTCTAAAATCGCCTGCATAAATCATAATATATCTACCTCTCTTTTAAAAAAATCAATTACTTCTATTCGACGGCGAAGCCGTTCTAAAATATGTTCTAATTATAACAAAATATGTGATGATTGACAATGCCTCATTAACAATCTGTTATTAAGCTCCTGTAGGTCCCACACCAAAATCTGCGACATCTGCGATGATTTTATAAACATCTGCCATCATCATAGAAAATCTCATATGATTCTGAAGATAAGCTGCTGCTGATGGATCCTGCATGAGAATTGCAGAAAGCTGTTGGAGCTTTGCAAAAGCTTCACTATCAATCTGCTGTCCCATCATCTGCTGTGCCTGAAGTTCAAACTGCTTATTCATAAAGTCTTTGATGGCAGCGTCCAATTCAGGATTAGCTTCGACAACTTTTTTGCTGGAATCAAAATGCTTGAACTCCTCTGATGCTTTTATTGCTGCAGCAAGTGAGTGAGCCTGATCATAAACGTTCATATTAAACCTCCATAAATATCGGTAAAATTACCGGATTTCTCTTTGTCTTGCTATAAATATATTTTCTTAAACCTTCGCGGACAGCTGTTTTCATTCCATTCCAGTCTTTCATGTTACGTGCCATACAATCAATCAAAATGCTTTCTGCCAGTTCGCAAGCAGCATCTATCAGGTCTTCATTTTCTCTCACGTAAACGAAACCTCTGGATATGATATCAGGTCCTGCAACTATAGTGTTGGATTCTTTATCGATAGAAGCAACAAGTATGATAAGTCCCGATTCAGAAAGAAGTCTTCTATCTCTTAATACTATATTGCCAACATCGCCAACACCCAGACCATCTACCATTATACCTTCTGCTTCAGCTACACCTCTTGTCACTGTCGCTGAATTTTGGGAAAGTGTTAAGCAATCTCCGTTTTCAAGTAGGAATATATTATCCATATCCATTCCCATTGTATGAGCAAGTTCTCCATGAGTTTGAAGATGTCTGTACTCACCATGCACCGGTAAGAAATACTTAGGTCTGATAAGTGAATGCATTAATTTCAGTTCTTCCTGACAAGCATGACCGGATACATGAATATCTGCAATATCGGAATAAATTACTTCCGCGCCCTTTTCTGCCAGTTTGTTAACTACATTGGAGACTGTTAACTCGTTACCCGGAACAGGTGTAGATGAAAGGATAACCATATCCCCTCTTCTAATGTTTATGGCCTTATGTTCAGATGAAGCCATTCTTGCCAAAGCTGACATAGGTTCTCCCTGGCTACCGGTTGTTATAACGACCAGTTCTTTATCAGGAATATTTTTTGTTTTATTTAAATCTACCAATACATTGGCAGGGATATTAATATACCCAAGTTCTTTAGCCAATTCAACTACTGTAACCATACTTCTGCCGGAAATGGCAACTTTTCTGTTACAAAGTACTGCTATATCGATAATCTTCTGTATTCTGTGAACATTTGAAGAGAAAGTTGCTATGATAATTCTCTTATCTGAACTTCTGAAAATGCCTTCAAGAGTTCTTCCTACCACTCTTTCAGAAGCAGTGTATCCCGGTCTGAGTACATTGGTACTATCGGCCATCATAAGCAAAACACCCTCTGCACCAATCTGTGCAAGTCTTGCAAAATCAATAGGATCTCCATCTACAGGTGTATAGTCAATCTTGAAGTCTCCTGTATGGAAAATCACTCCGGCCGGAGTTGTAATTGATAAGCATATTGAGTCAGCTATTGAATGTGTTATTCTCAATGCCTCAATGGAAAAATGTTTTCCAAGTTTAAATGTATCCCCTGCTCTTACGACACGCATTTCCGCTTTAAGGCCGTGTTCTTTGAGTTTATTGTCGATCAAACCCAGTGGCAGTGGTGTTCCGTAAATCGGAACATTAATTTCTTTCATAAGATAAGGAACCGCACCAATATGATCTTCGTGTCCATGTGTTATAATAAGGCCCTTTATCTTCTTGGAGTTTTCTTTTAGGTATGAAAAGTCAGGGATAACTTTATCTATACCAAACATATCGTCATCCGGGAATGAAAGACCACAGTCAATGAGTATAATCTCATTATCAAACTCCAGCGCAGTCATGTTCTTCCCAATTTCATGAAGCCCGCCTAAAGGTATTACTTTAACTTTAGCAACCGGAGCCTTTTTTGAGGCTCCGGTTCTTGTTTTGGCAGGCTGAGTCCTTTTACCGCCTGCAGTATTGTTTGGTTTCGTTCCTCTGCTGCGGCCGCTATTTTTGCCACTGTATTTATTCCCCTGAGTGGCAGTTTTGCGCGGTTTTGCGGACATATTTACCTTTTTTTCGCTCATTATTTATTTTTATCCTTTCCCTTTTAAAGGTGGGCAGCCCTATTTTACTACGATGTTTAATAACTTATTAGGTACTGCAATTACCTTTACAATATTCTTACCTTCTGTAAGCCCCTTTACTTTTTCATCTTCCATAGCGATTTTTTCCATTTCTTCTCTTGATAAGTCGCCAGGAATGTTGATTTTTTCTTTAATCTTACCGTTAATCTGAACTACGATTTCAACAGTGTCTTTTACGAGAGCACTTTCATCGTATACAGGCCAGCCCTGTTCATGCACTGAGCCTTCCATACCCAGGTGTTCCCACATTTCTTCACATACGTGAGGTACGAATGGTGCAAGCATGATTACGAGATTTTTAATTGCTTCGCCATACAGTGCTTCGTTAACTTCGCCTTCTTTATACTTGTACATTTCATTTACCATTTCCATGATTGTACTGATAGCTGTATTGAAGTTAAATCTTTCACCTACGTCGTCTGAAACCTTTTTAATTGCATAGTTCATCCAGTAAGCCATGTTCTTGTCTGCATCTGACTTGATTTCATATGCTCCGCTTGCTCCGGCAAACTTTTCTTTATATTCATAAACAGCTCTGTATACTCTGTTGATGAATCTGAAGCTTCCTTCTACACCCTTATCTGACCAATCCAGCTCTCTTTCAGGAGGTGCTGCAAAGAGGATGAACAGTCTTGCAGTATCCGCACCATACTTGTCTATGATTTCAGCAGGGCTTACTACGTTACCCAGAGACTTACTCATCTTAGCTCCATCTTTGATAACCATGCCCTGTGTCAGCAGGTTTTTGAACGGTTCTTCCTGGCTTACATAACCCAGGTCATAGAGAGCCATCTGGAAGAATCTAGCATACATCAAGTGGAGAATAGCATGTTCTACACCTCCGATGTACTGGTCTACGTTCATCCAATAGTCTACCTTGTCCTTTGCAAATGCTTCATCATCATTACGAGCATCGCAGTATCTCAGGAAGTACCATGATGAATCGAGGAATGTATCCATAGTATCCAGCTCTCTCTTAGCAGGCTTACCGCATACAGGACAAGTTGTATCGATAAATGTCTTGCTTGTAGCCAGCGGAGATTCACCCTTACCTGTAAATTCAACGTCTGTAGGAAGAAGTACAGGAAGGTTTTCTTCTTTTTCAGGAACCCAGCCGCAGTGTTCGCAGTAAATCATAGGGATTGGAGTACCCCAGTATCTCTGTCTGGAAATGAGCCAGTCTCTGAGTCTGTAGTTTACAGTTTTCTTACCGATGCCCCATCCTTCAACAACTTCAGCAAACTTTTCGATTGCTTCCTTGTTGTTCATGCCGTTGTACTCGCCGGAATTGATAAGTGTACCTTCTGCAGCGCATGCGCATGTAAGGTTGTTAAGGTCAACTTCAGGATCACCAGGGTCTACTACAGGGATGATATCAAGACCGAATTTAGTTGCAAATTCAAAGTCTCTCTGGTCATGTGCAGGTACACCCATTACTGCGCCTGTACCGTAACCCATGAGTACGTAGTCGGAAATATAGATAGGAATTTCCTTCTTTGTGAATGGGTTGATTGCGTACTTACCGATGAACACACCAGTCTTTTCGTTAGTAGTTGAAGTTCTTTCGATATCGTTCATATGTTCAACCTTTTCGATGTATTCCTTAACAGGCTGTTCATATTCAGTACCTTCAACCATCTTAAGAACGGATGGGTATTCAGGAGCCA
>JAZUBM010000051.1:0-6054 GCA_045638485.1 Lentihominibacter sp. | reverse complement strand
AATCGCTATCGAAGAAGGACTGAGATTTGCGATCAGAGAAGGCGGAAGAACAGTTGGATCCGGCGTTGTAACTGAAATCATCGAATAATTTCGACTCAGATGCATATTAAAAGAGACCTCATTGAGGTCTCTTTTTTATTGGTACTCTACGGCGCAGGTAAAACGGCGCGACATGTTATTAATGCTTGAAGGTTACCGAATCGCTTCCGAGAGCTTCTGATGTGTTAGCATCATATAAAGTAAAGGTTAGCTTACCTTCTTTACCAAAGAGAGGGATTGAATATTGGAATCTTGCTGTTAGCTTATCACCTGCTTGCCAACCGGAATCTAAATTGTATAGTTCCTTATGTCCATCCGGCCAAGTGACTTCATAGTACAGACGAATAACTTCTGAAGGTTCACCTCCGCTGAGAGTAGTATGGAAATATACTGTGTCTTTTCTGCTGAAGGTACTGATGTCATTTGAATAGTCTTCTTCAGATTTGTTAGCTATAATAGATACATGCCAAGCATAGTACTCATCATATATTTCTTTTATTCCGGGATAACTCATATCCATAAGCTCATCCATATAATCTTCTACTTTAGTAGTACGATCGGATTTGTATTTTTTAACATATCCAAACATGGCATCGTTAGTTTTTTCTTGAAGTTCTTCATCCGGAGCAATTTCTGCTGCAGTGGCATATGATGCCATTGCTTTTTCATATTCGCCGCTTTTGTAATATTCGTCGCCTATTCCTATATAACATGAGCGTATCTTTTTATCGATACTTTGATCTTCTTTAAGGCCTTGTGCGGTTTCATAAGTTTCAATTGCCTTCTTGAATTCACCGGAATCGTAATAGCTATCTCCCAACAAAATCCAGCACTGCCATATGAGTTCTTGAGAGTCTTTATAATCCCCCAGTGCCGTAAACTTCTCAATCGCTTCTTCGTATAAGCCGTCTTGCTGAAGTTGTATAGCTTCTTCATACTGCATTGCGGGAGCTGCCATGTGTTTGTAGATTGCGAAGCCGCCTATGCCAACTAAAATGAGGCATACTATTATTGCGACTATGATCTTAACTTTCTTATTATCTTTTTTATTTTTTTCTCCACTGGCGACAACCAAGGAATTCTTGTTGCTTTCTGTGACGAGCAATGCTTTTTCCGAGGTTTCAATGTTTTCTTGAGAATCTACTTCTATAGGAACTACCTTTGTAAGATCTTCGCCGGAGGCTTCTCGTTCTTTGCGACGGAAATCCTTTTTTGAGTATTCTTCTTCTTCTTTGTCCACCTGTTCTCGTGACTTCTTAAGCTTTTTATTAAGATTTCCGGTAGCATTATCAGGTTTGTGAAGTATGAACAGTGATCTTAATAACTCGCGCTCAAGACCACAACTTTTACAGTAGTCACCTTTGTTAATATGGCCACAGCTACAAGACCAGTAGTCACCAAATTCTTCAAACCAGTATTTTGGTATTGTTGGTGACGATGCAAATTGCTCTATTATGTCTTCATATATATCATCCTCAGGAGTAAGAGGACGAGGTTCGTATATTTGAGTAGGCTGGTTTTCAGACACATCAATTTGAGCCTCTACCATAGTTTTTCTGTCCAAAGACTCTTTCGTATCAGTTACCAGCGTCATGGTATCAAATTCTTTTTCGTGTTTTATCTTTTTCAACGGTAAACTCCTTGTATATTTACGTATCGTGTATGCATATTGTAACACTAAAGAACAGTCATAACAAGTTAGGAACGTCCCTAACTGATTAGAGTAAATAGGTTAAAAATGTTGAAATTTCAACGTTTTTTAAAGTTTTTCCATGTATATTGTATAATTATCTGTACATGGTTGACAACGGCAGTTTAATACATTAAAGTATAGAGAAATGTTTTGTACTAAAATTAGTACATGGGGAGGAAACTATGACACAAAGAAGAATGAAAACTATGGATGGAAACACGGCGGCAGCTCATGTTTCATACGCGTTTACAGATGTTGCTTCCATCTATCCTATAACACCATCATCCACAATGGCCGAAGTTGTTGATGAATGGGCTGCATACGGCAGAAAGAATATTTTCGGTCAAACAGTAAAAGTTGCAGAATTGCAATCAGAAGCCGGTGCTGCAGGAGCAGTACATGGATCATTGGCGGCGGGGGCACTTTCTACTACATATACAGCATCTCAAGGGCTCCTGCTTATGATACCGAATATGTATAAGATTTCCGGAGAACTTTTACCGGGGGTTTTCCATGTGGCGGCAAGAAGTGTGTCTACTCATGCACTTTGCATTTTTGGGGACCACTCGGACGTTATGGCAACAAGACAGACCGGGTTTGCGATGTTAGCTTCAAGTTCAGTTCAGGAAGTTATGGACCTGGGAGGTATTGCGCACCTTTCTGCTATCAAGGGAAGAATTCCGTTCTTACATTTTTTTGATGGATTTAGAACATCCCACGAAATTCAGAAGATAGAAGTTCTTAGTTATGAGGATTTTCGCAATTTGGTTGACTGGGATGCAGTTCAGGAGTTTAGAAAAAGGGCTCTCAATCCTGAACATCCGGTTATTCGCGGTACTGCACAGAATCCTGATATATATTTCCAAGGCAGAGAAGCTTCCAACAAGTTCTATG
The DNA here is from genome assembly GCA_045638485.1 of Lentihominibacter sp. GTDB lineage: Bacteria > Bacillota > Clostridia > Peptostreptococcales > Anaerovoracaceae > Lentihominibacter. The sequence goes on along the minus strand of JAZUBM010000051.1, from coordinate 3,428 downwards.
ATGAAATTCCGGAAGTGGTCGTTGAGTACATGAATAAAATCAGCGAACTGACAGGCAGAAGTTATAAACCTTTTGATTATGTTGGGGCTCCTGATGCGGAAAATATCATCGTTGCGATGGGATCTGTATGTGAAACCATCGAAGAAACTATGAACAAGATGGTAGCAGAAGGACATCGTGTGGGACTCATTAAAGTGCGCCTTTACAGACCTTTTGTTAAGAAATACTTCATGGAAGTTCTTCCTAAGACTGTTGAAAGAATTGCTGTTCTCGATAGAACCAAGGAACCGGGAGCTTTGGGAGAACCTCTTTATCAGGACATTAAGACTATGCTTTACGGAGAGAAGAATGCTCCTGAAGTATATGGAGGCCGTTATGGTATCGGTTCTAAGGATACTACTCCGGGGATGGTTCATTCTGTATATGACAATCTTTATCATAAGAGACCGAAGAACAACTTTACTGTAGGGATTGAAGACGATGTGACAGGAAGATCGTTGCCTTATACAGAAGGGATTGCTAGAGAGCCGGAAGGAACTATTAAATGCAAATTCTGGGGTCTGGGTTCTGACGGTACTGTTGGGGCGAATAAGACAGCTATAAAAATCATCGGGGATAAAACCGATTTATACGCGCAAGGTTATTTTGCATACGACTCCAAGAAATCCGGCGGCCTAACAGTTTCACACTTAAGATTCGGAGAACATCCTATTCAGTCAACATACTTGATCAACCAGGCTGACTTTGTCGCTTGCACCAATCAGGCTTATGTTAGACAATACGATATGCTTAAGGATCTGAAGAAGGGTGGCACATTCCTGATGAACTGTCTGTGGAAAGATGAAGAAATAGGTGACATACTTCCTGCTAAGATGAAGCGACAGCTGGCCAAGAAGGAAATCAAATTCTATGTTATAGATGCATGGAAGATTGCAGAAGAAATTGGTCTGGGCAGCAGAGTTAACATGATTATGCAGGCAGCTTTCTTTAAGCTAACAGGAGTTATTCCTATTGAAGATGCAGTCAAATACCTGAAGGAAGGTATTGAGAAAACATATAAGAGAAAAGGGCAAAACATTATAGATATGAACTGTGAGGCTGTGGATCAAGGTATCGCTGCAATCAGAAAGATTGAAATTCCTGAAGAGTGGGCTGATGCAGAAGATCCAAAGGGAAAGTATGAAGAAATACCTCAGTTCATAGAAGAAATCTTAATGCCTATGAATTGTCAGGAAGGAGATGATCTTCCTGTAAGTGCATTCGATGGCATGGAAGATGGAACTTTCCCTTCGGGAACTTCCGCTTATGAAAAGCGCGGGGTTGCTGTTTATCTCCCTGAGTGGCAAGCTGATAAATGTATTCAGTGTAACCAATGTTCATTCGTGTGCCCTCACGCTGCAATAAGACCAATGCTTCTTGACGATGAGGAGAAGGCCGCTGCTCCGGATGGCTTTGAAACTATAAAGGCTACAGGAAAGGGTTTTGATGGACTGCACTATAGAATGCAGCTTTCGGCACTTGACTGTATGGGATGCGGCAATTGTGCAGATGTTTGTCCGGCCAAGGAAAAGGCTCTCGTAATGAAAGCTTACGCACAAGTGGTTCATGAGCAGGAAAACTGGGACTATGGCATTGAACTCCCGAGAAAGACAGAAAAGGTAAATGTTGAAACTGTAAAGGGCAGTCAGTTTGCTAAGCCGTACATTGAATTCTCCGGAGCGTGTGCAGGATGTGGGGAAACTCCGTATATCAAGCTGGCAACACAGTTGTTTGGTGACAGAATGATGATTGCCAATGCTACAGGATGTTCATCCATTTGGGGTGCATCTGCACCATCTATGCCTTATTGTAAGGACGAAAATGGAAGGGGTCCTGCGTGGTCCAACTCACTGTTCGAAGATAATGCCGAATACGGCTACGGAATGCTTTTGGCAGCAAAGCAGATGAGAGAGAAAATTGAGCACAATATGAAAGCACTTCTTGAACTGGATGTAGATGACAGACTTAAGGAGGCTATGGAAGAATGGCTGGAATATAAGGATGATGGTAAAGCGACCAGAAGGAAGAGTGATAATGTTGTAGCAGCTATTAAGGCGATGAATGCTTCAGATGCCGTTGTAAATATGCTATGCGATAGAATCCTTGAGCTGAAGGACTACTTGGTTAAGAAGTCAATTTGGGCTCTTGGCGGCGACGGATGGGCATATGATATTGGATATGGTGGACTTGACCATGTTCTGGCATCAGGGGAAAACATCAATATTCTGGTTTTCGATACAGAAGTATATTCCAATACCGGTGGGCAGGCTTCCAAGGCAACTCCTGCAGCGGCAATCGCTAAGTTTGCGGCATCCGGAAAGAGAATAAAGAAGAAGGACCTTGGCTTGATGGCAATGTCTTATGGATATGTATATGTAGCCCAAGTAGGAATGGGAGCAGACAAGAACCAGCTGATGAAAGCCATGATTGAAGCAGAAAGTTACGATGGACCATCTTTGATAATCGCTTATGCTCCTTGTATAAATCATGGATTGAAGAAAGGCATGGGCAAAGCCCAAGAAAATATTAAGGACGCTGTAGAATCAGGATATTGGCATCTTTACAGATACAACCCTGAACTGAAAAAGCAGGGCAAAAATCCATTTATCCTGGATTCAAAAGAACCTACTGCAAGCTTCAAAGACTTCATAATGGATCAAGTTAGATACTCATCGCTGGCAAAAGAATTCCCTGATATTGCAGATAAGTTATTCGCGATGACTGAGGAAGAAGCAAAAGAAAAGTATTACACTTATAAGGAACTGGCTGATAGAGACACGGCCTTGTTGTAGCTTAAGTGTTATAGAACAAAAAAACCCGCAAGCATATTGCGGGTTTTTGATTTTATAAAGTTGTGTGCATAGCCACGTAAGCTTGACCCAGAGCGATGCCTCCGTCATTAGGACTAACGGAAATATTGTAATACGGTTCAAATCCATCAGCACGAAGTTTGACCAAAACACCTTCCATCAAAATTCGGTTTTGGAAAGTGCCACCTGTAAGTGCTACCTGAGTTGCTCCGTATTTCTCGCGGGCTTTTTGGCATTGATCAACAATCATGTCTATAATTCTTTCATGGAAAGAAAGGGCAAGGTCACAATTCATCTTTTCGCCCGGATGTTTCTGTGAAAAGGCTGCAGCGTCTTCAAGTAAGATAGCACACTGACCTTCGTAGCTGTTGTAATCACAAATTCCAAGAAGTGAAGAAACAGTATCGAAAAGACGACCCATGCTGGAACTCTTAACAGTATTAATACCGGCTTTAAGTGCGGACATAACCAGTTGAGATTCCGGCTTGGAAAGAAGTCTGTCACGGCCGTATTCGAGGATGTCTGATAGGTTAAGGGTAATCTCATTTTCTTGAGAAGATACTGTATCATATGCATGCA
>JAZUBM010000050.1:0-11465 GCA_045638485.1 Lentihominibacter sp. | reverse complement strand
AGCAGAGACAATCAAGGTGCTTTTGGGTAAAGAGGATGCGTTGATGAATAAACTGCTGATAATCGATTTGTTAAATCATGACTATGAAGTGATAATGTTTTAACGGTTGAAAGGAATAACAAATGAGAATAATCACTGTTAAAGGATTTTCCAAAACAGGAAAGACTACGACGGTAACCTCTCTGGTAAGGGAACTTAGACGAAGAGGATATACCGTAGGTACGGTTAAAGATATACATTTCAAAGACTTTGAAGCCGATACGCCCGGAACAGATACATACAAACATGCTGAAGCGGGAGCGCGTCGCGTGACAGCAAGAGGTCCGAAAAATACCGGTATCGTAATGGATGAAAGAATGACTATGGATGCCATTCTTAAATATTACAAAGAAGATTTTGTGATTTTAGAAGGCGATTGCGGCATTAATAGTCCGACAATAATTACAGCAAAAACAATAGAGGATATAGAAGAAAAAATGTGTCCTGAAGCCATTGCAATATCAGGAGTTATATCCAACAAGGCGGTCGAGGAAGATGCTTTTGAGTACGGCGGCTTACCGATAATAAATGGCGTTACAGAGGTGGAAAAAATGGCTGATTTAGTTGAGAAAATGACAAAGGAAAAAGAGAAGAAACTGGATGTTGAGCTTACTATAGACGGCGAAGAAATATGGATGGTTCCTTTCGTTAAGGAAACTCTGAAGAACGTAGTAGTGGGAGCAGTTAAGGCTCTTGATGGATACGAAGAAGGTAAAGAAATAGTTATCAAAATCAAGGAGTAAAAGCATGAGACTTTTAAAAGTCGATACCCTTCAGGAAGCAAGAGAAAAACTCCTGAATGCGGCATCAGCAAAACCTTTGAAAACCGAGAAAGTGCACTTTGCATCATCTCTTGGCAGGGTTTTGGCAAAGGACATGAAATCAGAAGAAAATATACCGGGATTCAGACGCTCCACGGTGGACGGATACGCAGTAAAAGCGGCCGACACCCAGGGCGTTACAGAAAGCATTCCGGTATTTCTTGATGTTACAGAAACGGTTGCAATGGGTGCGACACCAACAAAGACGGTGGCTCCCGGACAGGCCATATATGTGCCAACGGGCGGCATGATTCCTGAAGGAGCCGATGCTATGGTTATGATCGAGTTTTGCGAGAAATTTGACGAGACAAGCATAGCGGTTTACGACCCTGTTTCACCGGGAAGAAACGTTGTGGCTATCGGCGAGGATATTGCAAAGGGCAACGGATTTTTATCCAAAGGACAGGTTATTCGTCCCCAGGAAGTAGGCGTACTCGCCTCTGCAGGAGTTTTCGAGCCTGAGGTTTTCACTCCATGGAAAGTTACAGTTATATCTACAGGAGATGAACTGGTAGGTGGAGAGGAAGTCCCTGAAAAAGGGCAGATAAGAGATATCAATACTTATTCTGTGACTGCGGCAGCGATTCGAATGGGCTTCGAGGTGATTGATCATAAGGTTCTGAAGGATGATGAGGCGTTGATCGAAGCAACTGTGAAAGAGGCTATGGAAAAGAGCGACCTTGTTGTGGTTTCCGGAGGAAGCTCACAGGGTGAAAAAGACCATACGGCAGACGTTATGGACAGGCTGTCAAATGAAGGCGTGTTCACACACGGCATAGCGCTGAAACCTGGCAAACCAACGATACTGGGTTATGACAAGGCAGGAGAAACCATTCTGATAGGACTTCCGGGTCATCCGGCAGCGGCTATGATGGTCTTCGAACTGATGATAGGATGGCTTTGGAAAACCCTGACAGGGCAGAAAGAAAGACCATTGGTAGTGGCAGAAATAACAGAAAATGTTGCAGCTGCAGGCGGAAGAGCCACATGTCAGCTGGTGGAACTTATAGATGAAGAAGGAAACTATAAGGCCGTGCCTATATTCGGCAAGTCGGGACTTATGACTACACTGACTCGCGCAGATGGTTATGTGCTGATAGAAACCAATGAAGAAGGACTCAAAGAAGGACAGCAGGTAAAGGTCAAACTATTTTAAAGGACATAAACAATTATGGGAAAGAAAAGAAATTTATACTTAAAAACCATACCGGTGGAAGAAGCCAGAGAAAAATATATGGCGGCCATCGATGAAATCATAGAACCAAAAATTGAGACCATTGACGTTAGAGAATCTCTTGACAGGATTACTGCCGAGGCGATTTTCGCAAGATACAGCTCACCGCTTTTCAATGCGTCGGCGATGGATGGTATAGCGGTTAAAGCATCCGATACAGACAATGCATCAGAAACCGCACCTGTGATCCTGCCGGAAGAAAGCTACCTTGTGGTGGATACGGGAGATCCCATCCACCCGCCTTATGATGCTGTGATAATGGCAGAGGATATCGTAGAAGTTGAGGGCGGTGTGAGAATAACCGCGTCAGCGCATCCATGGCAGCACATCAGACCTATAGGGGAAGATATCGTGGCTGGAGAAATGATACTTCCGAGCAATCATAAGATTAGACCGATAGATGTAGGCGTTCTGTTGTCGGCAGGCATACTTGAAATCCAAGCAATCAAGCGTCCTGAGATAGCAATATTCCCGACAGGCACTGAAATCATCGAGCCGGAGGATAAGCCTGAAGATGGCAGTATCATAGAGTCCAATTCAAGAATGTTTGAAAACATGGTAACTGCAGCGGGAGGTGTCGGACATAGATTCCCGCCGATTATCGATGACTATGAGCAGATCAAGGCTAAGGTCAGCGATGCTGTTGATAAATATGATATGGTAATAATAAATGCAGGATCCAGCGCAGGCACTGAAGACTATACAGTTCATGTGCTCCGTGAGCTGGGTGAAGTTGTAGTGCATGGAGTTTCTATCAAGCCGGGCAAACCTGTTATTTTAGCAGTGGTTCGCGGCAAACCTGTTATCGGCCTTCCGGGATATCCTGTATCCGCATATATAGGTTTTGAAAACTTCGTTACACCTGTGATACAGATGATGGGTAAACGTCCTGAGCAGTTGACAGAAAAACTGGAAGCGCATATTTCCAAGAGATTGGTATCAAGTCTCAAGCATAAGGAATATGTTCGTGTCAAAGTGGGCAAAGTAGATGATAAATTTGTAGCAGCACCATTGGCAAGAGGTGCAGGCGCTGCCATGTCTCTCGTTAGAGCTGATGGCTTTTGTGTTATTGAACAGAGCAGTGAAGGTGTTGAAGCCGGAGAAAAGGTAGACATCGAACTTTACAGAAGCAAGGGTGAGATAGAAAATACGGTAGTCGTAATCGGAAGCCATGACCTTATTTTGGATGTGATGGCTGATATCATGCCTAATGAATACAAGGATATGCATGTTACGAGTACTCACGTGGGAAGCATGGGCGGACTTATGGCTCTTCGAAGAGGTGAGGCACATCTGGCTCCTATACACCTTCTCGATGAATCCACAGGAGAGTATAACGTTTCTTATATAAAGAAGATGTTCAAAGAGCCGATGGCTCTTATAAAGGGTGTTCATCGTATTCAGGGTATCCTTGTCAAGAAGGGTAATCCATTAGGTATATCGTCGATAAGCGATTTGACAAAAGAAGGTGTAAGATATGTCAACAGACAGCGTGGTGCAGGTACCAGAGTTCTGTTTGACTATAAAGTAAAGGAAGCGGGCATCGATCCGGTAAGCATAAATGGCTATGATCGTGAAATGGCCACTCATATGGCGGTGGCGGCAGCTGTGGCAAGTGACGGCGCAGATGCAGGTATGGGTATACTTTCTGCCGCAAAAGCTATGGGACTTGACTTCATAGAAGTAGCACCTGAAGAATATGATTTCGCTATTCCGGCAAGGCATCTTGGGCTGCCGCATGTGAAGGCGTTCATCGACATCCTCAAGAGTGAAGGATTCAGAAATCGCCTTGAAGCGCTGGGTGGATATAGCTGTGAAAACGCAGGAGATGTCGTATTATTGTAATAAGGTGAAAATATGATCGATAATTACAATAGAAAAATAAATTATTTAAGAGTTTCGGTAACTGATTTATGCAATTTAAGATGTCGCTACTGTATGCCTGAAGAAGGTGTTCCTCATCGTAATCATAGTGAAATGATGACTGCAGAAGAAACTTTGATGGCTATACAGTCGGCAGTTGATCTTGGAATAAACAAGATTCGTATAACGGGAGGAGAACCTCTCGTAAAGCGCGGTATCGTGAAGCTTTGCGGTGCGGTGGCGGAAATGCCAGGGGTGGAAGAGGTTTGTATAACCACCAACGGTGTGCTTTTGCCTCAATTTGCCGAGAACCTCAAAAAAGTCGGAGTCGACAGGCTTAACATTAGTCTTGATACTCTTGATCCTGATAAGTTCAACTACATAACAAGAGTTGGCAACTTGCAGGATGTTCTTGATGGTATCGATGCTGCGGAAAAAGCAGGCTTTGAGAATACCAAGATAAACTGTGTTCTTATGGGCGGGTTCAATGATGACGAAATAGAAGCATTCGTTGATATTACGAGAGAAAAACCTATTGAAGTCAGATTCATAGAATTGATGCCTATAGGCGGCGGAATTGATTTTGAAAAGCAGCAGTTTGTGAGTTGCGAAGAAGTTTTAAAGAGAGTACCGGAGCTTGAACCTTTGGATACAGAAGATGGTGTTGCCAGACTGTATCGCATCCCGGGAGCACCGGGAAGAGTAGGGCTGATTCGCCCGATTAGTTGTGAGTTTTGCGAAGGATGCAATAAGATCCGCCTTACAGCTGACGGTAAGATAAAACCTTGTCTTCATTCGCCACAGGAAGTGCCTCTGAAGGGCCTTAGTGGCGAAGAGATGAGGGGGGCACTCAAAAAAGCTATACTTGAAAAACCTGAGAGACGTGGGAATCTCGACGCAGAAAACCCTAGCGAAGCGGGAAGAGATATGAACCAAATCGGAGGATAAGAAAATGGCAGACTTTACACATTTCAATGAAGATGGACGTGCGTCAATGGTAGATGTTGGCGGTAAGGAAATAACAACGAGAGAAGCTGTAGCGGTTGGTAGAGTTTTAGTCAACGAAGAATGTTTTGAAATGATAAAAACCGGTGGACATAAAAAGGGAGATGTTCTCGGCACTGCTCAAATTGCAGGCATAATGGGAGCTAAGAAGACTCCGGATATCATACCTATGTGCCATCCGATCATGATAAACGGAGCTGATATCAAGTTTAATCTGAACGAAGAAGACAGGGCTGTGGAAATCGAAGCACGCGTTAAATGCAGTGGTGTTACAGGCGTTGAAATGGAGGCGCTTACGGCAGTTTCTGTAGCGGCTCTTACCGTATATGACATGTGCAAGGCGGTACAGAAAGATATGGTTATCGATCAGATACACCTTGTAAGAAAAAGCGGTGGCAAGAGCGGCGATTTCGTATGGGGTGAAGACAAATAAGGGAAACGAGGAGAAAACTATGAAATACACAGCGGCTGTTATCACAATGAGTGATAAAGGATCGCAGGGGCTCCGCGAAGATACCAGCGGACCTGCAGTGCAGGAAATATTAAAAGAAAACGGATGGGATGTAGTTTATACGAATATTATCCCCGATGATTTCGAAACTATAAAGAGTGAACTTATAAAGTGTGCAGACGAACTGGATATCTGTCTCGTTATGACTACTGGCGGAACAGGTTTTTCAAGAAGAGACGTGACACCTGAAGCAACACATGCGGTGTGTGATCGTGAAGTGAGAGGAATACCTGAGGCCATGCGTGCGGAAAGTATGAAAATTACTCCGATGGGCATGCTCTCGAGAGCAGAAGCAGGCCTAAGAGGAGGAACTCTTATAGTCAACCTTCCGGGTAGCAAGAAGGCGGCAACTGAATGCCTGAATGCAGTGATAAAACCAATCAGGCATGGAGTGGAAGTTCTCAGAGGAACCGCACATGACTGTGCTGAAATGCATAAGCACGGACATGACCACCACCATAATGAATAAGGGGGAATATGGAATGAACAAAAATATACCTTCTATAGATGCGTGGCTTGCAGAAGCCAAGCAACATGAGAGCACGCCAAAAATCGGAATGTATTTAACCCATAATGGAATAGTGCGTGAGAGTGCCAAGGCAAAAGTGAGATACGGTGAAGAAGGTACTAAGCCGGTAGTTGGCATGGAGTTTTCTTATGATAAAGAAAAGGTAGATGAAGTCATCAAAGAAACATATAAGATGGATGGAATTTATTACATCAAAACATGGCTGGCTGAGGGAAGACTTCAAGTGGGGGATGATATCATGTATGTGCTCATCGGCGGAGATATAAGACCTCATATTATAGATGCACTTCAGTATTTGGTAGGCAGAATCAAAAACGAATGCGTTATAGAGACGGAAATATACGAATAAGATTAAAAAATATATAAAAACGATAAAAGACCCAAAAATTTTTTGGGTTTTTTATATTGTATATACATATATATAATGCACATTAAATTGCCGTCCCACGGTCCCATTATTCAGATAATTTAATAGCAATTAATGTTGAACTATGTTATAATCTACGATGTATAGGTTTAATAAGGTATACAAAATGATTTAGAGACATAAAAGGAAGGAAGGTTTTTTAAATGGGACATCAAGGTAAGCACCTGAATAGCATTCATGTCAGCCACGAAAAGCATACCGCTGCTTGTGCGACTGAAAAGATGGCTATCCCTGAAACTGTTTGTATTTCCATGTCACAGCATATCGGAGCTCCATGTAAGCCACAGGTGGCTAAGGGAGATTATGTAAAAGTTGGGCAGGTTATTGGTGATACAGACGCGTTCGTAAGTGCCCCTATTCATTCCAGCGTATCCGGAACTGTCAAGGAAATCATTAACATGAGAAATGTTATGGGCGGACAGGACCAGATGGTCGTAATCGAAGCTGACGGCAAGCAGGAAGTATGGGAAGAAATCAAGCCGCCGGTAGTTAATGATATGCAGGACTTCATTGCTGCTATCAGAGCAAGTGGTTTGGTTGGCCTGGGAGGAGCATCATTCCCTACACACATCAAGCTGAATCCTAAGAATTTGGATGAAGTTGATACTCTCATAGTTAATGCAGCAGAATGTGAACCATTCATCACATCTGACCATAGACTTATGCTTGAGGACACTCAGTACATCATCGACGGTATTCTGGCTGTTATGAAGTATCTGAACATCAAGATGGCATACATCGGCGTTGAAGAAAACAAGCCTGATGCTATCGAAAAGCTCAATGCAGTTATTAAGGAAAACGGACACGCTGATGATATCAAGGTCGAAGTTCTGAGAGCACGCTACCCACAGGGTGCGGAAAGAGTTATGATTTATGAAATCACAGGTAAGACTATGAAGGCCGGAGAACTGCCTGCGCAGTATGGTATCGTGCTTTCCAACGTAACTACATTTGCATTTATCGGTCAGTATCTGAAGACAGGAAGACCTCTTACTACAAAGAGAATAACTGTAGATGGCAATGCTATCGCAGAACCTAAGAATATAATCGTTCCTATCGGAACAAGACTTGCAGACGTTGCAGCAGCATGTGGCGGATATAAAGCTGAACCTAAAAAAATCATTATGGGCGGACCAATGATGGGTAGAGCTGTTTACTCAGACGAGTTCCCTCTGGTAAAGAACAACAATGCTATTCTGTTCTTTGACGGTCCTCAGGCTCTTATCCCTGAAGAAACAGGCTGCATCAAGTGCGGTATGTGTACTAGAGCATGTCCGTTTGATCTGTTGCCGGTATCAATGGTTCAGGCATATGAAAATAAAGACGTGGACAAGCTGAATCAGCTGCAGGTAATGCAGTGTATGGAATGCGGAAGCTGCTCATACATTTGCCCTGCAAGAAGACCTCTCAGCTTTACTCATAAGATGGCTAAAGGTTTTGTAAAGGAGGCGGCGAGTAAATAATGGATAACAAGTATCATGAAAAGTTGATCGTGTCATCGGCGCCGCATGCAGTGGGGCCTATCAGCACCCAGAGAATCATGGGTCTGGTACTGGTGGCACTGATACCTGCATTCGTAGTAGGTATCTACCAGTTCGGATATAGAGCGGCTGTACTTACAATTGTATGTGTTGCAGCATGTATCTTATTCGAATACCTTATGAACAAGATTATGAAGAAAGAACAGACAGTAGGAGACTTGAGTGCAGTTCTCACAGGCGTACTTCTCGCATTCAACCTTCCTGCAGGTCTTCCTTTCTGGATTGCAATCGTTGGTTGTTTCGCTGCAATCGTTGTTGTTAAGCAGCTCTTCGGCGGAATCGGTCAGAATCTGGTAAACCCTGCGGTAACAGCTAGAATCTTCCTGTTCATCGCATTCGCTACAGAAATGACTACATGGCCAACAGCTAGAGGAACAGGCGTTGATGCAGTAACATCAGCAACTCCTCTGGGTGAACTTTCCATGGGCGGCATGGACGCAGTTACAGTTTCCAACTTGGATCTGTTCCTTGGAAACGTAGGCGGATGTATCGGTGAAGTAAGTGCACTGGCACTGCTCATCGGAGGAATCTTCCTCATCTGCTCAAGAGTAATCACATGGCACATTCCTGTATCATTCCTGGCAACAGTTGCAGTTCTTGGACTGATCTGGGGTGGAATCGATGGAGCAATCTTCCACCTGTGCGCAGGCGGAGTTATGCTGGGAGCATTCTTCTGTGCTACTGACTATGTAACATCACCAACACTGCCAAAGGGCAAAATCATATTTGGTATCGGATGCGGACTGTTCACTATGCTGATCAGAATCTTTGCTTCATATCCGGAAGGCGTTTCATTCGCAATCCTGCTTATGAACATCCTTACTCCGTACATAGACAGAATCACTGAAAATATGATGTATCCGGCACCTAAAAAGGCGAAAGGAGGAGATGAAAATGAAAAATAATAATTTCAAAGAAAACATCTTCCCTAGCATAGTTTTAGTTTGTATATGTCTGGTTGTAACTCTTGCTCTGGCAGGAACTTACAGCATTGCAAATCCTAAAATTCTTGAGAACCAGGCAAAGGCCGCTGATGAAGCAAGAATGCTGGTTCTTCCTGAAGGCGATGCTTTCGCAGCATATGAAGGTGAACTGGTAGACGGCGTTTTGGATTGCTATATCGCTGACAACAAGGCCGGTATGGCTGTAACAGCAAACTACAAGGGATTTGGTGGAGCTGTTAAGGTTATGGTTGGTATCGATGCCGACGGTAATATCACAGGCGCTACAGTAACTGAGCACGCTGAAACTCCGGGACTTGGAACAAAGGCCATGACAGTTGAGTATCTTGCTCAATATGTAGGCATGGGAGAAGTTGTTGGAGGACATATCAACAGCGATGCTAATGTTGATGCAATCACCGGCGCAACAATTACATCAAATGCAGTATACTGCTCAATCGAGGCAGCACTGAAACAGTTTGAGAAATGCGGAGGTGTGAAATAATGAATAAACTTGGTATAGTAACAAAAGGCATTATCAAGGAAAACCCCGTATTAGTACTTCTGCTGGGTCTGTGTCCAACACTTGCTACAACTACAAGTGCTATCAATGGACTTGGTATGGGTGTTTCCACTATGGCAGTTCTCATCTGCTCAAATATTGTAATTTCATTACTGAAAAATATTATTCCTGCAAAGGTTAGAATTCCTTGCTACATCGTAGTTATCGCAGGATTCGTAACAGTGGTACAGCTGATGCTGAAGGCTTATCTGCCTGCATTGGATGCAGCGTTAGGTCTGTTTATTCCACTGATCGTAGTAAACTGTATCATCCTGGGAAGAGCGGAAATGTTTGCATCAAAGAACAGCGTTATTGATTCAGCTCTGGATGGTCTCGGAATGGGTATCGGTTTCACACTGGCACTGGGAATCATGGGTCTCATCAGAGAATTCTTCGGTGCAGGAACTGCATTTGACATTCCTATCTATGTAGACACAGCAATCACACCTGCAGGTATCTTCATGCTGGCTCCTGGTGGATTCTTCGTATTCGCTTGCCTCATCGCTGCAGTTAACTACTTCAGCAATGGTAAGGCAATCAAGAAGAAGGAAATCGGTTGCGAAGGCTGCATGATGGCAGACATGTGTGGCGGTAAATGTGATGGAAAGGAGGCTGATGCATAATGACTGAAATTTTAATCATCATGATGTCAGTTATTCTGACCAACAACTTCGTATTATCACAGTTCCTTGGTATCTGTCCTTTCCTGGGCGTTTCCAAGAAATTAGACTCAGCTGTAGGTATGGGTGTGGCTGTAACATTCGTTATGGTTCTGGCTACACTGGCAACATGGCCAATCCAAAAGTTGATCCTGGATCCTCTGAACATTGGTTACCTGCAGACAGTAGTATTCATTCTCGTTATCGCATCACTGGTACAGCTGGTTGAAATGACACTGAAGAAATACATGCCTCCACTTTATAAGTCACTGGGCGTATTTCTTCCACTGATCACAACAAACTGTGCAGTACTGGGTGTAACTCTGCTGAACATCAACGATGGATATAACTATATCGAATCCATCTTCTGTTCCGTAGGTGCCGGAATCGGCTTCCTGCTGGCAATGGTACTGTTCGCAGGTTTAAGAGAAAAGCTGGAAAACTGCAAGGGAATCCCTCAGTGCTGGCAGGGAATTCCTATCACTCTGGTTACAGCAGCAATCCTGTCAATGGCATTCATGGCATTCTCAGGTGTTGTTGACGGTATATTTGGTTAAGAAGGGAGGATACACATGGGAACAATAGTATTACCTGCTATAATAGTAGCAGTAGTAGGTTTGATCTTTGGTATCATCCTGACAGTAGCATCAAAGTTGATGTATGTACCTGTAGACGAAAAAGTCGCAGCTATTAGAGACGTTCTTCCGGGCGCAAACTGCGGTGGTTGCGGATATGCAGGTTGTGACGACTATGCCAATGCATTTGGCGATGATCCTAACCTGAGCCCTACATTATGTCCTGTAGGCGGAGCTGATCTGGCAACTCAGATTGCTTCAATTCTGGGCGTAGAAGCAGGCGAAGTTGAAGAAAAAGTTGCTATGGTAATGTGCCAGGGTAATGCCGGCGTTACTAAGCAGATCATGGAAGCTGACAGACTGTATTCATGTAAGACAGCTAAGATGTTCTATGGTGGAAACTGGGCTTGTCCTCATGGTTGTCTGGGCCTTGGAGATTGTTTCAGAGTGTGTAACTATGATGCAATCAAGGTGGTAAACGGCGTTGCGGTAATCGATAGAGAAAAGTGCATCGGTTGTGGTGCATGTACTAAGGTTTGCCCTAACAAGCTGGTTGAAATGGTTCCTAAGAAGATGCTGGTACATGTTGCATGTAAGTCAGTAGATAAGGGTGCTGTTACAAGAAAGACTTGTGAAAACGGTTGTATCGGTTGCATGAAGTGTCAGAAGGCATGTAAGTTCGAAGCAATCGAAATCAAGGATAACCTGGCTAGAATTGATTATGCAAAGTGCAAGAACTGTGGTATTTGTGCTAAGGA
>JAZUBM010000049.1:0-35861 GCA_045638485.1 Lentihominibacter sp. | reverse complement strand
ATAGCTCAGTCGGTAGAGCAGAGGACTGAAAATCCTCGTGTCCCTGGTTCGATTCCTGGTCGAGCCACCAGGTATGGCGCTATAGCCAAGTGGTAAGGCAGAGGTCTGCAAAACCTTTATTCCCCGGTTCAAATCCGGGTGTCGCCTCCAAATGTGGTGGGTATAGTCAAGTGGTTAAGACAGCGGGTTGTGGCTCCGTTATGCGTGGGTTCGAATCCCACTATCCACCCCATTTACCAACTTAATAGCGTTGGGGTATCGCCAAGCGGTAAGGCAACGGATTCTGATTCCGTCATGCGTAGGTTCGAATCCTACTACCCTAGCCAATGTGAAACAGATGGGCAATAGCCCGTCTGTTTTCTTTTTTGCATCATGTTCTTTTTGACGTGTGTATGGTATAATAAAATGTCAAAGACAAAAACTTATAATAGTAAATAATCGGAAGCAAGAGGGTAGACAATGGAAAGCAAACTTCAATACTATATGAGAGTTATCAAAGGTGCCAGCTTTGGAAAGTTTTTTAAGGTTTTGGATGAAGCTCATAAGAGATCCAAGAAAAATAAGCTTTTCCTGTTTTTTGATATACTCATTTCTATGAAGCGTTACAATGCAGGATATAACGATTACGTTATCTTTGAATTTTGGAACTTGAATCACGAGCAGAGGAATACATATATGACTCGTTTTAGAAGCAAGAAATTCATGTTGTTTATGAACGATCACGACTATGCCCATTTCTTTGATAACAAGAACGAATTCAATGTTAAGTTCAAGGATTATATTGGAAGAGAATGTATCGATGTGAAAAATGTCGATAAAGAGAAGATATATGAATTCTATGAAACCAGAGAAAAGGTATTTGCTAAACTCAATGATATGAGTGGTGGCGCGGGTTGCGAAAAACTTGAGACTTCTAACTTTGCCAGCAAAGAAGAATTCTATAATTATATAGTTGAAAAAGACTTCGGAACAGTAGAGGATGTAATTGAGAACCATCCTGATATTGCAGCGATTTATCCGTTTTCTGTTAATACACTGCGAGTTATTACAATGATTGATAGCAAGGGTGTTCCTCATGTTGTTTATGCCGTATTTAAGATGGGCATCAATGGAAGAGTTGTTGACAATTACGGACTTCACGGACCGCTTGATTTGGAAACAGGTGAGTTCCTGTATCCGGCACATTCAGGAGACACTACTGCAGGAATACATTATACGGAACATCCATACAGCAACACTCCATTAATCGGATATCGTGTTCCTATGTTTGATCAGGTTAAGGAACTGGCAAAGAATGCTGCACTGGTAGTTCCTGAGATGAGATACGTTGGATGGGATATTGCTGTAACTCCTAGAGGTCCGGTAATTATCGAAGGAAACAATTACTGTGCCCATGATTTCTGGCAGCTGCCGGGACAAACTCCGGGAGGCATTGGAATCATGCCGACAATCAAAGAACTTATTCCTGAATTTGAATATTAAACCGGACGAAACACAAGTAGGACAACCATTAGAAAGGAACATTATATGGCAAAGTGTAGATTCATTTTAGCCCTTTGGGTTGCGAAACTCTCAATAATAGCACTGAAGCTTACAGGCCACAAAGGAACTGATTTTCCAGGTGCTATAGCTTTGAAAGTATGCCCTGAGTTTTTGAAATATATAGGCAAGCCTAAGAAAATTATTGCAGTTACAGGAACAAATGGAAAAACTACAGTAAACAATCTTATTATAGATGCTCTCAAATCAGAAGGAAAAACTGTAGTGAATAACAATGCCGGATCCAATATAAATTCAGGTATTGCTACAAGCCTTATCAGAAGCGCAAACATATTCGGAAAATGCAAAGGAGATATCGGATCATTTGAAATCGATGAACGTTCTGCGCGTCGAGTATTTCCTCATATGAAGCCTGAATATATGATTATTACCAATCTTTCCAGAGACTCCATAATGAGAAATGCTCATCCGGAATACATTTCTTCTATACTTACTAAATATATCCCTAAGGAAACTAAGCTCATCGTTAATGCTGATGACTTATTCTGTTCCATGATTGCTCCGGATAATGACCGAGTGTACTTTGGAATAGAGAGAATGGCCGCTGATAAGGATATTTCTGATAATCTTATCAATGACTTCCAGATTTGCCCTGAATGCCATGCGAAGCTTAAGTATGAATATGTCAGATACAGCCACATTGGTCGTGCATACTGTCCGGATTGTGGATTCCATGCGCCGCAGTATGATTACGCAGGTTGCGATGTAAATTTGGACAATATGTCTATAACAGTTAAAGAAGCGGACGGAAGCGAAACATATCCGCTGCTCAATAACAGCGTTTACAATATCTACAATGTTCTTTCCGTTGTGGTTCTCTTTAGAGAAATGGGATATGACAGAGAAAGAATCAAAGCTTTTCTTGAGAAAATAGATATCGTTGGAACTCGATTTGATGCAGAAACCATAGGTGATAAGACCGTATATATGATGCTTGCTAAAGAAAAGAATGCTTTCGGTACTTCTCGAGTATTCGACTATATTTCTCAGCAACCGGGAGATAAGGAAATCATCCTTGCAAACAGCTGTCAGGGTGATGCCAGAAATTGGTCGGAAAACACATGCTGGATGTATGACTGTGATTTCGAAATGCTCAACAACGATACTATCAAGAATATTATCGTAACAGGCCCAAGAGGTAAGGATCATAAGCTGAGACTATTGCTTGCAGGAGTTGCTGAAGAAAAGATTTCTTACACTGCCAATGAAATGGATTCTCCGGAAATGGCAAAACTCTTTGCTAACGATAATATTTATGTATTATACGGTACAGACAGTATCGGACTTGGCAAGAAAATAGGTAACAAAGTAAAAGATATAATAAGAAGCGGAGAAGGGAGCGTGTCAGCATGAAGATAGAAGTTCTTTTCCCTGAAATTTGCAATTTATACGGAGAGCTTGGAAATGTAAGCTTTCTTAAGAAGTCATGTCCTGAAATAGAAGTGGTGGAAACATCACTAAAGGACGAGCCATTGTTTGTAACAGAACAGCCGGCTCTGATTTATATGGGAACAATGACTGAAAACTCTCAGCTTATTGTTCTGGAAAAGCTCAGACAATATAAAGAAAGAATAGTTGAACTCATAGAAAATGGTGGCAGATTCCTTATTACAGGCAATGCTCTTGAAATCTTTGGGAAGGCTATTGAAGATAAAGACGGAACAGTTGTTGAGTGTCTGGGAATATTCGATACAGTTGCAAAGCGTGACATGATGGATAGATTCAATTCGCTCTACATCGGTTCATTCGGAGAAACTAAAATTGTAGGATATAAGAGCCAGTTTACCCATTCTTGGTGGGGTGAAAATGCCGAAGTTACAGGCTTGTTCTCTACTGAGAGAGGTCCGGGACTTAACCCTGACATGAAAGAAGAAGGTATCAGAAAAAACAACTTTATGGGTACTTATATAATAGGACCTATTCTGGTGCTTAATCCTCCTTTTGCAAAATATATACTTAAGGAGTGTGGCATCGAAACGCCTCTTGCGTTTGAAGCGGAAGCAATGGATGCTTATGAAGCAAGAGTAAAAGAATACTCAGAGCCTGACAGAGGTTTTTATTACTAATAAAATAGGGATATGGAAGGAGATTTATGCTTAAAAAAACTAAGATAGTATGTACACTGGGACCGTCCAGCAGAGATGAAGAAACAATGGAAGCGATGCTGAAGGCGGGCATGAATGTAGCGAGACTCAACTTTTCTCACGGAACTCATGATGACCATAAGAAAACCATCGAAAAGTTCAGACGTGTGAGAGATCGTTTAGATATTCCTGCTGCTATACTTTTAGATACAAAAGGACCTGAAATCAGACTTAAGGATTTTGAAAACGGTAGCGAAATAATCGAAGAAGGACAGCTTTTCACACTTACATCTGAGGAAATTGCAGGAACAAAGGAAAAGGTAAGCACTACATACAAGGCTTTACCGTCCCAAGTAGAAAAAGGCACAAGAATTCTGATCGACGATGGTCGAATTAAGATGGAAGTAGAAGAGACTACTGAAGTCGATGTTATTTGCAGGGTTATTGCAGGGGGGAAAGTAAGCAATAGAAAAGGTGTTAACATTCCTAACAAGTCTCTTGATTTGGAATATATAAGCGAAGCTGATAGAAATGATATTCTATTTGGTATTAAGATGGACGTGGATTATGTTGCAGCATCATTTGTAAGAAGCGGTGATGATGTTAAGCAACTCCGTACTCTTCTCAATGAAAATGGTGGAGAAACCATCAAGATTATTTCAAAGATAGAAAACATGGAAGGGATAGACAATTTTAAGGATATCCTGGAACTCTCGGATGGTATCATGGTAGCGAGAGGCGACATGGGTGTTGAAGTTGACTTTGAAAAGTTGCCGGGCATTCAGAAGAAGTTTATCAAAGAGTGTTGTAAAGCCGGCAAACCTGTAATAACGGCAACTCAGATGCTTGAATCCATGACAACAAGCCTTGCTCCGACAAGAGCGGAAATCACTGATGTGGCCAACGCTGTATTCGATGGAACTTCAGCAGTTATGTTATCGGGAGAAAGTGCTGCGGGACAGTATCCTGTAGAAACTGTTGCAACTATGGCTAAAATTGTAAGTCAGGCGGAATTGGATGCTGAAGAAGTAAATCAGTACAAGTTCCTCGAAGTTGAATCTGATGAAAAAGACGTTTCCAATGCTATGGGTCATGCCGCATGTACTACTGCAAGAGATATAAAGGCCAGTGCCATTGTGGCAGTAACCACATCAGGATATACTGCGGAAATGATGGCGAAATATAAGCCGAGTACACCTATTATTGCAGCAACTCCGGTTGAAAAAACTTATCATCAACAGGCCCTTACACGAGGCGTTTATCCGGTGCATACAAGACTTAGCGATAGCATAGACAAGCTCACGATGGAAGCATCTGAAGGTGCGGAAAGAATGGGATTTGTAAAGAAAGGCGATCTTATTGTGTTGAGTGCAGGAATGCCTCTGCAAGTATCAGGAACAACTAACTTGATCAGAGTTAAAGTAATTGAATAACAAAACAAGATTAAGATAATAATAAAAAACCCGATGTTTTATTGCATCGGGTTTTGTTTTTTAATGAAGAATTTATTATTCTACAGGCACTTCTTCTGATTCAACAGATTTTTGTGCAATTACCTTTTCATATTCATTAAAGATAGCATCTCTAATTTTATTTCTTGTTTCAGAAACCAGTGGATGAGCAATATCTCTAAAATCGCCTTCACCCATTTTTCTGCTAGGCATTGCGATGAACAGTCCGTTTTGTCCTTCTATGATCTTGATGTCATGTACAACAAATTCATCATCAAAGGTAATGGAAACAACCGCTTTCATCTTTCCTTCATCGTTTACCTTTCGGATTCTTACGTCAGTAATGTTCATGTGTAGTACCGCCTTTCGTGCCACATATTCCTATATAATCAACACCATTATATAATAGAATAAATAGATAAACAAGCGAAATTTAAATAATCTGACTATTCGCGATGACTTCAGCAAACTTGTTGTTTTCGTCTACTTTTCCTAAAAATACGATAGGGAAATAATTATCGACTTTCTTCTTTTCCGGCTCTGTATTTGCGATGGCTACACCTGTTCCAACAACCTCAATATCCACTTCAGAAAGTATTTCGGCAATGCCTTTTATACTGCCGCCGCCTCTCATAAAGTCGTCTATTATCAAGGCTTTTGAACCGGGCGCTGCGGCTCTCTTTGATATTGACATCTTTTGCAATCTTTCGGAAGACCCCGGGAAGTAGTTGATGCTTACAGTAGCGCCTTCGGATATTTTAGTTTCTCTGCGTACAACGATTACAGGCAAGTTGAGGAGATGTGCAGTCATAAAGGCAACAGGAATGCCTTTTGTCTCTATTGTGGCAACATAGTCAGCGCCTGAAGATCTGAAATGTTTTGCGAAAATCTGTGCCATGCCCTTTACAATGGAAGGGTTGTACATTATGTCTGAAGTATAAAGGAATCCGCCGCCTAAAATTCGGCTTTCTTCTTTAAGCATATTGCAAAGACTTGTCTGAACTTCTCTTGCTTTTTCCTCGGAAATATCAGATACATATCTAACGCCTCCGGATGCACCGGCAATGGTTTCGATATAGCCGTAACCGGAGACTTTTACAGCTTCTTTGGCAGCTGCGATATCTTCACTTATGCTGGATTTAGCAGCGGAAAACTTCTCGCAAAAGTAATTGAGACTAAACACTTTTTCAGGTGATTCTGTGAGTATTTGACATATTGCACCTACTCTATGACTTCTTTTCATTGCTACCTCTTTCGATACATAAATAAAATATAATTAATCCGCAAAAACATAATAATATTATTGGTGTTTGTTGTCAATCGTAATAGAGAGGGTAGATATTATGGCAAAAATATGTTATAATCCTCATAACTACGATTAGGAGGCAGTATAGATGGTAAATTTACCGGATTATAATAAAATACACTGTATCGGAATAGGCGGAATTGGTCTTTCTGCAATTGCTGAAATTCTTCTGTCAAGAGGATATGAAGTTTCAGGTTCCGATATGAGAGAAAGTGAAATTACGGATAAGTTAATAGAAGACGGAGCCGTTATATATTTGGGTCATAGAGCAAAAAATGTAGAAGGCGTTGACTTAATTATCTATTCTGCAGCGGTTGGATCAGACAATCCTGAACTGGCGCGTGCAGAAGAACTGGGAATTCCTGCAATCACCAGAGCACAGGCATTGGGTGCTCTTATGGATGAGTATGAAAACAGCATTGCTATTTCAGGAACTCATGGTAAAACTACGACAACTTCTATGGTTTCTTTGATCTTAAAGAATGCTGAAAAATCACCTACCATTCTTGTTGGTGGCAATTTATCGGAAATCAACGGAAACGTATATGTAGGAGAAAACAAGTACTTCGTTACTGAAGCATGCGAGTACATGGATAGCTTCCTCAGTCTTAAGCCAAAAATCGAAATCATATTAAATATAGATTCGGATCATCTGGACTACTTTAAGGATGTAGATCATATTGCAAGTTCATTTGATAAGTTCGCTAAGCTGGTTCCTGCTAACGGAGCGGTAATTGCGTACGATGCTAATCCGTTTGTAAAGAGAGTAATCGAAAATCTCCCTAATGCCATTACATTTGGTCTTAACGAGAGTTGCGATTACTTTGCATCAGATATAGACTTTGATAATGAGGGAATGCCTAGCTTCAAAGTAAACCACGGAGGCAAGGTTCTTTGCGAAATCAAGCTTTCAGTACCGGGAGAACATAATATATTAAATGCACTTTCCGCATTCGTATGTTGCCATATTCTCGATGTGGATGTTGAAGACATCGTTAAAACTCTGAAGACATTTAAGGGAACTCAGAGAAGATTCGACATACTGGGTAAGACAACAAGCGGTATCAAGATTATCGACGATTACGCTCATCACCCAACTGAAATCAAGGCTACTTTATCAGCGGTCAAGAATATGAAGCACAATAATTTATGGTGCTTGTTCCAGCCACACACATATACAAGAACGATGGCATTGATGGATGATTTTGCCACATCATTCGAAGAAGCTGATAAAATAGTTCTGGCTGAAATTTATGCGGCAAGAGAAAAGAATATCCATAAGATTAGTTCCAAATCTCTTATGAATAAGATTAAAGAAGCTGATCATACAAAGGATGTATATTTCTTCAAAGATTTTGATGAAATTGCAAACTTCGTATATAACAATGCTGAAGAAGGTGACTTAGTAATCACAATGGGTGCCGGAGACATTTACAAAGTAGGCGAAATGATTCTGGAAAAGGATAAGAAATTCTAAGGAGGGCTCAATGAATATTCAAGAATATGAAGCTCTTGAAAAAGCGAGAATTGAGAGAAATATTGCTTACATGGAAGCCGGAGTAAACTTTATCGATTTGAAGATGGCCTACATTGATGAAGGTGTTAAGATTGGTAAAGGGACAACTATTTACCCATGTGTGGTAATCGAAGGTGATGTTACCATCGGAGAGAACTGTATTATAGGACAGAATACCAGAATTAAGGATTCAGTAATAGGAGACGGAACTACAATACAGAGCTCTGTTGTACTGGAAAGCAAAGTAGGTAATGAGACAACTGTCGGACCGTTTGCTTATTTGAGACCTAACAGTGACATCGGTAACAAATGCAGAGTGGGAGACTTCGTAGAAATTAAAAACTCCAAGCTGGCAGATGGTGCCAAGGCATCCCACCTTACATATGTGGGAGACTCCGATGTAGGAGAAAAGGTTAACTTGGGTTGCGGCGTAGTTTTCGTAAACTATGATGGAAGCAAGAAATATAGATCGGTTGTGGAAGACGGTGCATTCATAGGATGTAATGTCAATTTGATATCACCTGTACATGTTGGAAAAGGCGCATACGTTGCTGCCGGAAGTACAATAACAGAAGACGTACCTGATGGTGCCCTTTACGTAGCAAGGTCCAGAGGAAAGACTGTGGACGGCTGGGTAGAGAAAAAAGGTATCTTAAAAAAATAATATAAAATAAATAAATCGTAGTAGAGAAAGTAGAGGTAGGAGAAACAAAATGAAAAACAGTGCATTTTCAAACTACAAAGTATTTGCAGGAAACTCACATTCAGAACTGGCAGAAGAAATCGCTTCAATCATGGGTAAGCCACTTGGAAAAGCTACAGTAAGCAAGTTCAGCGATGGCGAAATCTCAGTAAACCTGGGCGAAACAGTTAGAGGTGTTGACTGCTACATCGTACAGTCCACATGCGATCCTGTAAACGATAACTTAATGGAACTTCTCATCATGATCGACGCTATGAAGAGAGCTTCAGCAGGAAGAATCAATGCAGTAATTCCTTACTATGGATATGCTAGACAGGACAGAAAAGCAAAGGCTAGAGATCCAATCACAGCTAAGCTGGTTGCTGACATGCTGGTAGCAGCAGGTGCAGACAGAGTAGTTACTATGGACCTTCACGCATCACAGATTCAGGGATACTTCAACATTCCTGTTGACCACATGCTGGGAATGCCTATCATCACTAAGTACTTCAAGGATCAGGCACAGGATAACCTGGTTATCGTATCACCTGACCACGGTTCAGTTCCTAGAGCAAGAAAGATGGCAGAACCACTGAACTGCCCTATCGCTATCGTGGATAAGAGAAGACCTGAACCAAACAAGAGCGAAATCATGAACATCATCGGCGATATCAAAGGAAAGCACTGTATCCTCATCGACGATATGATCGATACAGCAGGAACTATCACTAACGCTGCAAATGCACTGAAGGATCTGGGTGCCTTGAGCGTAAGAGCTGCTGCAACTCACGCAGTACTGTCAGGACCTGCTATTGAAAGAATCGAAAAGTCAGCTATCGAAGAACTGGTTCTCCTGAACACTCTTCCTATTCCTGAAGAAAAGAGAATCCCTAAGATGAAGATGCTGTCAGTTGCTCCTCTCTTCGCAGAAGCAATGTCAAGAATCCACAACAACGAAACAGTAAGCAAGCTGTTTGACTAAACTTTAATGAATGCCGCAAGGCAGGAAGGAAGCAATAAAATATGTTTGTAATCGCAGGACTCGGCAATCCCGGTAAGAAATACGAGAAGACACGCCATAACATGGGTTTTCTCGTAATCGATAAGCTTGCTGAGAAAAACGATATAAAAGTTAATAAAATCAAACATAAATCACTGGTCGGAGATGGTTTCATCTCCGGCCGTAAATCTCTTCTGGTGAAACCGCAGACATATATGAATCTCAGCGGTGAAGCTATCCGTGAAGTGGTAGATTATTATGATGTGGCAATGGAAGAGCTTATCGTTATTTATGACGATTTCGATCTGGAAATCGGCACTATCAGAATCAGGAAAAAAGGTAGTGCAGGCAGTCATAACGGCATGAAGAATATCATTCAGCATTTGCATGATTCAGACTTCCCGAGAATACGCCTTGGCATAGGCAAAAGCGGAAACCTCGATTGGAAGGATTTCGTCCTTGGCAAACTTGGCGGAGACGAGCAAAAGGCTATTGATGAAGCCGTAGAGAATGCTGCGGATGCCATTATGTGCATTTTGGAAGAAGGCATCGACAGAGCTATGAATAAATATAATGTAAAGGCAAAACCTGCCGGAAAGGAACAAAGTGACCAGCAGGGGAATGATTAACATTACAGGCGCTTCAGAAGGGCGTATAGCACCGATAATTTCAGATATAATCAAAGACAAAAAGGGTCAAAGCCTCATTGTAGTTTCAACTCTTAACAGGGCGAAGCGGTTGGCTACTGACCTTTCTTTTTTTGATGCAAGAAACACATATATATTACCTCCGGACGATGAATCCATGATTCAGTACGATGCAAAGAGCAATGATGAGCTTCTCCAAAGGATGAAGGTGCTGAAGGCAGTTACAAAGGGTGAGGATTGTATTGTTATCGCACCTGTTACAGGAGCTATCAAGAAACTTCCGCCGAAAGAAATATTCGAAGAGAACGTGGTGGAACTTCAAAGGGGCAAAGACATCGACCCGGAAGAAGTAAAGGCAAAGCTGTCATTTATGGGATATGAGCGTGTACCTATGATAGAAAGCCGTGGAGAGTTTAGTATCAGAGGCGGAATCATTGATATATTTACTCCTGATAGCGATATGCCGTATAGAGTGGAACTCTTTGATACAGAGATAGATTCCATTAGAACTTTTGATATAGATAGTCAGAGGTCTGCAGAGGAATTGAAGTGCGTAACCATATGCCAGTGCAGTCAGCTGGTGAAAGACTCTGATGTCTTTGAGAAGGCTAAGAATAATATAAATGCCGCTTATCTTAAGGCTATCAAGAAGCTGGAAAAAAAGGAAGGCAGCAGTGAAACGGTACACAACCTCAAGCAGCGCAGAGGACAGCTTGAGGATTATATAGATAATATGATGAACCTGCAATACATGGAAAAATTCATCAACTATTTTTACGATGAAACCATGTATATTTGGGACTATATGAAAAAGCCGGAAATTTTCATCGATGATCCGGCAAGAATACTGGAAACCCTGGAAGTATATGAGAAAGAGAGAAGCGATGATATTGCAGCGATTCTCAATGCCGGCAGGGGAATAGGAGATGACTTCAAGGCCATATCAGGCCAGAAGGACTATTTCCTGTTATATGAAAAAGAAGGATATATATTTACTCCTTTCACATCGACCATTAAAAACGCACCGTTCCTTACTCAACTGATAACGGTAAACTGCAGACAGACACCTACGTATAACGGCAGGATGGACCTGCTCAAAGGTGATCTTTGTAGTTATATTAGACGTGAGTTTGATGTAACCATTGTATGTAGTGGAGATGAGAGAAGAAAGAACCTGGAAGAATTCCTTGTGCATGAAAATTTAGCCGGCAAAGTCAAGCTGATACAGGGGACTTTGACTTCCGGTATGGAATTCACAGATAAGAAGCTTTGTTATATCTGGGAAGGCGATATCTTTGGCGGTAATAGAAAAAGCCGCAAAGGTAAGAAAAAGTCAAGAGGAGAACAGATAAAGAGCTTCGCCGATGTTCAAACAGGAGACTACGTTGTTCATGAAAGTCATGGAATAGGTAAATTTACAGGTATTGAACAGCTGATAGTTCAAGGTGTTAAAAAGGACTATCTTAAGGTTAAGTACGCGGGAGAGGATTCCTTATATATTCCTGTTGATCAGCTGGGAATGCTTCAGAAATACGTGGGTGGTGATGGTGTTGCTCCTAAGCTAAATAAACTGTCGGGAAGTGAATGGAAACAAACAAAGGCAAAGGCGCGTGCAGCCATTACAGATATGGCAGACGAACTGATTAGATTGTCAGCTATAAGAATGAATGAGAAAGGCTTCGCTTTTTCTGAAGATACCGTATGGCAGAAGGAATTTGAAGATAGTTTTCCGTTTTCAGAGACAGACGATCAGCTTAGATGTATAGAAGAAATCAAGAAAGACATGGAGAAAGATTCTCCAATGGATCGTCTTTTGTGTGGAGACGTAGGATTTGGAAAAACCGAAGTGGCGGCCAGAGCACTCTTTAAATGTGTGGCAGATGGCAAGCAGGCGGCGGTTCTTGTACCAACAACATTGCTGGCAAACCAGCATTACTATACATTGAAAGATAGATTTGAAAAGTTTCCATTCAAGGTGGAAATGCTTTCAAGATTCAGAAGTCCTAAACAGCAGAAACTGATTTTAGAAGGCCTTGAGAAGGGTAGCGTTGATCTGATAATCGCAACCCATAGACTTCTTTCAAAAGACATTGATTTCAAAGATTTGGGACTGCTGGTGATAGATGAAGAACAGCGTTTTGGAGTAAAGCATAAGGAAAAACTTAAGCAGCTTAAAGAAAACGTAGACGTTCTTACTCTATCGGCAACGCCGATACCCCGCACTTTGCATATGTCTTTGTCAGGAATTAAAGATATGAGTACTTTGGAGGAACCTCCGGAGGATAGATATCCTGTTCAGACCTATGTAATGGAGCAGGACGATTTCGTAATGCGCGATGCCATTGAGAAGGAACTTGCTCGTGGAGGGCAGGTGTATGTACTTTATAATAGAGTAGAGTCCATAAACAGAGTGGCCGGCGACATCGAAAGACTGGTTCCTAATGCGTCTGTGGTAGTTGGTCACGGCAAGATGCCTGCCAATAAACTGGAAGAAATCATTGTTGATTTTTCCGAGGGAGAATACAACGTATTTGTATCAACTACCATAATCGAGTCGGGAATAGATATCCCTAATGTGAATACCATGATCGTGCTTGATGCGGATAAATTCGGACTGGCGCAGCTTTATCAGCTTCGTGGACGTGTTGGTCGTTCAGATCGTATGGCGTACGCATATTTGATGTATAAGAAGGATAAAGTGCTGTCGGAAATTGCAGAGAAACGTTTGAAGGCAATCAGAGAATTTACTGAGTTTGGTTCCGGATTTAAGATTGCTATGAAGGATTTGGAACTGCGTGGTGCAGGAAATCTATTGGGGACAGAACAGTCAGGCCATATGCTAAGCATCGGTTATGAACTTTACTGCAAGATGCTTGAAGAAGCAGTGGATAAAGTCAAGGGCATCGAAAAACTTCCACAATCGGAAGAAACTGCCTTCAGTTTACCTATACCTGCCATTATCCCTGTCAGATATATTGAGAACGAAGTTTTGCGCTTGCAGATGTATAAAAAAATCGCCATGATAGAAAACGATGACGATGAAAACGAAATAGTAGACGAACTCATCGATAGATTCGGAGATATTCCTAGAGATACCATGAATCTTATTAAGATTTCCAAGATAAGAGCAATGGCCGGTAAGCTGGGTGTCAGCGAAATTCAGCAGCAAGGATATAAGGTGATCTTTAGTCTTTGGGAAAATGTAAAGTTCAACGAGGGCATGATGTCAAGGCTTGTAGAAGCCTACGGTGCTAAGATGATGATTAATGGTGGCAAAGAACCGTTCATAAGATTGACGGTGAATAAGGAAGATCCTTTGCAGGCCATTGAAAGATTTTTGCAGATTGCTGTAGATGAGCGCAAGGTAAATTGATGATATGAAGTGTTAAAAGAGGAGAAAACAATGATCAAAATAGTGATTACAGCGCCTAGAGGCCATATGGATAAGCTGATAGTGGAAGCTGCTGCTAAGCGAGAAGATATAAAGATTGTCGGCGGAATCGGTACGCCGGGAAGAGATTATATTGGAAAAGATATTGGTCTTGTTGCAGGTCTTGGTGAAGAGTTGGGGGCTTTGGTATACGAGAATATTGAAGACATTATAGAAGAATGCGATTTGGTTGTGGATTTCTCAACTGTTGAACTGAGTATGGAAATGTTAGAGGCTTGTCTTACTCATAAGAAAGCATTTATCTGCGGGACAACAGGTTTTAACGAAGAACAGACGGCGGCTTTGCTTGCAGCGGGTGATGTGATTCCAATGATGAAAGCGGCAAATACTTCATACGTTGTAAATGTTATGAGAAAGTTACTGGGCGAAGCGGCCGCCATGCTGGGTGACAAATGTAAAATTGAGATAATCGAAATGCACAGTGAAACTAAGCTGGATGCACCTAGTGGTACAGCTAAAGAGTTTGCTGAAGAAATGGCGGAAGCAGCATCTGATAAGACTTATGATGACATCGCATTCCACTCAATCAGAGCAGGAAATACTCCTAGCACACATCGAATCATATTCGGATGCATGGGAGAGAAAATGGAAATATCTCATGATGCATACGACTGGAGATGCTATGCAGAAGGAGCATGTGATGCAGTAGCATTCATGGCAGGAAAAGGACCGGGGCTGTATACGATGGAAGATGTGATTCTGTAAATAGAATCATTTTATGCGGAGATATTTTGAAATTAAAAAGTAGCCCTCCGTTTAGTCCTCCTCGCAGTCAATCATATTAAACTTACTCAAAAAGAATAGAACCTCAGGAAAACTCGCCCTTTGGGCTCAGACAGTTCCTGAGGTTTTTCTATTCTTTATTTTCGTTTCGTTTATGATTGTACCTGCTTGTGCGGAATCACATCAGGCTACTTTTCAATTCAAAATAACTGCAAAATGATGCATTTACAGGAAGATATACTTCAGTACGAACAGCACTGCCAGGATGTACATCAGCGGTGCGATCTTTTCCTTCTTGCCTGTTACCAGGTTCAGTACTACGTATGAAATTACTCCGAAGCAGATACCTTCTGAGATGCTGTAGAACAGTGGCATAGCCAGGATGCACAGGTATGCAGGAATTGTATCTGTCATGTTTTCTTCTGTAAACTTCAGCTCTGTGATGGATTCGAACATCAGGAAACCAACCAGAATCAGAGCAGGAGCAGTAGCAAATGAAGGGATTGCTGTGAATACCGGTGAGAACAGAGTAGCCAGCAGGAACAGTACGCCTGTTGTGAGAGCTGTGAGACCTGTCTTACCACCTGCAGCAACGCCTGCTGATGATTCAACGAATGTAGTAACTGTTGATGTACCCATTACAGCACCTGCGGAAGTTGCAACTGCGTCTGCCATGAGTGCCGGTTTGATGTTTGGCAGTCTGCCGTTTTCATCAAGCATTCCAGCCTTAGTACTTACACCGATCAGAGTTCCCAGTGTGTCGAACAGGTCAACGAAGAGGAATGCGAAGATAACTACGATGAAGTTAACGATTCCTACAGCGTTAAGGTCAACTGAGAAACATGCTCCGAAAGTTTCACCCAGTGATGAGAAGTCAGCACTTACGATACCTGCAGGGAACAGTCCGTAGAATCCCGCTTCAGGATTTGGTACATAGAGGCCGATAACCTGGCAAATCATACCTAATACCCAAGTAATGATGATTCCCAGAAGGATTGATCCGGGAACTTTCTTGATGTAGAGAATTGCCATGATCAGAAGGCCTACAACTGCCAGCAGTGCGCAAATTCCCGCTGTGTTAAATTCAGTAGTAAACTTAGTGATAGTAACCAGTGTTGATGAGTCTACTACAAGACCTGCATTCTGAAGTCCGATGAATGCGATGAAGAGACCGATACCTACTGAAACTGCTCTTTTCAGTGAGAGCGGAATAGCATTAAAGATTGCTTCACGCACGTTTGTAGCTGACAGCAGAATGAAGATGAGACCTTCGATAAATACTGCAAACAGTGCAGTTTCCCAAGAAATGCCCATGCCCAGAACTACTGTATATGCAAGGTAAGCATTAAGTCCCATACCTGCTGAAAGTGCAAAAGGCAGGTTAGCAAACATTGCCATTAAGAAAGTTCCGATGAATGAAGCCAGCGCAGTAGCTATTAATACAGCATTAGGGTTCATTCCAGCATCAGCCAGGATACTTGGGTTTACTGCCAAGATATACGCCATTGTCATGAATGTCGTAATACCGGCAGCTATTTCAGTTTTAACTGTTGTGTTGTGTTCTTTGAGTTTAAAAAATTTTTCCACGATTTTTCTCCGAAAATAATTTTAAGCTTTAACATACCTTGCTATTCTATCACTATTGATTGTAGATAACAAGATGGCAAATCAACAAAATCCTTGACTTTTCAATACTTTGAAGATAAAATAATTAGGTACGAAATTTAATAACAGAACAGTGACGAGGACAGTAGCACTGCGTAAAATCCTTACAGAGAGATGCTCATTTGCTGAGAGAGTATCGGTGAAGCGGAACGTGAAAATCACCTCTGAGTTCAACACTTTAAGAGAGACGGGATGATGGTCCCGTAACTAGGGTGGTACCGCGGTCAATGATCGTCCCTAACAGATGTTGGGGGCGTTTTCTTTTTGTAAGGACCGACCCAACTAAGAACAAAACCGGAAAGGAAAGATACAAAATGATCAAGAATTTATCAGAAAAACCGATTGCTGAGCTTCAGATGGAGCAGGCTGATCAGTGGGAGAAAGACGGCCTGCTGGAAAAATGCGTAAGCACTAGAGATGGAATGCCTTCGTTCATCTTTTATGAAGGACCTCCAACAGCTAACGGAAGACCCGGAATCCATCACGTAATCGCAAGAACACTGAAGGACTCAGTATGCCGTTATAAGACAATGCAGGGATTCGCTGTTAAGCGTAAGGCCGGATGGGATACACACGGACTTCCTGTAGAAATCGAAGTAGAAAAGCAGCTGAACATGAGCGGCAAGCAGGATATCGAAAAATACGGTATCAAAGAATTTAATGAAAAATGTAAGGAATCAGTATTCACATACGAAAGCATGTGGAGAGACATGACTAAGAGAATGGGATACCTGATCGACCTTGATAATCCATACATCACTCTTGACAACAACTTCATTGAAACAGGTTGGTGGATTCTGAAGGAATTCTTCAAGGCTGACAAAATTTATGAAGGCCATAAGATACTGCCATACTGCCCTAGATGTGGAACTGGTCTGGCTTCTCACGAAGTAGCGCAGGGATACAAAGAAGTAAAAGTAATGACAATTACTGCAAAATTCAAGAAGGTTGGAACAGAAAACGAATACTTCCTGGCTTGGACAACTACTCCTTGGACTCTGGCATCAAACGTTGCACTGACTGTAGGCGCTGAAATCGACTACATCAAGGCTAAGATGACAGAAGGCGACGAAGAAGGAAACATCTTCTATGTAGCTAAGGCTCTGGCTAACAAGACTCTGGGTGAAGGCAAGTATGAAATCCTGGAAGAAATGAAGGGTAAGGATCTGGAATACATGGATTACGAACAGCTGATGCCATTTGTTAAGGCTGACAAGAAGGCATTCTTCGTAACTTGCATGGATTACGTATCAGTAGAAGATGGTACAGGTATCGTTCATACTGCACCTGCATTCGGTGAAGACGACTATCAGTGCGGAAGAAAATATGACCTGCCTGTAGTTAACCCTGTAGATGAAGAAGGTAAGTATACTGAGACTCCATGGGCAGGCAGATTCGTAATGGAAGACGGCCTGGATGTAGATATCATCAAGTGGCTGGCAGCAGAAGACAAGATCTTCGCTAAGGAAAGAATCGTCCACAACTATCCTCACTGCTGGAGATGCGGAACTCCACTGGTTTACTATGCTAAGCCAAGCTGGTACATCGAAATGAGCAGCATGAAGGAACAGCTGGTTGCAAACAATAACACAGTTAACTGGTTCCCTGATTTCGTAGGAGAAAAGAGATTTGGAAACTGGCTGGAAGAAGTTAAAGACTGGGCTATTTCAAGAAACAGATACTGGGGAACTCCTATTCCGATCTGGAGATGCGAATGCGGACATCTTGACTGTATCGGAAGCAGAGCTGAACTGGTTGAAAAGGCTCAGGAAACTATTACAGAAGATATCGAACTCCACAGACCATATGTGGATGACGTTCACATCACATGCGAAAAGTGCGGCAAGACAATGAGCAGAATTCCTGAAGTTATGGACTGCTGGTTCGACTCAGGATCAATGCCTTTCGCACAGCAGCACTATCCGTTTGAAAACGCAGAAAACTTTGATGAAGAACTGTTCCCTGCAGACTTCATCTGTGAAGGTATTGACCAGACTAGAGGTTGGTTCTATTCACTGATGGCTATTTCCACATTTATCAAGGGCAAGGCTCCTTACAAGAATGTTCTCGTAAATGACCTGATCCTTGACAAGGAAGGTAAGAAGATGAGTAAGTCAAGAGGTAACACTGTTGACCCATTTGAACTCTTCGACAAGTACGGTGCAGACGCAACAAGATGGTATCTGCTCCACACTTCACCTGCATGGTCACCAACTAAGTTTGACGAAGACGGCCTCATCGAAATCGTGAGCAAGTTCTTCGGAACTATTAAGAACGTATATAACTTCTTCGTACTTTACTCAAATCAGGACAATCTGGATCCGGCTTCACTGGAAGTTCCTTATGCAGAAAGACCTGAACTTGACAGATGGATCATCAGCAAGTACAACAAGCTGATCAAGGAAGTAACAGAAGAAATGGATAGATATGACCACATGAAGTCTGTAAGAAAGATTCAGGACTTCGTAAACGAAGATCTGTCCAACTGGTATATCAGAAGAGCAAGAAGAAGATTCTGGGGCGAAGAGCTGACAGAAGACAAGAAGTCAGTATACGCTACAACTTACGAAGTTCTCGTAGGAGTGGCTAAGATGATCGCACCATTTGCACCATTCATTTCAGATGAAATGTATCAGAACCTGACAGGCGAAGATTCAGTACATCTGGCATTCTTCCCTAAGGTAGATGAAAGCCTCATCGACGAAAAGGTTGAAGAAAGAATGGACCTGGTAAGAACTCTCGTAGGACTTGGCAGAGGAATCAGAGAAAAGGAAAGAATCAAGGTAAGACAGCCACTGACAGAAGTAATGGTAGACGGTAAGTACGAAGCTATTATCAGTGACCTTACTCCACTGATTCTGGAAGAACTGAACATTAAGACAGTTGTTTTCGAAAGCAAGCTGGATGAATACATGAACTACAGCTTGAAACCAAACTTCAAGGTTGCAGGACCTCTGCTCGGAAAGAACATCAAGGCATTTGGTGGAGCTTTAGCACAGGCTGATCCTGCATCAACAGTTGCTGCTATCGAAGCTGAGGGCAAGATCGTTATGGATATCAACGGTGAATCAGTAGAAATCACTGCAGAAATGGTTGATGTTAAGATTGATGCTAAGGAAGGCTTCGCAGTAGCTATGGAAAACAACGTATTTGCTATCCTGGATACAACTGTTACACCTGAGCTTGCTGCAGAAGGTCTGGCAAGAGAACTGATCTCAAAGGTTCAGCAGATGAGAAAGCAGAATGACTACGAAATGATGGATAACATTAAGATTTTCGTTGAAGCAGACGAAGAAGTTGCTGCAGCAATCGAAACTCACAAGGAATACATCATGAAGGAAACTCTCGCAGTAGCTATCGAAAACAAGACAGAGCTGAAGGCTTCAGACCTGAACGGACACAAGACAGGTATTGAAGTAGAAAGAGTTTAATAAAATGAAATAAGCAGAGGGCGGGGTAATACTCCGCCCAAACTATTACTATGGTGAACACATGGAAAAGAAAAACTTACTGGGACTTACAACTAAAGAATTAAAGCAGTTCGTTGAAGAATTGGGAGAAAAACCATTTAGGGCTAAGCAATTGTTCAAATGGGTCAATAGGGGCGTAAGCGATTTTGATCTGATGACAGACTTTAGCAAGGCCTTTCGTGCAAAGCTCAGTGAGATTGCTTATGTGGGTTCTCTCAAAGTTCTCAATGTTCAGCATGATAAAAAAGATGGTACGCGAAAGTTCTTGTTTGGATTGGAAGACGGTAATGCAATAGAAAGCGTTTTCATGCAATACAAATACGGAAATTCTTTATGTGTTTCATCTCAAGTTGGCTGTAAGATGGGTTGTAAATTCTGTGCTACAGCATTGGATGGATTTACAAGAAATCTCACTGCAGGAGAAATGCTTGAACAGATTTATGCGGCTGAAAGAGAAACGGGACAGCCTATAAATCATATTGTAGTTATGGGAATGGGTGAACCATTTGACAACTATGATAATCTGAAGAAGTTTCTTACAATTCTTCACGATCCGGAAGGCAAAAACTTAAGCTATAGAAATATGACAGTATCCACAAGCGGCATAATTCCTGCGATAAACAGATTTGCAGAAGATTTCCCGCAAGTGAATTTGGCTATTTCCCTTCATAGACTTGACAATGCAGGAAGAAGCGCAATTATGCCGGTAAACGATGCATATCCCGTAGAGGAACTGTTGAAGGCAGCAAAAAATTATGCTGATAAGACAGGTAGACGCATAACTTTTGAATATACTTTAATTAAGGGTGAAAACGACAGCGTCATAGATGTGTCATTAATGAAGGAAAAACTTTCCGGTCTGCTATGCCATGTTAATCTTATTCCTTTGAATAAAGTCAGTGAGACAGGATTTGACGGAAGTAGCAGAAAAAGAGCAGAGGAAATAGCTGAGCAATTGTCTAAAACAGGGATACCTGCGACAGTTAGGCGTGAAATGGGTAGTTCCATTGACGGAGCCTGCGGTCAGCTTAGGGCAAAAAATAAGACCATATATTGATTTTAGGTTGCCTGATATAACCACATCGTGTATAATATTATTTAACATAAATGCACTTATGACGCATATAGAGGAGGATGATAATTATGGTGAAATTACTTATTGGACATAAAGGAAGCGGTAAGACAGGACAGATGATACAGCAGGCTAACGACAGTATCGCTACAAGCAATGGAAGCATAATTTTTATAAACAAGAATCATAGACTTATGTATGAAATCAAACATGAAATCAGAGTAATCTGCATGGAAGATTTCGAACACATTACAAATACTGATGAATATATCGGATTCATCTATGGAATTATCAGTTCCGACCATGACATCGAAACTATTTTCATCGACAGCATCCTGAAGCATACAGATGTTTCATTGGGTGACCTGCCTGAATTTATTGATAGATTAAAGGCTATATCCGAAGAATATGAACTGGACTTCGTAGTGAGCTTAAGTGCAGAAAAAGAAGAAATGATTGGTGTTAACTTTGAAGGATGCGAGATCCTCAACTAATACAGACATAACAAAAGGCGGTGATCTCCACCGCCTTTTTATCATTTAGAGAGACTATAGAAATTTGAAGGCATAACAATGAATAAGGCTTATTATTTTGTATTATTGACAGCTTTGCTGTTCAGTACTATGGAAGTGGCATGCAAGGTGGCAGGAAACAACCTTGATCCATTTCAATTGACATTTCTGAGATTTGTAATTGGAGGATTGATACTTCTTCCTTTTGGAATAGCAGAAATGAAGAAAAAGGGAATAAAACTCAATGGCAAAGATTTGCTTAAACTTCTTGGAGTGGGAGCCATAGGAATCCCAATCAGCATGGTTTTATTTCAAATCGGAATCATGAATAATAACGCATCATCTGCATCGGTGATGTTTTCTATAAATCCTCTGTTTACTATGGTGTGTGCACATCTTCTGACAACAGAGAAAGTAACTAAGCATCGACTTGTAGCTCTTATGGTTGGTATCGTAGGACTGGTATTTATCATAAGACCATGGGACGTTCAAGAAGGAAATACTGTTTTCGGTGCAGTAATGCTACTGTTGGCAGCCATAACATTTGGCTTCTATACAGTTACAGGCAAGATGGTTAGCCAGAAGATAGGAGCTGTAGCGCAGGCAAGTATCAGCTTTTTACTGGGATCAGTGGTGTTACTAGTTGTAATTCTTATCATGGGACGTCCTGTACTTGATGGTGTTGTCGATAATATTCCTATCATACTTTATACAGGAATTTTTATCACAGGCTTGGGATATTATTTGTATTTCACATCCATAAAGTTATCAGATGCGACTACAGGATCATTTGCATTTTTCCTGAAACCTGCATTGGCACCGATAATTGCAGTTATAGTGCTTAAAGAAACAATTCTTTGGAACACATTTGTTGGTATTGGTTTCATACTGGTTGCATCATATATGAATATTAGATTTCAAAAGAAAAAACCAATACAGATTAAGGATGAAAAATGACAGTAAAACAAGATTTGAAAATAAATGATATAGAGAAGCTGTTTGAAAGCAGAAAAGCAGGAATGGAGGATTTTTTTAACGAGTTTTCCGTGTTGCTTCCATTAATCGAAAAGAACGGAGAACTTCATGTGCTTTACGAACTTAGAGCCAGACACATGGAAGTTCAGCCGGGTGAAATATGTTTTCCGGGAGGAAAAAAGGAACCGGGGGAAACTCCGAAAGAGTGCGCTTTGCGCGAAACTTGGGAGGAAATCGGAATTCCTAAGGAAAAAATCAAGGTTATCAGTCAGCTGGATATGATGGTAAATTACAGTAATGTGGCCATGTACGCTTTCCTGGGAGTGGTGGAAGAGAATGCTTTGGAAGATTTGAATTTAAATCCTGATGAAGTTGAAGAGGTCTTTCTTGTTCCTCTCAAATGGCTTATGGAAAATGAGCCGACAGTTTATTGGACTAAGGTAGCTCCTCAACCACCGGAGGATTTCCCATATGACGAAGTTACAGGTGGAGAGCCATATAAGTGGCGACATGGAAAGGCTCCGGTACCTGTATATAAAGCTTACGGAGACAAGGTGATTTGGGGATTTACGGCTAGAATAACAAAGAGATTTGTGGATATAATCAAGGGAGGAAATGGCGATGTTTAAAATCGGATTATGTCAAATGAAGGGCTCTTTTGATAAGAATGAAAGCATGGCAATGGCAGAAAGATTTGTACGTGAGGCGGCAGTA
This sequence comes from Lentihominibacter sp., assembly GCA_045638485.1. Taxonomy (GTDB): domain Bacteria; phylum Bacillota; class Clostridia; order Peptostreptococcales; family Anaerovoracaceae; genus Lentihominibacter. Next base: position 13,033 of record JAZUBM010000049.1, on the reverse strand, counting down.
AACGGCGCTCAGGTTATATCCTTACCTGAAATGTGGAACTGTCCGTATTCTAATGATTATTTTCGCGAATATGCAGAAACTGCAGACGGTCCCACAGTAAAGTTTATGTCAGAACTGGCTAAAGAGCTGGGTATTTACCTCATTGGCGGTTCAATTCCTGAGATTGAAGATGATAAGATTTATAACACTTCTTTTTCATTTGACAAAGAAGGAAAGATAATTGGCAGACACAGAAAAGTACATTTATTTGATATAGATGTTAAGGGTGGCATACGTTTTATGGAGTCGGATACTCTTACTGCAGGCGAAGATTTGACAGTGATAGATACTGAATTCTGTAAGATTGGCGTGGCCATATGCTATGATGTAAGATTCCCTGAATGGCATCGTAAGATGGCGTTGGAAGGTGCTAAATTGATAGTTCTTCCTGCAGCATTCAATATGACTACAGGGCCTGTACATTGGGATTTGACCATGAGAGCAAGAGCTCTGGATAATCAGGTGTATTTTGCAGCCAACTCTCCTGCAAGAGATGAGAATGGCCCTTATGTGGCATATGGTAATTCTTGTATTTCAGACCCATGGGGAAAATTTATTGCCCATGCAGACGAAAAAGAATGTATACTATATGGAGATATAGATCTTGAAAATGTTGATTCGGTAAGACAGCAGTTACCGCTTTTGAAGCATAGAAGGGAAGGTTTATACTAAGGAGGAGAGAGTATCATGAGAAAATTATTGGCGTTATTTGCATCATTAATTATGATTTTAGCTTTGGTTGGGTGTGGATCACCTGAGGAAGAACAGCCTGAGGAACAAATCGATTATGAAATTGCTTTGGTTACTGATGCAGGTCTTATAATGGACGGGGGATACAGTGAAGTTGCTTGGACTGCAATCAGTGAATTTGGTGCAACCCAGGGGATTTCACATAAATACTATAAGGCATCTGAAGCTACAGAAGAATCCTATAGAAGTGCCATAGATGATGCGGTTGAAAAGGGCGCAAAGGTAATTGTGGCAGACGGATATTCATTTGAAGAAGTTATTTATAATGCCCAAAAGGAACACAAAGACGTTAAATTCATACTTATCGATGCCGAACCTATTAATACTGAAACAGGTAAGGCTGTTATAGCTGAAAATACAGTTGCTATAATGTTTTCGTCTGAAGAAGCAGGCTATATGGCAGGATATGCGGCTGTTGAAAACGGTGCATCTCAATTGGGATTTATCGGGGATGTTGAAAAAGCTGAAATGGAAGATTACGGATATGGTTTCGTGCAAGGGGCAAATGCATCAGCATCAAATAATGGTGTGTTTGTAAATATCAAGTACCACTATTGCAATGAAGTAGGCGATGACGAAGCAATCCAGAAAAAAGTCAGCGAGTGGTATGAAGACGGAACAGAAGTTGTATTTGCTTGTGGACCGCAAGTAGAAAGACCTGTTATCCAAGTGGCAGAACTTAATGATGAGAAAGTGATTCTTTGTGAAACAGATAAAAGCAAAATGTCAGATACGGTAGTTGCTTCTGTTGTTAAAGATATTGCCGGAGTAATCGAATTGGCGTTGAATCAATACAAATCAAATAAATTCCCGGGCGGTGAGGTTGTTGAGTTTGATACTTCAACCGACTCCATATGGATAGATATGGAAACAAGTAGATTCACTGATTTTAATGAGGGTGATTACAAAGATCTTCAGAGAAAATTAAGTGACAAAACTGTTGAAGTGAAAGGTCATGATTGGGGAAAAATAAGTGATTTGGAATTATACAATGTTAAGATAATAAATGAATAAGAAAACATAAAGGCGTCGGTTAAATACCGGCGCCTTTTTAGTAGTATTTCAATGTTGGAAAACGATTTATTTAGTAACTATTTTAGTTGTTCTCTTGTTGAGAGGTGCGTATTCCAGATGTTCTTGAACAGAATCGTAAGCAGGTCGCATCAGTTTACCACCGGCAGTCAGCTCTTCAATTCTGTGTGCACACCAGCCTGAAAGTCTTGCTGTAGCAAACAGTGGTGTTGCGATGGTTGTTGGTATATCGAGAGCATGATATACGAAGCCTGAGTACATATCCACATTGGCAGGCATAGGCTTCTCAATGCCTGTGATTTCTGCTTTAAGAACAGGAACTCGTTTTTCTATGTAGTCGCAAAGGAGGAAGTCATCTTCCATGCATTTGCTTTCTGCCAGCTTCTTAGCCATTGACTTAAGCACCTTAGCTCTAGGATCTGACAAGGTATAAATAGCATGGCCCATACCATATACAAGACCCGTTTTATCGTAAGCTTCTTTCTTAAGTATTTTAACCAAATAATCATCAAGCTTTGATCTATTATTGAAGTTTGGAACTTGTTCTTTGATATGATCCATCATGTTTATTACGGCAATATTTGCACCACCATGTTTTGGTCCTTTTAGAGAACCGATGGCTGCAGCGATTGCAGAGTAAGTATCTGTCCCTGTAGAAGATACCAAGTGAGTGGTAAAGGAAGAGTTGTTTCCGCCACCATGCTCCGCATGAAGAATCATGGAAAGGTCTAAAGTCTTTGCTTCCAGGTCTGTATACTCTCCCGTAGGTCTTATCATTCTCAGAATGTTTTCGGAAGTGGAAAGCTCAGGGATCGGATTATGCAGGTGGAGACTCATTTTATCATAATAAGCAGCCTTTGCTTGATATGCATAGGCAATGAGCGCCGGAAAATATCCAATCAGATCTATTGACTGACGAAGCACATTCGATATTGAAATATCGTCAGGATTGTCGTCATAGCAATAGAGAGCCAGGACACTTCTGGCCAACTTATTCATGATGTTATTTGAAGGCGCAGTAAGTATCATGTCTCTGGCAAAAGAGTTAGGAAGTTCTCTCTTTGCACCCAGAAGCTTATTAAAAGCTTCCAGTTCGGATTTACTTGGAAGGTAACCAAAGATAAGAAGAAAAGTTACTTCTTCAAAGCCAAAACGGTTTTCTTTGATACAATTGTTGACAAGATCCTCTATGCTATAGCCTCTGTAATAGAGTTGGCCTTCTACAGGAATTTTATTTTTATTTTCGTCTGTAGTATAACCTAAAACTTCACCTATTCTTGTAAGTCCAACTACAACGCCTGTTCCATTGGCGTTTCTTAAGCCGATTTTAACGTTATTTTCTATGTAAAGTTCAGGTGATATTTTGTCTTTTTCAGCGATTATTTTAACACTATCGTCGATAAGAGCTTTTGCAGAAGCTGCTTTTTTAGTATTCATAACTTCTTCTTTGACAGCAGCTTTTATGGCCTTTTTCTGATCTCTCATATCCAGTCTTTTTTTACGTAGTCTTGTCAGCATTTTATCCTCCTTCAAATCTCTGTCCCCTTTTATGCATTAAAGCAATATATCAAACATTATAACACATAATTTACATTTTTACACCAATTTGGTAGAATAATAAATATATTATATTAAGGAGAAATAACATGGGAATGGACTTTGAAACAGCTATAGAAATGCAGAGAATATGCACAGGCGAAACGAGAGAACTTTCAAGAGGACAGATAGTCGGCGAAGTTATTGATATAGAAAAAGTAGTTAAGGGGTTCAATCAGGAAAAAGCTGATAAGTGCAGAGCTTTTTATGAAGAACTGCTGGGTGATACAGCAAAGAAACCTTATGATGCAGAACTTCTCATAGAAGAAACAGAGGCAGTAAAAAAGCAGCTGGAAGACTTCTTGTCAGAAAACAGTGACGATGGATCTTTCCAGGCAATCTTTGATAGTATAAGTGAGTTCTTCATGACACCACCTTTTGAAGGCCTTGACGGCATAGAATATGGTGTTAATGAAGTATGCGTATTTTCTGTACTGGAATATATGATTTGGAAAACTACCGAAGACCATGATCACCAGAAGGTAAGAAAAGACTATAGAGATAATATAGCAGCAAGAACTTATGAAGAAGTAGGCGATCACTGGATTGGTGTGTATGACGACCTTCAGAAGAGATATGAAGCTATGGGACTTTCGGTTGAAAGTGATGGCGAACTTATGGAAAACATCGCAGCATGCTCTATCGTAGCGATTTCAGCCATTAAAGATCAGGATAGCTTTACTCTGGATATGGCACAGACAGGTGCTGTGGCAAAGGGCAAAGATATTGCTACAGAATATATGGCTGACAAATACGAAGAAGGGGAAAGCGTATTTACCGATAATGTAGTTAGATTGGTAGAGTTTATTTGGGGATATTTAAAAGGTTAAGGAGAAAGCTATGACAAAAATGCTTAAATCATACAATCCCGCAGATGGAAGTCTGTTGGGTGAAGTGAGAGTAACTCCTGTGGAAGAAATAGCAGAAATAGTTGAACGCAGTGCTGCCGCTCAGAAGAAGTGGGCAGCACTTTCCATAGGTGAGAGAATTGAGATTTTAGAGAGAGCAGGGAAGGCCCTTGAGTTTGAGTCCCGCCGTATAGGTATTTTGCTTAGCATGGAGATGGGTAAAGGTGCAAGAAGGGCAGTAGGCGAAGTTAGTGGTTCGGCCAGAAGTGTCGGATATGTTGCTGATAGAGTTAAGGAAGCGCTGGAACCGGTTGTATCAGAGGGTTATGGTTCCAGAACAACTATCAAATACGATCCGCTGGGAGTATGCGGGATTATTTCACCATGGAACTACCCGGTGTCCATGGCTCATTGGATGATAATTCCTGCATTGACAGCGGGAAATTCCGTTGTGCTTAAGCCGTCTGAAGAAACACCACTAGTGGCTGAGGCTTATGTGGAAGCGCTTAATAAGGTGTTGCCTGAAGGCTTACTTCAGATAGTTCACGGAGATGAAGTGCAAGGGAAGGCATTGGTGGAATCCAAGGTGAATTTCATAGGATTTACAGGGTCTATGGAAGCAGGAAAGCATATAATGAAAACTGCTGCAGAAAACCTTAAACCTATAATGATGGAACTGGGTGGCAAGGATCCTTTGATTGTTTTAGAAGATGCCGATATTGATGAAGCCGTGGGCTTTGCAGTAGCTAACAGCTTAGAAAATGCCGGACAGATGTGTATTTCCACAGAAAGAATTTTTGTAGATGAAAAGATTGCAGATGAGTTCGAAAAGAAGGCGGTTCACTATATTTCATACTACAAAGTGGGGCCTTATACTGATCCTCAGGCTCTGGTAGGTCCGATAATCAATGAACATCAGAGACAGAGAATAATCAATCATATAGACGATGCCCTTGCAAAGGGTGCGCGTCTTCTTGCGGGGGCTAAGGGTGACGGACATCCTGAAAGATTCATACTTCCTACAATTCTTACTGATGTGACTGAAGATATGCTGGTTGCTAAAGAAGAAACTTTTGGACCGCTGGTTTGTATTACAAGATTTAACGATGTAGAAGATGCTATAGCTGCGGCAAATGATACAGAATATGGACTAGGGGCAGTTGTATACGGACATAAGGATGCCAAGGAAGTTGCAAGTAAGCTTGATGCGGGAATGATAGGTATCAATACCGGTGCAGGCGGTGGCGGTGATAGTCCATGGGTTGGAGCTAAAATGAGTGGATTCGGATATCATGGTTCTCCGGACGGACACAGACAGTTTACACAGCCAAGAGTAATCAACGAAGTGGGAAATATTTAAAGAAAAAGGGAATTGGGTATTGCAAAGTATACCAAAAAGGTATAATATAAAAACATACTAATAATAGAATCTATAGAAGGGAGGGAATCAAGTGAGAATAGAAGTGTTATTGATAATACTGTTGCCGTTTCTGGGCACAATAATAGGATCAGGATTCGTGTTCTTTCTCAAAGGACAGATGAACAAAAAACTCCAACGTGCGCTGATGGGATTTGCGGCAGGTGTTATGGTAGCAGCATCGATATGGAGCCTTATAATTCCGGCTATGGACCAATCTTCACACATGGGTAAACTGGCATTCCTGCCGGCATTCATCGGAGTATGGGGCGGCGTGCTATTCCTTCTGGCGCTTGATCATATAATCCCTCACCTTCATATAAACAGTGAATGTCCTGAAGGAATGGTATGTGAGCTTAAGAAACCGACTATGCTTTTCTTTGCAGTGGCTCTTCACAATCTTCCGGAGGGTATGGCAGTAGGTGTTGTTGCGGCAGGATGGCTTTCGGGAAATGCATCAATTTCTGTTTCGGCGGCATTGGCATTGGCAGTGGGAATCGCCATACAGAATGTACCGGAAGGTGCCATCATATCTATGCCAATGAGAAGTGACGGAATGAAGAGAGGACGAGCTTTCGGATACGGTGTACTGTCGGGAGCAATAGAACCAGTTGGAGCAATAATTACAATATTGCTGGCGGCGTTGATGGTTCCGATACTTCCATATTTACTGGCCTTCTCGGCAGGAGCTATGTTGTACGTGGTAGTGGAAGAATTGATTCCTGAGATGTCAAAGGGCGATCATTCCAATATAGGAACTGTGTTTTTCACAGTGGGATTTTCACTGATGATGGTATTGGATGTAGCTCTTGGATAAAGGAATATGAATTTAAAAGATAGTATGTAGATAATATAAGGAGGTAATGAGATGTCAGTAGTAAAGGTGGACAAGCAGATATTTGAACAGCAGGTAATAGAAGAAAAGAAGGCAGCATTGGTGGAATTTTGGGCACCATGGTGTGTATATTGCAGAAGAATAGGACCTGCATTTGAGAAGATAGCTGATGAATATGGAGATAACTTGGTTGTAGGTCAGATAAACATAGATGATGAAGAGGAACTGGCAGTCAAGTATGGTATTGAAGTAGTTCCTTCAATTCTTCTGTTTAAAGATGGAGAAGTAGCAGGCTCAATTGTGGCCCCTGAATCAAAGGGCAAAATCGTTGACTTTATTAACGACAACCTCTAAAGAGTTTGTTTACGATAGAGAGGAGAAAGCCATGGAACATGTTTATGATATGATAGTCGTGGGCGGGGGCCCGGGCGGATATACTGCAGCTCTGTATGCCGCAAGAGCAGGTCTTGATACCGTTGTGTTGGAAAAGCTTTCAGCAGGGGGTCAAATGGCGCTGACAATGCAGATAGACAATTATCCCGGATTCGAAGAAGGGGTAGACGGATTTACATTAGGTGAAAAAATGCAGGCCGGTGCTGAGCGTTTCGGTGTAAAGACTGAACTGGCTGAAGTGTTATCCATGGATTTAACAGAACCTGTTAAGAAAATCGAAACAGATGACGGAGATTATTATGGTCGCACCGTAGTAATATGTACAGGTGCAAATCCTCGTCAGCTGGGTGTTGAAGGGGAACAGTCTCTTGTAGGCAGAGGTGTTAACTACTGTGCAGCGTGTGACGGCATGTTCTATAAGGGTAAAACTGTAGCTGTTATCGGCGGCGGAAATACAGCCGTTGCAGACGCAATGATTCTTTCCAGAATTGCTGAGAAAGTGATTATTATTCATCGTAGAGATACTCTGAGAGCAACAAAAATCTATCATGAAGCATTGGAAAAAACCGAGAATGTAGAATTCATTTGGGATAGCGTAGTGACTGAGCTTTTGCATGAAGATAAGCTTAATGGCATTAAAATAAAGAATGTTAAAACCGAAGAAGAATCCGTGGTGGAATGCGACGGAGTTTTCGTGAGCGTAGGTAGAGCACCGGTGACAGAGCTTGTAAAAGATGTTCTCGAATTGGACAGTGGCGGATATATTGTAGCGGACGAATCCACAAGGACTAATGTACCGGGTGTTTTTGCTGTAGGAGATGTTAGAACTAAGGCGCTACGTCAGGTGGTTACTGCTGTTTCTGATGGCGCAGTAGCAGCTCATTATGCAGAAGAGTATTTGGCAGAAATCATGTAGTAGATACTAATTTTAGTGTTGAAAACTAGCTAAAGGTGAAGAACATGAAAAAGCTTTTTGTTTTAGTCATTGGGTTGGTAATGATTTTCAGTTTTGCAGGGTGTGGTGATGGTCATACTTCTAAAGGCGGAGAGGAAATCCTAACGGCCTCAGAGTATTGGTATTACTTCGATGAGGTTACCGGTGAAACTGAGAAGATGAGCTTCAGTGACGACGGTACTTTTTATTGGGGCTGTGAATGTGGTGAGCCGATAGGTGATTCAGATTTACTTGAGCTGTATGATTATGACGCGAAGAATAAGATAATCAAGCTGTACAATGACTATGATGACTATTCCATGGAAATGGAAGTTCTTGATTACAGCGATTACCATTTGTTGCTCAGAATAGATGGAGAAATTAAGGATTATACATATTCAGATCCTGATGTTATCGGTTCTCTTAATGTTGAGAATACTGAAAAGTATTTGGCCGGATATGACGGAGTGTTCCATACTACAGGTGGCGATGAAGACAGTGCTATACTGACTCTTCATGACTATGACGGAGACGCGGAATATCCTGAGAATGCTTTCAAGGAATATACTTTTGCCGACGATGTTGAGTTTTATTCGCTGGATGTGAAAACATCCATTAAGAATGAAGAAGTGGTGAGCCATAACGAAGACTATATGGAAATTGACAAGGAATCTGCAGTAGTAGCCATGGACGGCGGCTCCGTATTTGTATGGTTTGATGATGACCTTAAGATCAGCAAGATGTTGTTTTATGGAGCTGTTGTTGTGCAGGAATAAGAAATAGAAAGGAATATATTTATGACTAAAATACTTTTCATTTGCCACGGCAATATATGCAGATCGACGATGGCTGAATTTGTTATGAAGGACCTGGTAGCTAAAGCCGGTCTTGAGCATGCAGTTTACATAGAATCAGCAGCAACAAGCCGTGAAGAAATAGGCAACGATACAGACCCACGAACTAAGCGTAAGCTTACAGAGATGGGAGTGCCTTTTACAAAGAGAAGAGCTCGCCAGATGACCAAGGCTGACTACGAAGAATTCGATTACATAATCTGCATGGACGATAATAACATAAGAAATATGATGAGAATAATCGGCAGTGACTCAGATAATAAAGTGAGTAAATTATTGCAGCATGCAGGAAGAAATGAGAATATTGCAGATCCATGGTACACAGGTAATTTCGACGATACTTGGGATGGTGTATTGGAAGGATGCAGTGCACTTTTGGATAAAATTAAATCCGAGTAAAATGTGTATACGATGGGTTGTTTTTATGCTAAAATTGGCTTAATTATTATAATTGAATAGTTATTTAATTGATTAAGAAATGGAGGATTTATACATGGCAAAAATCATTGGAAGCCCTAGCAGATACGTACAGGGAAAAGGTGAACTGAAGAATTTATGTACATACAGCAGTGCATTTGCAAAGAAATTATTCTTACTGACAAGTGCATCAGGAAGAGGCAGAGTTGAAGGTGCAATCGAATCAGGAAAAGGTGAAGTTGAACTGGTTTACGAAGTGTTCAACGGCGAATGCAGCAAGAATGAAATCAATCGTATTAAAGAGGCGTGTCTGGCTGCAGGTTGCGATGCTATCGTTGGTATCGGTGGCGGTAAGATCTTAGATACTGCAAAGGCAGTAGCTTACTACATGGGAATTCCTGTTATTATCGTTCCTACAATCGCATCAACAGATGCTCCTTGCAGTGCACTTTCTGTAATCTATACAGATGAAGGTGTATTCGAAGAATACTTATTCTTACCTGCAAGCCCTAACATGGTATTGGTTGATACAGATATTATTGCAAAGGCACCTGCAAGATTATTAATTTCAGGTATGGGTGATGCATTGGCAACATACTTTGAAGCAAGAGCTTGCATGCAGTCTGATGCTTCAAACTGTGTTGGTGGTAAGTCAACATTAGCAGCTATGGCACTGGCAGAACTTTGCTATGAAACATTACTGACAGATGGTGTAAATGCTGCTCTGGCAGTTCAGGCAGGCGTCTGCACTAAGGCTGTAGAAAATATTATAGAAGCTAATACATTCCTGTCCGGTATCGGATTTGAATCAGGTGGTTTAGCAGGAGCACATGCAATCCATAATGGTCTGACTGCAATCGAAGAAACTCATGCTATGTACCATGGTGAAAAGGTTGCTTTCGGAACACTGGTACAGCTGGTTCTGGAAAATGCAGATGAAGAAGAACTGATGGATGTTGTAGACTTCTGCATCGAAGTTGGCCTGCCTGTAACATTAGGCGAACTGGGAATCAAGGAAGTTAAGCCTGAAGAAATCATGGAAGTTGCTAAACTGGCTTGCGCTGATGGAGATACTCTGGGCAACATGCCGTTCGAAGTAACTCCTGAAGATGTTTATGCTGCTATCTTAGGAGCAGATGCACTGGGAAGATATAGCCTGGGAGAATAGGAATAAAGAATAGGGATAATCCCTAAAGTATGGAGAATAACATGGCTGAGAAATATATTGAGGTGTTCCCTCAGTTCGAAGAAGTAACAGGATTCTTTTCTACTAAAGAAGGAGCAACTGAAGGATACCCATACGACAGAGAAGATGTATTCGAAGAAAACTGGCTGGAAGAGGCAATGCCTGTGTGGCCAAAGCAGGTTCACGGAGACCATATAGAGATTATAGAGCAGAGACCGTATAGACCGGTTGAGCTTGAAGATACAGATGGTCTGATCACAAACCTTAGAGGCGTATTGCTTACAACACTCCATGCAGACTGCATTCCTGTATATCTCTTTGACTACATGAGAAATGTAGTAGGTCTGGTACATGCCGGATGGAGAGGAACTGCTAAAGGCATAGCTGCAAAGGCTGTATATATGATGAATCGTGAATATGGATGTAATCCTGAAAACATCATGGCATTCATAGGTCCAGGAATAAGTAAATGTTGCTTTGAGACAGGCGAAGAAGTTTACAAAGCTTTTGAGGAAGGCACATACTCCTTCGATATTTTTGAAGAAAAATGGGATTTCATCGATGACTTCGCAGAGAAGAAAGGCGATAAATACTATATTGATCTTAAAGGCATCAACAAGAAGATGTTGATGGATATTGGTATTCCGGAAGAAAATATTGAGGTAAGCAAACACTGTACATGTTGTGAATCGGAAATATTCAATTCCTATAGAAGAGAAGGTGGCACATACATGAGAATGGGTGCCGGAATCTGCCTGATATAATACAGAAATGATACTATTAGCATAGAATTAGCACAGAAGGGAGATTATCATGAAGCTTATATCATGGAATGTAAACGGAATTAGAGCAGCAATGGGAAAAGGCTTTCTTGAATTTGCCGTAGAGCAGAATCCTGATGTGCTCTGTATTCAGGAAACGAAGATGCAGGTAGGGCAGGCTGAAGTTCCACTGGAAGGATATCATCAGTATTGGTGTTCCGCAGAGAAAAAGGGATACTCAGGGACCGCAGTGTTTTCAAAGGTTGAACCTATTTCAGTTGCTTACGGTATTGGAATAGACGAACATGATCATGAAGGTCGTGTCATCACTTGTGAGTACGATGATTTTTATCTGGTAAACGTATATGTACCTAACTCACAAGACGGACTTAAGAGACTTGAATATCGTATGAAGTGGGAAGATGATTTCAGAGCATATCTTAAGAAGCTGGAGGAAACTAAGCCTGTAGTGATTTGCGGAGATCTTAATGTAGCCCATAAGGAGATTGACCTTAAGAATCCAAAAACAAACAGAAAGAATGCAGGTTTCACTGATGAAGAACGTGCGAAGATGGATGAACTTCAGGCCGCAGGATTTACAGATACATTCAGATATTTTTATCCTGATCTTGAAGGTGCATATTCTTGGTGGAGCTATCGCTTTAATGCCAGGGCCAATAATGCAGGGTGGCGTATTGACTACTTCATGACATCAAAAGTACTGGATGACAAACTGCAGAAGGCTGAAATTCTCAGCGATGTTTACGGCAGCGATCACTGTCCGGTGACACTTGAAATTTGCTTTTAGTTAGGTAATAGAAATGATAAACATTACAGTTAAATGGAGAGAGCCTGTAGACTTCCTGACGGCTATGACAGCAGAAGGTGGATTCTATGAGGAAGGTCTTTTTTACATAACACAGGTGTTTGGCGACAAGGAAACTAGCTTGGCCGTGGGAAGTTCAATTGGTGCCGGAACGGTACGTCAGCAATTAAAACGAAATAGTATCTATTGGCAGAATTTCTACATGGGAAAAATCATGGTGAGATTTGGTCAAGTTGATGGAGATATTGAGAAGGCTGAGGCAGTAATTATTGCAAAGCAAAGCAGTATTTTCAGAGAAAGATTAAGCCTACCGGCAGTAGATATTACTAACATAAGTGTAAGGAACACAGGGGACTATTATGAACTCCCGGAAATAATTTAGTACAAAAAAGGACCGTCTTAATATATTTGAGACGGCCCTTTTATTATTATATTATACCAATAAATTTTTGTACAAGCAGTGACACAACAGCCACCATAAACCAGCAGCATAAACCTAAACAAATAGGCTTCAGACCATTGGTCAGGAGCTTTTTTAAATTGGTGTTGAGACCGATGGCACTCATAGCCATGACGATCATAAACTTACCGATCTGAACCAGTGTTGATGAGAGTCCATCAGGTATTGGTAAGAAGGTATTCAGTATTGCAGTTAACACAAAGCCTAAAACAAACCATGGGAAAACTTTAGCTATGGAGAAGTTGTTGCTTTCTTCGCTGTTTGCAGCATTTTCACGCTGAAGTTTGCGAGTTGTGTAGATTGCCAGTACCAGCGTGATAGGAACGATCATAAGTGTTCTGGTAAGCTTCACTATAGTTGCAAATGCCAGAGCTGTATTGTTCCCCGCAGCGCTGCTCCATGAAGCTCCTGCAGCAACTACTGAAGATGTATCGTTGATGGCAGTTCCTGCCCACATACCAAATCCTGTATCGGTCAGACCCATGAGATGACCAAGCGGTGGGAAGATGAAAACTGCAATGATATTGAACAGGAAGATGGTCGATATTGCCCGGGCAACATCTTCGTCCTTGGCACGTATCACAGGTGCTGTTGCAGCTATAGCAGATCCTCCACATATAGAAGTTCCAACGCCGATGAGGGTGGTAGTCTTACCATCGATGCCCATAGCTTTACCTACGAAGAA
>JAZUBM010000048.1:0-13299 GCA_045638485.1 Lentihominibacter sp. | reverse complement strand
CGGTTCAATTCCGCCCAGTGTCAGTGCATTAAAAACCGACTTATGACAATTTCTTGCCATCACCAGTTTCTTACCCTGAGGTACTGATGCCAGCACTGCAGCAATAAGACCACCGCTGGTACCATTGATGAGAAGATATGATTTCTTTACATCATAAAGTTCTCTGTATTTCTCAGCTGTCGCTTTTATAACTCCTTCTGTTTGGAACAGATTGTCTGCTCCCGGAATTTCTGTAATATCACAGTCTATGAAATTTTCAAGAAATGCTCTGTGACCAAATCTGCGATAAATATCGCTTCCTTTGTGGCCCGGCATATGAAAAGACACCGGTTTTTCTTCTGCATGATTCAGCAGAAACTGTGTCACGCCTTGTCTTGTCATAATCTAAACTCCTTCTTGATCAATTCAAATTCTTTAAATCTGTTCAGACAGCTCTACTGCAAACTCTACCGCATGCTGAGCCTTTTCTTCATCGAAAAACTCAGTATTGTATCCCATATGTCTTTCTACCAACATCCCGCAATACTTCAGCTGTGAATGTTTGCAGTATCTCTTTATCCCCTCTTCAAACAGGTCTGCGCCTTTATCGGGACGGTATCCGCAAGTAGTCAGAATCGCCACCTTTTTACCTGCCCAAAGTGCAGGTTTTTCTTTTTGCTCGCCATAAAATTTATTCATACCGTATACAAGTCTGTCCAACACCATCTTCATCGGAGGTGTACAGTACCATGAATAAATCGGAGAAGCCAAAACAATTAATTCGCTTTCGATAATCGAGTCAAAAATCTGCTGCATATCATCTCTATGGACGCATCCGAAAATCGTTTGATCTTCCTGACAATGCCTACATGCTAAGCATGGATTAAGATCCATATCGTTAAGATCAAATATCTCGCACTGATGTCCCTGCTTCTCCAGCTCTTCAACAAACGGCTGAAGCAATGTATTGGTATTTCCGTTTTTTCTTGGGCTACCTTTTAAAATGCAGATTTTACTCATCTTTTCTTCCTTTACTAAGGCTATGTCTGCCTTATTTTTTATTTCTGTAATAATAGATGTCGCCTTCCAGCTCATCTCTTTCAACTCTTCCTACTGAATAGAGATACTGGAGGTGTGAAATGGCTTCACCTGTAGCGAACCACTTCTGGGGTGCCGGGAATTCGTCCCAGTTTCTGCATTCGATTTCCCATGTCATGTCTCTTGCACACTCAAATGCAGTCTTCCATTCATCGCCGAGGATTTTCTGTACTTCTGCAAGTCTTGCCTCGTGATGTCTCTTAAGTTCATCGATTCTTTCATACATATTTGGAACCGGTGTGCCGTGAGCTGTCAGCAGTTTTTCAACTTCCAGCTTTTCAACTTTCTCAAGGCTCTTGAGATAATCCGCCAGAGGATTGTCAGCACTGATTTCAATTGTAATGTTTGGTGTAATGGTTCCCAGGATATGGTCTCCGCAAAAATAAATCTTATGTTCTCTGTCATAGAGGCCCACAAGTCCCGGTGTATGTCCCGGTGTTGCCACTACTTCCAGCTTATATCCACCGTATTCAAGAACGTCGCCGTCTTCTACATAGTGAAAGTCTATTCTACTTTCATGTACATATTTTCTTCCCGGATGAATATCTGTATTTCTTCCGAAATCTGCCGGTGGGAATCCGTACTTGATGAACATGTCATCTAAGATGTACCAGTAGAGATTTCCAACTTCAAAGTTGATGATTTCTCCATCGATTTCGCTGGCATAGATAGTGCTTCCTTCTCCTGCAAACTTAGGTACAAGTCCTACGTGGTCTGAATGGAGATGAGTAATGAATACGTCAGGGGATTCGATTCCCAGTTCTTCAAATGCTTCCTGAAGTGCTGCTTCGCATTCAGGTCTGTTGAATCCTGTATCTATGATAAGACCTCTGTCATCTTCGCCCTTGATGATATACACATTGATGTGTCTCAAAGGATTATTAGGCAGTGGTACTTCTTTACAATATATATTTTCTGCTATTTTATTTAACATGTTTCCTCCTGTTATGTGGCATGCGATTTTTGCTTTTTGAAAAAAGCCCACACGTAATATATAATAGCTTTTTTTATCGCATTTTTCAAGTCTTTTACAAGGGTTGTCATGTTGTGTTATACTGTTTAGCATGGAAAATCAACAACAACTGACATTGGGTAATGCGCCCGTAGGAAAGCTTCTTCTTAAGCTGGCCGTTCCTACAATAACAGCTCAACTGGTAAGCGTTCTTTACAACATGGTAGATCGCATGTATATAGGACATATCCCTGATGTGGGAGCCAATGCCCTTACAGGTGTCGGTGTGTGTCTTCCCATCATCGTTATCGCTGCATCTTTTGCTGCACTTACGGCAGCAGGCGGTGCCCCGAGAGCATCGATTTTTATGGGTAAAGGTCAAAACGATACTGCCGAAAACATTCTCGGTAGCTGTGCTTTAGCCGTAACGTTCATGGGGCTTGCTCTCACAGCCATATTCCTTTTATGGGGATATGACTTACTTACTCTTTTCGGTGCCAGCGAAAACACCATAGGGTACGCATGGGACTATATGTATATCTATGCCTTTGGAACAGTATTCGTTCTAATTTCTCTTGGACTGAACACATTCATCACTGCCCAAGGTTTTACTAAGATAAGTATGCTAAGCGTTATCATAGGTGGAGTTTCCAATGTTGTGCTCGATCCTATCTTTATCTTTGCTTTCGGTTGGGGTGTAAAAGGCGCTGCGTTGGCAACCATCATCTCACAGGCTCTTTCCGCAGCATGGATTCTGAGATTTTTGACAGGCAAGAAAACCATTCTGAGAATCAAAAAATGCACACTGAAATTCAGAGGCAAAATATATCTTCCGTGTCTGGCCCTTGGACTTGCTCCATTTGTTATGCAGTCCACGGAAGGCCTTATAACCATATGCTTCAATTATTCATTATTGAAGTACGGCGGAGATATTGCTGTTGGCGCCATGACTATACTATGCAGCATAATGCAGCTCTCTATGCTTCCTCTTACAGGACTCACACAGGGAGCCCAGCCAATCCTCAGCTTTAACTTTGGTGCAGGGCAATATGACAGAGTCAAAAGTACCTTTTTCGTACTGCTGAAAGCCAGCATCGTATACGGTGCAGTTATTTGGGCATTATCTGTATTTACTCCGAATCTGATGGTTTCAATATTCACATCGGATCCTATGCTAAAGGAGTATGCTGCTTCTGCCCTTAGAATTTATATGGGCACTTCATTGTTGTTCGGAATTCAAGTAGCATGCCAGCAAACATTCCTGGCATTGGGTAACGCCAAAACTTCACTGTTCCTGGCTGCTCTAAGAAAGCTCATTCTGTTGATACCACTTATCTTCATCTTGCCTGAATTTATGACACAACAAGATATAGCAGTATTTACTGCCGAACCGGTGGCGGATGTTTTAGCCGTTTCAGCTACATCGATATTGTTTTATAGATACTTTAAGAAGACAATATATAAGAAATAACCTTTTAGAATGCAAGATAAAAGAGCGGTAATCCTTAAGATTCCGCTCTTATTTTTATTGCCTTACAGTTCTTATGCTAATCTTTCTACTCTTGCCAAAGTTTCTTCATCTGAAAGTTCCATATCTATAATATCCAGAATCTGCTTAACAAACTCAGGATTTTTCAGTGTGAACTGCCAGATTTTCTGACCGATACCGTTGTCCATCTTACCTGAGCGAATCTTATACTCCAGTAAATCTCCTACAGGCATAACCATCGCTCTTACTTCTTTCATGCTCATTTTATTTTCTCTCCTTATCTATTTATCAATTGTGCCTTAATATTTATTTTAATATATTAAGTATAACATATAGCTACTACAAAGTCTTGACATTTTGTGGTATGATTCATTCATACAGTAAAGGAGGCAATATTATGGGCAAGAATAGCACTCACGTTTTAGAATACGATTTTAATTTTGAATTTCCGAAAATCACCCACGGTAAGGGAATCTATCTCTACGACACCAATGGTAAGGAATATATCGACGGTTGTGGTGGTATGATCAGTAACAGCTTGGGCCACGGCAGAGAAGATATGGCCAAAGTTATTAGCGATCAAACCGCTGCAGTAGCATTCGTAAACAGACACGTAGCTACAACAGACTCAATCGAAAAAGCCGCAGAAAAGCTTCATGAAGTTACAGGCATGGACAGATTCTTTACAGTATGCGGAGGAACTGAAGCCAACGAAATCTGTACAAAGATCGCTCGTCTTCACTTCTACCACAAAGGACAGCCTGAAAAGAATAAGATTATAGGCAGATGGAACAGCTATCATGGTTATTCCATAGATACCCTCTCATACGGTGGCCACAACGGCAGACGTAAAGAGTTCATGTCATACCTGAGAGACGATATACATGCAGTACCACCTTACTGCTACAGATGCTGGTTTGGTAAAGAATGCGGTTCATGTAATCTGGAATGTGCCAACTCACTGGAAGAGGAAATCTTAAAGCACGGCCCTGAAAACATCGCCGGCTTCATATTCGAAGTAGTAAGCGGAACTGCAATGAATGCTGCAGTTGCTCCTCCTGAATACTATCAGAGAATAAGAGAAATCTGTGACAAGTACGATGTACTGATGATTGTAGATGAAGTTATGACAGGTGCAGGAAGAACAGGCTCCATGCTGGCAATCGACCAGTATGGTATCAAACCTGATATCGTTACTATGGCCAAATCTGTAGGCGGCGGCTACTTCCCTGTTGGAATCGCATGCTGTACAGAAGAAGTTATCGAACCTATTAAGGAATACGGCCTCTTCTCACCGGTACATACATGGGCAAGCAATCCTATTGCATCAGCTGTGGCACTGAAGACTATAGAAATTTTTGAAGAAGAAAATCTCATCGAAAACGTACGCGTTCAGGGTGAATACATGAAAGCTCAGCTGGAAGCAATGAAGGAAAGACACCCTTCCATCGGCAATGTTTCCGGTAAGGGTTTGATGCTGGGTGTAGAACTGGTTAAAGACAAGGTAACTAAGGAATGTTTCGATCCACAGCGCCACGTTGCTGACCGCGTAGCTATGGCTGCAATGGATTTGGGACTCTTCGTAATGAACACTGCCGGCTTTGCAAAGGACAATGCAGGCGATGGCATCATGTTCGGACCATGCTTCGAAATCACTAAGGAAGAAGTTGATAAGATGCTGGGAATCTTCGAAGAAGCAATCGCTAAAATCGAAGGCGAAGAAGGATTATAAAAATATCTGTAAACAAAGTAAGGACCTCGAAACTCGAGGTCCTTTTTAATGTTATTTATTACTCAGTTCTTCCAACTGACCACACAGCTTATCTACCTGTGCCAAATCTTCTTCCTTGAAAGCTTCAGTGATTTCAGCTTCCAGCTGCTGTTTTTTCCTGTCGATTTCAAGATACTTCTGATCGAAGTACTTGTCGTATACCATCTTACGGAACTTTCTTGTACGCATCTTTCTGATGGTATTATCTTCAACCAAGAGAACATAATCTGCACAATTAGCTGTCAGATAAAAGTCATGGCTTACCATCAGCACAGTTCCTTTGTACTCTGCGATTGCCTTTTCCAAAGCTTCCTGAGCATAAATGTCAAGATGGCTTGTCGGCTCGTCTAGAATAAGCAGTTCAGCGTCGGACTTGGCAAGCATTGCGATTTGTAACAAGTTCTGTTCTCCGCCCGATAAATTTCCTGCCGGCTGATCAATCAATTCCTCTTCAAGGCAGTATTTCGCCAAATGAGCTTTGATATTATCTCGTGTATCGAATCCGGCATCCTGCATTACTCTCAGCACAGTTCTTCCGTCATCCATAGCTTCGCCCTGAAGCTGTGAAAGACATGCATATTTAACATCTTCTGCAATATGAATTGATGGATGTTCGTTTTTCAAAATGTCACGAATGAGAGTTGTTTTTCCTGTACCATTTGCGCCAACGATGGAAACCTTCTCACCCGCTTTAAGTTCAAATGTTACATCTTCAAGCAGTTCTTTATCAAAGGCAACTTGGTAGTTGTCGATGGAAAGCACTATCTTTGGCTCTGCATTTTCTGCCGCGCCTTCTACCGTTTCGCCAACAACAACTTCCGGAAGCATAATTTCCGGCTCACGAACTTCGATAAACGGTGCCTTAATCTGCCTTGCAAGAAGACGATCAAGCTGTGACTGCTTAGCATTTACAGACTTACCGATTACCGGATTCACCATCTTAGAAGCTCTCGTTCTTAAGATATCAACCATCACTTCTGTACGTTCTATTTCTTCCTGCTCTTCGATATACTGAGCCTTCAACTTGAGTTTTTCTCTCAGCACTGAGCATCTGTATTCAGTGTAGTTGCCATCGAATTCCTGCAAGTCCCCATTCTCAAGATGAAGAATCTTATTGAAGCAGTGATTAAGCAGGTATCTGTTATGAGTAATTACAAGGAGAGTTCCCTTGTAACTGTTGATCAGCTGACAAAGACTTCCAAGGTTTGCGAAATCCAAGAATACATCCGGCTCGTCCAGAACCAGCAGGTTTGGTGCCAGAAGCATCTCTCTCATAATCTGCAGAATCTTATATTCCCCGCCACTGATTTGTGAAACCAATGCACCTTCCAGTTCTGTCATTCCTGCTACATAAAGCTGCTTACGGATGTTACTTTCGTAATTATCACCGCCCATAGCTTCGTTGAGATCAAGAAGCGCCTGGTACTTTTCAAAGACAGCTGCCATCTTCTCACCGGTAGGATCGTCAGCCATCAGCTCTTCCGAACCCATTTCCTCACAAACAGTAGCTATCTGTCCCTGAACATCCAGAAATCTCTCGCTGAGAAACTCAAAAACCGTACAGTCCTGAGTCTTATCCCTTAAGTTGAACTGGCTTGCATAACCGATACGGCAATCTTCGTCCTTTATGAGCTTTCCATCATACATATACTTATCAGGATCGATAATCATGTCCACAAGTGTTGATTTGCCCGTTCCGTTGCTTCCGATCAGCGCGCAGTGATTACCCACTTCCAGTGTAAATGATATTTCGTTATATAAATCTTTTGCAGGAAAACCGTAGGATAGTTTTTCTACCTGGATCATTTGTATGTCCTCATTTCTAAATTATTTCCTTATTGAAATGGCCTCTGGTATCAGTTTCCTGATCGAAAAGCGACTTCTTCAGACTTCCGTTCAGCTTGCCTTGAGCATCTCTGATTACTCTCTTCACTTCTTCAGCCGTTTCAGTTGTAAAATTCAATCTGAATGCTTCCACACCTTCTATTGAAGTCATCTCATCCAACAGGTTCAGCACCTTGCCGTTGAGAATAGTTGTGGTACAGTCCTCATGGGAAAGAATAGGGAAAGTTCCATATTCGTCCTTTATCTCATATGAATGGCTCTTGCACTTGCCGCACTGTCCCATCTTTTTGAGAGGACAATATTTCGTAAAGAGCAGCGGTGCACGACCATAAACGATCATTTCCAGTGCAGGATATCCGTCGTTTTCTTCATAATATGCATCCAGCATATCCTTAATTTGGTTCTTGTTAAGTTCATATGACAGAGTTACCCTCTTGGCTCCCATTCTATGAAGTTCATAGCAAGCAGTGGAGTTAACCACATTCATTGAGTAATCTGTCACGAATGGATTTGTATCTCTGTAATGATATAATCCACCATATCCACCGATGAGAAGTTCCCCATCCTTCGGCTGGTATTCTATCTGATTTCTTCTGATGATATTGTCAAAATATACATCCTTTATGCCACTTCTAACACATGCATCGTACTGTTCCTTAGTAGTAACGGACGCTGTAATGTACGGTTTCTTTGGCTCAAATGAAATCTTTTCTTTTGGCTCAGAAGCCTTGGTTGCTCTCTTCTTGCTGTTGATTTTAGCATCGTACAAACCCTGAACGATTTCTCTTCTTGCATTGTTAAGAAGCTTAGCAGGAATGAACGCATTATATTCTTCAAACTCCACGTCACCCAGTTCAAATACTGTATCGTTAAGTCTGGAGAGTTGCTTAATAACCTGATCTCTGTCTGTAGGATTATTTATTGCTTTTCCAAGGATTTCTTCGCTCTCATACAAGTACTGCATTCCAAAGCCTTCAGCATCGATAACCAGCTTAGCATCCGGATAAGCGTACACTTTGAAATTGAGAGGAAAACGCTTGAATTCCCCATTGAGTACGCTTTCCAAATCCTTATAATAATTGTAATCCTTAGTCTTGTAGACAATATCACCTACATCAAGTCTTTCCTTGATTTTGATGTAACATACATCGTCTGCTTTGTTAATCAAATTGGCGTTTCTATCGTAGAGTTTCACAACACTCAAAATCACATCTTCACCATCGTGGTCGATTCGAATAATGTCATTCTGATTGAGAACCTTATCGAGAGTTATCTCGTACATTCCCTTATAAAATCTAGTGATTTTGCCTATTTCATATCCGAAATTATTCGGTCTTGAAATGTTGGTGATATCTCCGGCATCTTCATGGAACATATAGCCTTTCGTATAAGTTCTGTTGAAAGTCTTCACCAGGTCATCATGAACGCATGCATTTGACTTGCCGTCAATGGCATCACGGTACTTTGATACCACGTTAGCTACATAGACCGGCTCCTTCATTCTTCCTTCAATCTTCAAGGAATCGATTTCCTTTAGGTCATCGATGTAGTCTATGGTATTCAAATCCTTGGTGGATAAGATGTAATTTGTTCCAAGGGATTTGCCTGTAGTAGTATCGATCATTTCGTAAGGCTTACGACATGAGCCTACACATCTGCCCCGGTTACCGCTTCGATAACCTATGAGTCCTGACATAAGACAGTTCCCTGAGTATGATACGCAAAGGGCACCGTGTACAAATATTTCGATAGGAATATCTGCTTCCTTTTTTATCTCTTTTACTTTCTCAAAAGGCACTTCGCGGGCAAGAACGACTCTGTCTGAGCCCAGTTCTTTGCAAAGGAGAGCGCCTTCAACATCGTCGATACCCATCTGAGTTGAACAGTGAACTTCCAGATCTTCGAAGTTTTTTGCAACGTAATCAAATGCGGCTAAATCCTGGACTATGATTCCATCAACGCCGATTTCATTAAGTGCATTTACCTGCGCTTTCATGTCTGCGATTTCATTTTCGAAAACAATGGTGTTCATAGTAACAAATATTTTAACATCTCTAAGGTGAGCGTATTCTACCGCTTCCTTGATGCTTTCTATATCAAAATTGTCGGAATATGCACGAGCACCGAATTTCTGCATGCCTAAATAAACTGCATTACAACCATTGGCTATCGCAGCTTTCAGAGCTTCCATATTCCCAGCCGGAGCTAATAATTCTGTCATTGCTATCCCCTCATTTTCTTTATTTTCATAGAAATCTCATTCAATTCTTCATTTGATAATTCAGGAAGATGTTCCAATGTATCAAGAACTTCCATGAGTTTTTCATTTTCTCGTCTATGTATAACTTCCAGGTAGTAACTTACTACAACGCCCGGTATTATAGCTACCATTATGATTTCATGAATCGCCATATATACGGTGAGAATTCTGCCAATAGTTGTAACTGCTGTGAAATCGCCAAATCCAATTGTGGTACATGATACGAATGTGTACCACAGCGCATCTCCGTATGTATTAATTTCCGGTTCCACTGCCATGATAATTGCTGCTACAACTACAAAATTAAACAGAAAAGCATATATCAATTTATTGGTATGAGTTCTTTTAACTATCATCCAGAATACTTTTAATCGTTTCATAGTTTACTTCCTTCTTTCCTAACAAATTATTATACCATAGATAGTCATACATTTGATATATAAAAAAGGACCTCTATTGAGGTCCTAATTATCAAATTTATTTTCTTTTAACCCATCAGCAGGATGATTGGTAAATCTACCGCAAAAGTTGCCAGCATTGGGATTACCAGTCCTGTAATAAATGCATCGAGATATGATTTCTTATGTGTAGTGTGACAAATCGCAAATACTGATACGATGGATCCGTTCCATGGTAATGAGTCGAGACCACCGCAACCATCTGCTGCCAGTCTGTGGATGTATTCAAGGTTATATCCCTGCTGACCATACTGGAGGAACACGTCACCGATGGATTCGTATACCAGTGAAATACCGCCTGATGCGGAACCTAAAATACCTGCGAAGATATTAGCACCGATTGCTGCAACTAAATACGGATTAGCTTCTGATCCCATCAGTACATCGATTGCAAACTGGTAGAAAGGAATACCCTTTACTACAGATCCGAATCCTACGATTACAGCAGTGTTTGTAATAACTGTAATTGAAGTGATTGCTGCCTTATTGATAATTTCCTTCATTTCTGCTTTTTTAGGCAGGTAGTTCCAGAAGATAATAAGTGCTGCCGCAATACCGATGAGTAGGCAGATTACGATATCAATTTCAGCGATATTGAACAGAACCAGTACCAGTACGATTGGTAAAATTGACAGCCAGCCGTTAGGTGCAGGTTCATTTTCATCAGGACGATCAACTCCTGCAGGCCATTCAAAATGTTCGTCTCTAAGTCTCGCCTGCTTACATCTGTAGTTCATGTACCAAATGATAGTCAGTGCCATGAACAGTGATGAACAAATACCAGGCACCAGACCTGCATAAGCAGGTGTTCCAAGGTAACCCATTGAAACGATATTTGGAATCTGCGGTGCGAACGGACCTGTCATTGCGAATGTCCACATACCTCCGCATACGATACCCGGAAGTAATCTTGTAGGTAAGTCAGCATCTTCAAATATCTTAAGCGCTACAGGATAGATAGCGAAGATAATAACGAAGCTGTTGATACCACCATAACTTAAAATCGCCGCAGGAATCATGCATGCCCACATAGCATTTTTAGTGCCAAATTTGCTGGAAATAATAGAGCCAATCTGTCTTGCCGCTCCGGAAACCTGATATAAGCTTCCAAAAATATTTCCTAACAGGAATATGAAAAAGTATGAAACGAAGAAGCCCATTACTCCTTGCATATAAGTTGTTGTTACCGTTTCAAATATCGGCAGTTTGCTTGTAACACAAACCAGTATCGCAGCTATAGGTCCGATGATAATTGGTGACAGCTGCTTGAAGATGAGTATTGCCATCACTGCGAATGCTGCCGCCAGACCTATGGCTGAAATAAGAATTTCTGTAGTCATTTTAAATTCCTTTCTGCGAATTAAATACAAATTTTTTTAGCACATACGGTGTCAGTATCTCACATACCAAATTAAAAGTCAAACCATAGTGCACTGTTTGACTTAATTAGCAATATTCAGTAAATAGTTCATTAATACAAAAACTAAAAAAGAGCACCGAAGTGCTCTTTTTATACGATTTTGTTCAGAACGATTACTTCTGAGCAGCTGCTGCCTGCTGTGCTGCAACTTCTGCTGCGAAGTCTTCTTCCTTCTTTTCAATTCCTTCGCCTACTTCGAAACGAACTACGCTTGTCAGTGCGAGATCCTTGTTTACTGTTGCCAGGTACTGAGCAACTGTCTGCTTACCATCTTCAGCTCTTACGTAAGTCTGATCCATGAGGCAGATGTCCTTCAGCTGCTTTGAAACTCTTCCTGCAACGAGACCTGAGAAGATCTTGTTGTCAGCAATGTTTGCCTTGTCAGCTACAGCCAGTCCAGCCAGCTTCTGTCTAGCATCTTCTGACAGGAAGTTTGGCAGATAGTTGAAGTTGAAGCTCTTGTCTGCTCTCTTTTCAGCTAAGATTGCAGTGTCTTCTTCGCTCCATACGCCATCTACAGCCTTGTCTAACAGAGCGTTCAGGATTGGCTTAGGAAGTGTGAACGGATCGTTCAGTGCGCTTTCCAGAGTGATGTCGTGCATCTTAGCCAGTTCTTCTTCTGAGATTTCATCTCTGCTTACATACTGTGGGTTCATTGCAGCAACCTGCATAGCGATGTTTGTCAGAGCAGCCTTAACTTCATCAGTTCCTTCAACGTTACCAGCGATGATAGCGCCGATTCTTCCGCCGTGGATGTATGAAACTACAGCTTCTCCTGTAACCTTTTCAAATCTTCTGATGCTCATGTTTTCGCCGATTGTAGCGATCTTGCTTGTCAGAACTGCCTGAACTGTTCCTTCTTCTCCGTAAGGGAGAGCCATGAATGCGTCCATATCAGCAGCTTCGTTGTCCAGAGCCATCTGAGCCAGAGTGTCTACGAAGTTTACGAACTCTTCGTTCTTAGCAACGAAGTCAGTTTCTGAGTTAACTTCTACGATTGCAGCAGCCTTACCGTCAGCAGCGATTGCAGTCTTAACCAGACCCATTGCAGCAACTCTGCCAGCCTTCTTAGCTGCCTTTGCAAGTCCTTTTTCCTTTAATAAATCAACTGCAGCTTCGATATTTCCATCAGTTTCTACTAATGCTTTTTTGCAGTCCATCATACCTGCGCCAGTCATTTCACGCAGTTCTTTTACCATTGATGCTGTTACAGCCATGTTTCTTTCCTCCTATATTACCTATAGATTGAGTTTTAACCTGTGATTATTCAGCGTCTGCAGCTTCTTCTACTACAGCTTCTGCTTCTGTTTCGTCAAAGCTTTCGCCCTGCTTAGCTTCGATGATAGCGTCTGCCATGCATCCAGCGATCAGCTTAACTGCTCTGATTGCATCGTCGTTTGCAGGGATGATGTAGTCAACATCGTCTGGGTCACAGTTAGTGTCTACGATACCAATGATAGGAATTCCCAGGATTCTTGCTTCTTTAACAGCAATCTTTTCTTTCTTAGGGTCTACTACGAACATTGCAGCAGGCATTCCCTTCATATCCTTGATTCCGCCCAGGAACTTTTCAAGCTTTTCCAGTTCCAGTCTCAGCTTGATAACTTCCTTCTTTGACAGCTTTTCGAAAGTGCCGTCTTCTTCCATCATCTTGATGTCGTTCAGTCTCTTGATTCTGCCTGAGATTGTCTTGTAGTTTGTCAGCATTCCGCCTAACCATCTCTGGTTTACGAAGTACATGTCACATCTCTTAGCTTCATCAGCGATAGCAGCCTGAGCCTGCTTCTTAGTTCCTACGAACAGGATTGGTCTGCCTGTTTCAGCAACTTCCTTCATGAAGTTGTAAGCTTCGTCGATCTTCTTTACTGTCTTCTGAAGGTCGATGATGTAGATTCCGTTTCTTTCTGTGAAGATGTAAGGAGCCATTTTAGGGTTCCATCTTCTAGTCTGGTGTCCAAAGTGTACACCTGCTTCGAGTAACTGTTTCATTGAAATTACTGCCATTTTTGTTTTCTCCTCTCGGTTTT
>JAZUBM010000047.1:0-5624 GCA_045638485.1 Lentihominibacter sp. | reverse complement strand
GAATCATATATTGGCTTAACATCATAAGATGCAGTTTTCCATCTTGCTATAGTTTTAGCCAGTTCGTTCATTGCTTCCTTTTGGTTGTCCAAAAGTTCTTTTTCTTTGCACGCCTCATCGTATTTATTAAAGGCTTCGTTTGCTGAATTTATAAGAGCAAATGCCTTTGCTTTTTCATCAGCAAGCTTTTGTTTCTCATCAACGATATTTTTCTGAGCAGAAATCACCGTTTCATCTTCTGATATCAGTTTCTCTATGAGTTCCAGACGATTTTCTACTTGATACTGAGTATTCTCACTTCCCGCAAGCTTTTTCTGTTCAAGAAGCTCTTGCTTATATTCACTTTCTTCTCTGCACTCAGCACCTTCAAAATACTGGTCTATGCTTCTATAGATATCTTTCATTTCGCCATAGGCTTTCTTGTATCTGATATCTAAGCGGTCGCCCATTTCCTTATAGCCTTCAGTGGAAAATATCTTCTGAAGAATTTCTCCTCTTGTTTTTGAATCGGCATTAAGAACCTGACGAAACTCTCCCTGAGCAATCATGGATATTTGCTTGAACTGATCGTAGTTGATTCGCAAAATATCTTCAATGGCTGCCTTTACTTGAGTCACGCTTTCTACGGGTTCATCCGGCTCTCTTATAAGTGTTGCCTTAGGTGTTCTGTTTGTAAATCCTTGACCATTGCTCTTTGGAACCGAGTATGCAGGGGAACGTCTTATCTGATATTCTCTGCCCATATGTAAAAAAGTGAACTCTACATATGTTTCCTCTTTAGGGTCTGCAAAGTCACTTCGCACGGAGTTAACATCTCTGTCAGTTCCGCTTGTTTTATTAAAAAGTGCAAATGTAATGGCGTCAAAAATAGTGGTTTTTCCTGCTCCGGTATCCCCCGTTACAAGGAAAATCCCCTTTTCACCAAATTCTTCAAAATTCACTTCTGCCTTCGATGCATAAGGACCGAATGCGTTCATTGTAAGTTTTAATGGTTTCATTCGATCACCCCCGCTTCTTTTGCAACTTCTTCAATTATTGCCCATTCATTTTCTGTCGGTTCAGCACCGTGGAAAAGTGTGAAGAAGTCAGTTACAAGTTCGTGGAAACTCTTGCCTTCGGTTTCAATATCCTTTTCAGCATCCAAGAAAGCTCTTGTTTCTTTATTGTCGTAATTAAGCTTCATAATGTAAGGATAAACTTCCTGAAGTCTTGCCTTAGCATCGAACTGAGTTTCTTCATCTGTAAGGGTTGCAAAAATATAGTCTTCCGTATCTACTGCGCTATTGATAAGGTCCTGCAGATTTCCTCTGATATGTCTTATATCTCTCAAAGGCTTTATAGCTGTCAATTCCACCTGAACATCGCCTTTTGCGCCAAGAGTTATAATAGGAATAGTCTTTTCTCTGTTAAGTTCATTCTTTTCCAAAGAATACTTAAGTAAAGACCCTGAATATCTGCAAGTTTCACGCCCTACAGCCTGTGCACTGTGTATATGACCCATAGCTACATAATCAAAGTCATCGAAACATTCGGCACTGACTCTGTCGATTGTTCCCACATTGAGAATTCCTGTTTCAGACCCTGCCAGTTCAGGGTGAGATGAAGCACTTGTAACAAACTGATGAGTTACGATGATGTTTCGCTCATCAACATTCACATTGCAATTATTAATTACTGTCTTGAAAGCTGCATCGTAATTTTCTATTTTCTCGTCAGGAAAATAATGAGCTACTCTCGAAACCTTTACATACGGCATAAGCCAAACATGTACCATACCATGTTCATCCTCAACGTCTATGCAACGTGTTTCACCATTATATTTTCCCGCAATATAGATATTGTTTGCTTCAAATAGTTTACTGCCGTAGTTCAACCTTTCATCAGAGTCGTGGTTGCCGCTAACCGCGAACACCATCTTGCCCATTGAGGCAAGTTTTGTAAAGAAGTTATCGAGAACCTTAACAGCTTCTTCACTAGGTATGGTTCTGTCATAAATATCTCCTGCGAGAATAACCCCATCGATACCTTTAGTATCGATGAGGTTGATTATTTCATTCAAAATGTACTTCTGATCTTCAATCAAGCTAAATTCATTCAAGCTCTTGCCTATATGAAGGTCACCTAAGTGGATTAGTTTCATTATATCTTTCCTCTACAGTTTTTGTATTGACATTATTTAGTTAAAACACACAACTTTCCTTGTGATAATTGCAATTGGATTTTGTTGGTATGCTTTTATGCTTCAACTCTTTCGAGTATTGTTATTTCTTTTAAATTACTAAAATTCTGAAATGCCTTTTCTTTATTCTCCACTCTGTTCAAAAAAATCCGAAAGTAAAGCTACTGCGAAATACTCGTCTAACATTTGGGCTGTTTCTTCTTCCAGTTCACCATCAATATATGCAAAAGCAAGAATATATTTTAACAAATGTATGCCTACCGGAGTTCCACCTGCCATCTTTATAAACTGCAGTTCTTCCTCCGGAAGCTTTTTGTTGAAAATATTAAATAAAACGTCCATGTCTCCGCCATAATAATCCCCAAAGACTTCCTCCACCATTTGTTTTTCCTTATCATTAATGGCTTCTGAATTTATTGACATGCCTACTTTAGCAGCCAAAATCATTCCTTTGAATATTAGCTGATCGTTTTGCATTCCGGAATTATGTATGAATTCTAAAATTGAAGTTTTCGCTGTAAATATCAGTTCCTTTTCAGATGCATTTTTAAAAGCATCCATCAATGTAGCTAAGAAGTTGCTTACTTCAAACTCCTGATTTCCCGCGCCACCTTCTTCACTTGCAAATGAATAAATTTTTTCACCTCTCACATTCTCATAATATGAAAAGTATCCTTGTTCACCCAGCCTTTCTACAGTATCAACAAACTCTTTTTCCGAAACATCTGGGAAAACAATACTACCATCAGATTTAAACTCGTGCATATGGAAGTAATATGATTTTGCAGGCAACCCACGGCCATTATCATCATTATTTTTTACGATATTCAATACTTTCTTTTCCAGATCTGTCATAATATTTACTCCTTCTAAACTTTCTAGTATCCTTTGTAGTTAGATACCTTTTGCTACTTATCTTTGCAATTATTATACTATAAATTAGTATTTTATGCATTCATTGTTTTACTGTAATACAGTATGAAAAAACCATAGTCCATATTAATGAACTATGGTTTAATTTTTTATATTAAGTTATTTGTGCTACTCAAACTCCTTAAACACTCTTTCATACACATCCAGTGCATCGTCTACAATGCCGATGCTACCGTATGGGAAGTATGTCTTACCGCCGTTGGCGATGATGAGACCTTCCGCTGCCAGTGCCATTGAGAATTCGATATAGTTCTTATATGCAGCCAGCATGTGATTCCAGAATTCAGGATCATCTTCTTTCACGAAGTACTGTACATGCTGAAGTCCGCTGACATCAATATGGAGAATTGATGAGTGGTGGAACAGTACTGCAGGTACGTCGTAACGTTCTGTGATGTCCTCCAGTCCCTTCATGAAGTATGAAGATACTTTATCAAGTTCTGCGTGAACATTCTTTGCTTCCAGCTCTTTGATAACTGTGATGCCTGCCAGTGTAGTCAGTGGGTTGGCTGTCATGGTTCCGCCGACTTTTACTTTATTTTCGCTTTCTGCAGAGATTCCTGCTGCCAGCATATCCATGATTTCACGTCTTCCGCCGATACCTCCGGAATTACCGAAGCCACCGCCGATAATCTTACCGAATACTGTGATGTCAGGCTTAGTTCCGAAGATAGCCTGAGCTCCACCCATTCCCAGTCTGAAAGCTGTTACTACTTCATCATAGATCAACAGCATATCATACTTATCGCAAAGTTCTCTTGCTGCCTTATGATATTCCTTAGTTGTAGGAACAGCACCACTGTCCTGTCCTACAGCTTCCATCATGAACGCAGCAACTCCACCGTCTTCCTGATGCTTCAGGATTTCAGCTTCAAGAGCTTCAATATCATTAATAGGAACGGAATGTGTATTCTGGAAACAATCTGTAGGAACACCGTTTTTCATAGTGTTTCTCTTACCGTTGTCGTTGTAAACCAGCTGATCGGACCATCCGTGATATCCGCCCTGGAATCTGATGATATGTTTCTTGCCTGTATAAGCTCTAGCCAGTCTGATGGCGATGATGTCTGCTTCAGTACCTGATGCGAGAGCACGGAACATTTCTACACTTGGGTAGTACTTGCAAATTAGTTCAGCCAGTTCTCTTTCATACATGCTGTAAAGACCTGATACAGGACCCTGTTCTGACAAGAACTTAAGTGCTGCATCCTGAACTGCAGGATAATTGTTGCCCAGAATAGTAGGGCCACCTGCGCACAGGAAGTCGATATATTTGTTTCCATCGATATCATAGAGATATGGGCCGTCAGCCTTATCTATAGCTAGCTGCCATGGGTGGTTGTTAGCCAGGTTATGCTGGATTCCGCCCGGGATTACCTGCTTCGCCTTTTCAGCTTCAGCTTTGGAACCCGCGCACTTTGTTTCGAAATAGTTCATATATCTGTCGATAGCGCTTTTCTTCAGGTGCTTTCTGTTTTTGATAAGCTCTCCTGCCGCTGCATGTATCGACGGATAATCATATTCATTAAGTAATTTTGCCATTTTGCTTTGCCTTCTTTCCAGTTTCAAGACGAGGCCTGTGGCCTCGCCTTTGCATAACTAAACTATAACAGAGCGTCTACGTCAGGATCGTAGAAGTCAACTTCGCCTGCTCTTCTCTTTTCATTAGCAGCCTGAAGCTTTTCATAAAGGGCCTTGTTGATAGGGTACTTGATAACGCAGATCAGTGAGATCAGCATACATCCTGCTACAAAGAAAGTAGCGATATTTTCGATTCCAACGAGAGTCTGAGCGCTCTGAGCAGTTCCTTTAGCTGCATCGAATCCTACTGCTGCCAGCATGATACCAATCAACTGCAGACCTACAGCATTACCAACCTTCTGTACCAGCTGAGGGAATGATGTGATAGCGCCTGCTCTATTCTTACGATTCTGATATTCGTCCAGCTCAATAAGGTCATATGAGAAGTCATAGAAGAATACCCAGAATGCCACTGTAGCAATACCTGTTACACCCTGAAGCAGGAAGATATCAAACAGACTGTCGATTCCCAGGAACTTAACGCCTATGAGGCAAATGATGGAAATAACGTATCCGATAATAACAGCGTTCTTTCTGTCCCACTTAGTAGCTACCCATGTCAGCAGTGGAGCTCCCACTAAGAAGCATACCAGTGTAGTTGC
The DNA here is from genome assembly GCA_045638485.1 of Lentihominibacter sp. Lineage (GTDB taxonomy): Bacteria > Bacillota > Clostridia > Peptostreptococcales > Anaerovoracaceae > Lentihominibacter. Next base: position 329 of record JAZUBM010000047.1, on the reverse strand, counting down.
TGAAGTCTGTGAGATAACTGATGCAGGAAGTCCTGCTGTATAGATGATAACGTATTCAACGTTAGCTGTAGCAACTGCAGTTCCCAGCAGGATGAAGAATACCCATGGAATGAACCACTTCATTGGCTTCAGTTTCAGCAGGTTAGCATAAGTCTTGATAAGACCATCCATCTTTTCAGTAGTTGGCTTCTGAATGAATTCAACGTCCTTGATGGAGAAGTAGTTGATCAATCCGAAGATGATGGAGATAGCACCGATTGAGAATGCAGCCAGAGTCCAGCAAGTACCTTCATCGAAGAGGCCTGTGTACATTCCAACGAATACTGTAG
>JAZUBM010000046.1:0-9604 GCA_045638485.1 Lentihominibacter sp. | reverse complement strand
ACCCTTAAATCTTTAGAATTTCACTGTTTCCGGGTGTTCGATGTTCGGCACATACATTATTTCACTGTAATCGCAGTCATTTATCTCATGCTCCGCTTTAACAGTTATGAAGTGGCCCTTTGCTTCTGCTACTATTTCATCGCCTTCATCCAGAATAAATCCATCGACATAAATATGACGCCCTTCTTTTATCATCGGCTTTGCAATAATCCTAATGTCTTCTTCGGTAGCCAGTGCCTTTTTATATTTAACCGTAAGCTCCACCGTCATTGCCAGCTCTTCATTGTCCAGCGTTGTGGCATACCAAAGCACCTCATCAAAGTAAGTGGAAACTATGCCGCCATGAATCGTATTTTGATAGCCTTGATGGCATTTCTTAGTCTTACACAGCCCCACGGTGTAATTGTCTTCCGTAACATAAATACGAAGTCCAACGCCCTCACTCGGGTTATCATGTGTCGCGAAACACTCCATATCCAGTGGAATAGCCTTTTTTATTTTATGTTCTTTAATGTGCATCTTACCTCAGTTGTTCCTCTCGATATATCTTATACAAATATACCATAGTTTTGGCTATAAGTGTGATTTTTCTCCTGTCATCTTCAAGTAATATCCCGGCACCCACTTCCAAGATTTATCCATTCTAGCAAAGGTTCCTGCGCCCAGCACTCCTATTCTATTTACCGGAGGAATTTCAGGCAAACCCTGCTTTTCCCTTTCTTCCATCCATTTTTCATACAGATAGTCACCGGTTATGATTTTCTCTTCATTAATGATTAACCTCATCTTATTCCCTTTCATGCAAAGCGCACTTTTCTCATGCAAAATATGCTCGCCGTTATTTCTTAACAGACTTATTATGCGCACAATCATAAATTTTTCTCAGCATTTTTGTCTGTGGGTTTCGGGTAATAAAAAAAGCACATTTCACTTTAATGTAAAATGTGCTTATTCTTAAGCTTTTACAGCATACCCCTCTCTCTATGATATGCCTTGGCCATAATGCAGTCGTTCTTAATCTGATTGCTTAACTCTTCAACGCCGTTGAACTTCATTTCAGGGCGAGTCTTCTTAACGAATTCAACCTTGATGTTCTTACCGTAAAGTTCTTTATCGAAGTTAAAGATATGTGTTTCTACGTTTTTGTTGTAAGTTCCGATAGTCGGCTTAACTCCAACGTTTGTGATGCTCGGATACTTCACACCGTTGTAGATGCAGTATGTGATGTATACGCCGTTTGACGGGCTTGCCATGGATTCATCAATCATGATGTTTGATGTAGGGAATCCGATGGTTCTTCCCAGCTTATTACCAACAACAACTTCTCCATCGATGGAGTAAAGTCTACCCATAAACTTAGCGCATTCTTCCATGCGACCTTCTTCAATAAGCTGACGGATATATGTGCTGCTTACAACGATATCGTCAATCATGAACGGTTCCAGTACATGGATTCCAAAACCCTTCTTAAGACCTTCACGCATGAGGATTTCAGGATTTCCTGCAGCTTTGTTTCCGAAGTGGTAGTTGAAACCACAGTAAGCTTCTCTAATCTTGAACTTTTCCACCAGCAGCTCATCGATGAATTCTTCCGGAGTCATGTTCATGATCTCAGGTGTGAAAGGTATGTTAAACAGATAGTCGATACCCATCGCATCCATAATTGCTGCCTTTTCCTCAGGATAGTTGATGTTCTTCACTGTAGGAACTTTTTCGAGGAGAGTTCTTGTATGATTTGAAAACGTGAAAACAGCGCTCTTAAGGCCTGCTGCCTCTGCGCTTTTCACAGTTCTGTTTATTATCTCCTGATGTCCTTTGTGTACGCCGTCAAAATTGCCCAGCGCAATCACTGTAGGCTCTATATTATTAACTTCTTCAAGTGAATTAAAAATCTTCATTTTCGATTCCTCTTTTGTCCATCTTCTAATGCCTCTATTGCAAGTCATTTATCTGTCTACGAGAATTTTATCAGCTCTAAGCTCTTTTGATTTCTCGTCTCTGTATCCCGTACCCAGGAATTCTCCTGTATCGGAATTATACACGCTATATAAAGTACTGTAGCTTCTTCCACGCTTATTTACAAGACTGTCATCACTAACCTTCGGTTCCTCAACAACCTTGATCTGATGCCATCTAATGCTGTTACCCATTCTGAAATACTTGGCACGATCTTCCCTCATCAGTATCTTTCCGAAATGAATCAGCGGCTTATCTGTATCGATAACATACTTTTCGATTTCCGCCTCTTCCATGGTCTTAAGCGCTTCAGGATCCACTCCGTCTTCGATGCGGAAAGTTCCGCTGGCAACTCTTGTCAGATGTGACATCGCTGCACCGCATCCCAGAGCTTCTCCAAGATCGCTACAAATGGTTCTGATATAAGTTCCCTTGGAGCAAGTAACTTCAAATGAAACTTCCATCTTTTCCATATCTATATTCTCTATAGTAAATTCTCTGATGGTCACCTTTCTAGGCTTAACTTCCACCTCTACGCCTTCTCTGGCATACTGGTAAAGTCTCTTGCCGTTGACCCTGACAGAAGAATACATCGGAGGATATTGCTCGATTTCTCCATGGAAAGCTCCCAGCGCCTCTCTTATAGCATCTTCCGTAATCCCTTCGGTGGGTCTTTTTTCCAAAGTTTCTCCCCACACGTCCAGGGTATCTGTGATGAGGCCCAGCTTCGCTGTGCATCTGTATGTCTTATCATCAAGGTCGGTATATTCCATCAGTCTTGTCGCCTTACCGATATAAATCGGCAAAACTCCGCAAGCCATAGGATCCAGCGTTCCACCATGACCTATTTTCTTAACGCCCTTCAGTCTCAGAACACGTCTGCAAACTGCCACACAATCATGGGACGTCCAGTCCTGCGGTTTATTTAAAATAAGTATACCGTCTTTCATTAAATAATTTCTCCCGGTCTATTGAACTGCTTTTTCCCAATAAGCCTTTATTTCTTTCTTGAGCACTTCCATTGCCTCATTCATAGGCATATTCAAAGTGCAACCTGCAGCCTTTACATGTCCGCCACCACCGAAAACTGCGGCTATTTGGCTAACATTGGCATAGGACTTAGCTCTCATGCTTACCTTCACACAATCCGCTTTTTCCTTGAGGAATGCAGCAATCTCAACGCCTTCGATATTTCTCAGAAGATCGATGGAACCTTCTGCATCATCCAGCACAGCTCCTGCTTCATCCAGCATATCACCGGTTACGCAAGAGATTGCAACTTTTCCATCTGCCAGAAGTTCAGCTCTATCCAGAATTTTTGCCTGGATTCTAAGCTTAGTCATTGGAACAGTTTGATACAAAGCTACTGAAATTGCAGTATGGTCCACACCTTTTGCCATAAGTTCTGAAGCTATGGCATGGGTCTCTGCTGTTGTGTTGGAATACTGAAAACTTCCAGTATCTGTATTGATTCCTGTGTAGATGGATTCAGCGATGGTTTTGTCGATGTTCTCACCCATCTCAACAATCAACTTGTAGATGAGCTCTGATGTAGCCGCTGCATGCTGATCAATATAGTAGTGATCGCCGAAGCCATCACCTGTAGCATGATGGTCTATGCAAAGCTTCAGCTTGCCTTCGTCGTACTTATCCGCAAGTGCAGGGAATCTGCTGTATTCTCCGCAGTCAACACAGATGGAAATGTCATGGTTTGTGAGGCAATCTATGTCTCGCGTACAAAACTCCGTATCCATGAAGCTGATGTATCCAGGAACATCCTCATCCATCAAAATCCATGCGTCTTTTCCCATATTCCTCAGAACGCGGCAAAGGGCCGCAGCTGAACCCAGTGCGTCCCCGTCTATGTTTATATGAGTAAATATCAGTATACTCTGAGCAGCTTTTAAAAGACCGCCCAGCTCTTTAAGTGTTGCGTTGCTTTTCATAGCCAATCCTCATAGTCGCCGTTAAAACAGCTTGCCGTTATTCTTCGTCTTCGTCATCGTGTTTGATGTCCAGCTCACTGATAAGCTGGTCGATGTGTCTGCCATATTCCAGTGATTTGTCGATTTTGAAAATCAAATCAGGAACATGTCTGAGTTTAATCTGTCTGCCGATTTCTTTACGGATATAGCCCTTTGCACTTGCCAGTGCATCGAGAGTATCCTGCTGCTGTTCAGCTGCCTTTTCAGGATCAGGGTTCATGCCCAGTACGGAAAGATATACTGTTGCATAACTTCCGTCACTGGTCACTTCCACTGCTGTAATGCTTATCATAGCAGACAATCTTGGGTCCTTGAGGCCTTTCAGCAGAAGATCGCTGATGATTCTTCTGATTTCTTCGCCCATTCTACCCTGTCTGTGTCCTTTTCCCATTTTGCCTCCTAGTCTCTAGCGATTTCTTCCATAGTGAAGCATTCGATAACATCGCCTTCCTTGATATCGTTGTAGTTTTCGATACCGATACCGCATTCGTATCCCTGGTTAACTTCTCTGGCATCGTCCTTAAATCTCTTCAGTGATGAGATCTTACCTTCGTGGATAACGATACCGTCTCTAACCAGTCTAACTCTTTCGTTTCTTACAACCTTACCGCTTGTTACATAAGCTCCACCAATGATACCAACGCCAGGTACCTTGAATGTATTTCTGATTTCTACTGTACCCAGAACAACTTCCTTAAATTCAGGATCCAACATACCCTTCATAGCGTTTTCTACATCACCGATGATGTCATAGATAAATCTGTATGTTCTGATCTGAATTCCTTCGCGTTCTGCGATAGCGCTTACTGATGCGCTTGGTCTTACGTTGAATCCGATGATGATTGATCCGGAAGTTCCAGCCAGCATGATATCTGATTCGTTTACAGTACCTACGCCTGTATGAACGATCTTAACTCTTACTTCGTCATTTGACAGCTTTTCAAGTGATGAAACGATAGCACCTACTGAACCCTGTACGTCACCCTTGATAATCAGGTTCAGATCCTTAACTTCTCCGGCATTGATCTGGCTGAACAGTTCTTCCAGAGTTGTGCTTGAGTTTCTAGCCATCAGTTCTTCTCTCAGCTTCAGAGCTCTTGCTTCTGCGATTTCTCTTGCAGTTCTGTCATCCTTAACTGCGTTGAATACGTCGCCTGCCTGTGGTACTTCTGTCAGACCCAGTACTTCTACAGCTGTAGCAGGACCTGCCATTCTTACCTTTTCGCCCTTATCGTTAGTCATCAGTCTGATCTTACCGGAGCATGTTCCTGCTACGATACTCTTACCTGATTTCAGTGTTCCGTTGAGAACCAGCAGACTTGCTATAGGACCCTTAGCCTTATCAAGACGAGCTTCCAGAACTGTACCTACTGCCAGTCTATCAGGGTTAGCCTTCAGTTCAAGAACTTCTGCCTGAAGCAGGATCATTTCCAGCAGGTTAACGATACCTTCGCCTGTCTTCGCTGATACAGGTACACTGATAACGTCTCCACCCCAGTCTTCAACAAGTACGCCGTTATTAGCCAGGTCAGTCTTAACCATATCAGGGTTTGCACCAGGCTTATCGATCTTGTTAATTGCTACGATGATTGGAACACCTGCAGCCTTAGCATGGCTGATTGATTCTATTGTCTGAGGTTTTACAGAGTCGTCAGCAGCTACTACCAGTACTGCGATGTCTGTTGAGTGAGCACCTCTTGCTCTCATTGCTGTGAACGCTTCGTGTCCAGGAGTGTCAAGGAATACAATCTTCTGTCCGTTGATTTCTACTTCTGAAGCACCGATGTGCTGAGTGATACCGCCGGATTCACCTGCAGTAACGTTAGTGTTTCTGATAGCGTCAAGCAGTGATGTCTTACCATGGTCAACGTGACCCATTACAGTGATGATTGGTGATCTTGGCTTCAGATCTTCTTCTCTATCTTCGAAATCTTCGATGCCTTCTTCTTCGATTTCTTCTTCGATCTTGCCGATTGCAACCTGGATACCCAGTTCTTCAGCCAGAAGGACTACAGTATCTTCATCCAGGTTCTGGTTAACGTTAGCCATAACGCCCATCTTCATCAGAGTCATGATGATCTGTGATACAGTTGTCTTAGTCTGTTCTGCAAAACCTGCAACTGTGATAGGAACGTTGATCATTACTGCTCCAACAGGCAAGATTACTTCTTCAACTTCAGGTTCAGGAGCAGCCTTAGGCTTGTTGTTCTTCTTATTTCTAACCTGCTTTTCCAGAGACTTAGGAGCCATCTTACCAGGCTTCTTGCCACCTCTTTCAAGCTTAGCGAACTTATCGTGTTCCTTATCCTTTTCCTTGTTCTTCTTATCTCCGCGAGCTGCACTAGGCTTTGTTGCCATTACTTCAGCTGCAGGAGCTTCGTCTCTTCTTGGAGCCGGTCTTGAAGGTCTTTCACCTCTGTCGTTTCTATCGTTTCTTCTGTCAGGTCTTTCGCCTCTATCAGAAGGTTTTCTATCTGAATTTCTTCTTTCGCCGTTTCTGTCTGAAGGTCTTCTTTCTCCTCTTTCAGGTCTGTCTGAATTTCTTCTTTCGCCTTCTCTTCTAGGTTTTCTTTCGCCGTCTTTCTTTTCAGCAGTTTTTCTTTCTTCTGCTCTCTTCTGCGCAGCTGCAGCTCTTGCTTCAGCCGCTTCAGCCTCTTCACGTCTTACGTCTTCAGCCTTCTTAACAACCTTAAGTCTTGAAAGTCTCTTAGGAGGTTCTTCCTTTGCAGGTTCTTCTGCCTTCACTTCTTCTACCGGCTTAACTTCTGCCTTAGGAGCTTCTTCCTTAACAGGTTCATCCTTAGGGGATTCCTTAACTTCTGCAGTCTTAGGAGCTTCAACAACTTCTTCTACAGGTTTAACTTCTGCTTCTTTTTCAACCTTTGCAGCTTCTGCAGCGGCTTCTTTTTCTGCAGCTTCTCTTGCAATTCTTTCTTCAAGCATTGCCTTGGATACTACAGGCTTTCCTGCAGGTGGTTTTGGTCTTCCTTCAACTTCCTTGGAAACTACAGGCTTACCAACAGGCGGTTTAGCAGCGGCTGTCTTTGTGGAGGCTTTTGCAGTCGACTTTGATGACTTCTTAACTTCAGGCAGCTTAATGTTGGCAGCCTTAACAGTCACCTTTGGTTCATCCTCTTTCTTTGTATTTTCAGTTTTCTTTGCTGCTCTTACTACTTTTGTTTCAGCATGAGCACCACTTCTTAAAATTGTATTTTTTACTGCAGTTGCATCTATATCTGTCATTTCATCGCTAATCTTGGCAACTTCAATTCCCATTGACTGAGCCTTTTCAAGAACTTCTTTGCCGGTCAGGTTAAGCTCTGCTGCCAGGTCTTTTATTTTCATACGCAATTCCTCCTTTACTGATTTTCTCCGTATATCTCATTCTTTATAACTTCTGAAAAATTTGTGTCACAGATTCCAAATACGCTTCTACCCTGTGACCCTATGGCATGTGACATTTCTTCGCCGTTTCCGTACTTAACGTATTCCACGCCATGTTTTCTTATTTCTTTCATTATCTTCTTTTCACTGTTCTCGGAAATATCTTCCGCCAGGATCATGAGTTTTACCTTTCCCTTGTTCATTCCAAAGGTGCAGGTGTTCACTCCTGCCATCAGATTTCCCGATTTCTTGGCGAATCCCAAATAATTAATTACTTTGTTCTTCATATTTCTCCAGTTCCGTGAAAATTTCCTGTAATTTTTCTTCTGATATCTCTATCTCAAAATTTCTCTGAAGACTTCTCTTTTTTCTGGCCTTATCTATGCATGCCTTTGCAGGACACATGTAAACGCCTCTACCCTTTGCTTTGCCTGTAGGATCCACAGTTACTTCGCCTTCGTAGCAAGCGATTCTAACCAGTTCATTTTTCGGTTTAGATTCCATACAGCCAACGCATCTTCTCATTGGGACTTTTTTATCCTTCGACATAGTTGATACCGTCTTCTTCATAATATTCTTCTTCATCATACTCTTCAAAGTCTGCATCTCCGAAGTACTGAGTATGACTCTTGATGTCTATCTTCCATCCGCAAAGTTTAGCAGCAAGTCTTACGTTCTGGCCTTCTTTACCGATTGCCAGTGACAGCTGATAATCAGGAACCACTACTGTTGCAGCCTTTTCTTCTTCATCAACCATTACTTCTTCAACCTTTGCAGGGCTGAGAACGTTCTTGATGAGGATTCTTGGATCATCGTTCCAAGTAGTGATGTCTATCTTTTCACCGAAGAGTTCATCTACGATGTTTCTTACTCTTGCTCCGCCTGTACCTACGCAAGCTCCTACAGGATCAACGTTTTCATCTTCTGTGTAAACAGCGATCTTAGTTCTTGAACCTGCTTCTCTTGCGATGCTCTTGATTTCTACTGTTCCATCTTCAATTTCAGGAACTTCCAGTTCGAAGAGTCTTTCTACGAATCCAGGGTGAGTTCTGGAAAGGAACACCTGAGGGCCCTTTGCACTCTTTCTTACGTCCATGATGTACGCCTTGATTCTGTCGTTAACTCTGAACTTTTCGCCGTAAGCTCTTTCTCCTGCAACCAGGATACCTTCTGTATTTCCGATGTTTACGAAAATTGTTTCGTTGCTGATTCTCTGAACAACACCTGTGATCAGGTCTCCCTGTCTGTCGATGTAGCTATCGAATACCATGCCTCTTTCAGCTTCTCTGATTCTCTGAACAACTACCTGCTTAGCAGTCTGTGCAGCGATTCTTCCGAAATCCTTAGGAGTTACCTGATACTCAACTACGTCGCCTACTTCATATCTAGGGTCGATTTCGAGAGCTTCTTCCAGAGAAATTTCTGTGAATTCATCTTCAACTTCTTCCACAACGTCTCTTCTCATCAGAACGTCCACATCGCCTTCTTCCTTATCGATGCTAACTCTTACATTCTGAGAAGTTCCGTAATTCTTCTTGTATGCTGATACCAGCGCTGATTCGATTGCTTCGATCAGAACATCCTTTGATATTCCTTTTTCTTTTACTAAATCGTCGATAGCAATAATAAAGTCTCTGTTCATTTTATTCTATAACCTCCTAATTTAGAAAATAACTGCCAGATTAGCCTTAGCTATTTCCGATAACTCAAGTTCCCATTTTTTATTATCATGGTCAGTGACAGTAACAACTTCTCCTTCGATGCCTTCCAGCACGCCCTGGATATTCTTAGTACCGTCCTTGCCCTTATATAATCTAATTTCTACTTCGCTTCCTGCATATCTTTCATAATGCTCTTTCTTAAGAAGCGGTCTATCCATTCCCGGTGAAGAAACTTCAAGGTAATAGTTTTGCTCGATTGGATCATCTTCATCCAACTTTTCGCTCAAGAATCTGCTTACCTTTTCACAGTCCTCAGTTCCGATGTAGCCTTCACCTGATGCTAAGTCCACATAAACTCTCAGGAACCAGTCCTTGCCTTCCTTAACGAATTCGATGTTGTAGAGCTCGTAACCTTCCTGCTGCAGGAAATCTGCCATCATTTCAGCTGCGATCTCAGTGATTTTTTTCTTTGCCATTTGTTATCCTTTTCTTGAAAATTCTCTACTCACAAAACGAAAGAGTGGGTTTTGCCCACTCTTGCTTCAAATTAATGCTGTTGTCTTTGAGTATAATACCATATAAACCCAGTGATTGCAAGGGTTTTGTCTTTGAAATATG
>JAZUBM010000045.1:0-4060 GCA_045638485.1 Lentihominibacter sp. | reverse complement strand
GAGTATAATGACCTTAAGGGGCATTTAATAAGGAGGTATGGTATATGAAGATTCAATTTTGCGGAGCATCTGATACAGTAACTGGCTCCTGCCATCTGATAACAACAGACAAACACAAAGTTCTGCTGGATTGCGGTCAATTTCAAGGTGGCAAGGCTCAAGAGGCGCTCAACCATGAGCCGTTCCCATTTGATCCGGCGGAAGTCGATTTTATGATATTAAGTCATCCGCATATAGACCATTGCGGAAGAATTCCTTTGCTTGTAAAGAGAGGATTCAAGGGTAATATTTACTGCACGGATGCTTGTGCAGATTTGCTGGAAGTAATGCTTAAAGATAGCGGTTACATCCACGAAAAAGAAGCTGAGTGGCAGAACAAGAAGAATGAGCGTAACGGAAGACCTTTGGTAGAACCTTTGTACACTTTCAACGATGCTATGGACGCTCTTACCTTTGTGAAACCGATACTTTACAATCAGCTTGTAGAAGTTAATGAGGATATGAAGATTTGCTTTAACGATGCGGGGCATATTCTCGGGTCGGCAGTTACTGAGCTTTGGATAACAGAAGAAGAGAACGTTTCTAAGCTTGTATTCTCCGGAGACTTGGGCGTTATGAACAGACCGATTCTCAGAGATCCCACCATTATCAAGAAAGCAGATTACGTTATCATGGAAACAACCTACGGCAACAGACTCCATCCGGAAAATGCCATGGATGTTAGAAAACTTATGGATATAATTCGCGAGACAGCAGCAAGAGGTGGGACTACCGTTATCCCTGCTTTTGCAGTAGGAAGAACTCAAGAATTAATATATGAACTCAACAGAGTAATAGATAGCGACAGCGAATACAAAAAGGATTTCGAAAATCTTAAAGTATACATAGACAGCCCGATGGCTACGACAGCAACTGAAGTTTTCAAGAGAAACGCACAGGTCTTCGATGAAGATACTAAGGAATACATCATGAAGGGTGATAATCCTTTGGAATTCAAAAATCTCAAGTTCACAAGAAGTACCCAAGATTCCATGATGCTTAATGCCAATAAAGAACCTAAGGTTATAATTTCAGCCAGCGGAATGTGTGAAGCCGGCAGAATCAGACACCATCTGAAGCATAACCTGTGGGACGAAAGAAACAGCATTGTTTTCGTTGGATATCAGGCGGAAGGCTCCTTGGGAAGACTGATTGTAGATGGTGCACAGGAAGTTACTCTCTTCGGAGAAAAGATAAATGTAAAGGCGCAGATCCACAACCTCCAAGGGTTCTCCGGTCATGCGGATAAAAAGGGTCTTATGACTTGGCTTGGCGGTTTTGAGCAGGAGCCAAAGCACATTTTCCTTGTACATGGAGAAATGGATGCAAAGGAAGACTTTGCAACATCTATAAAGGAAGAACTGGGATATGAACCTATCATAGTAAGAGGAAATTCCGAGTTCGTTTTGGAAAAAGATGAAATCGTCAACATGCAGCAGGCGATGGCAGAGGCTATGGATGCTGAGGCGGTTAACAAGACTAAGAATAACCTGGCGGACATCAGAAGAAGACTGGAAGATATACTTTGCAATGCCGACATGGCTATCGGTGAAGAAATGGATCCTGAAAAACTGGCCAGAATCAATAATATCGTTCTTGAACTTGAAAAGTCTGCAATTAATTTAGGCGCTGAGGTTGGGCAATAGAGTTACTATGAAAGCTAAATAATGAGCTAGAAAGTTATTCAATAACCCCAACAAAGTGTATTAATAATGAGAATTTGTCTTTAAAATTGTACGATGGCTATGTTAGAATAAAGACAGGTATTTAGTTATATTACATTTTCTATAAAGGATGATAAACTATGTCTGTCTTAAGCGGTATTAAAGACAGCGTGCAGCAAGTTGCTGAAGCCATCAGTATTGCTGTAGGTGTTGAAGTCGAAATTGTCGACAACAAACTTAATATTGTAGGCGGAACAGGCGTGTATCAGTCACGTATTGGACAGAAGGAAGAAGGCGGGGATCTGGAAGGTAACTTCCTCTATGCCAGAGTCCTTCGTACAGGCGTTACTCAGTATGTAGCCGATGCTTTGAATGATAAGAGTTACGGAAGTTATGCCATGGGAAAACCCGTTCGTGGCGAGCTTGCGGAAATTTGTACGCCTATCGTTTTGAATGGAGACATAATAGGAATCATCGGGCTTGTTGCTTTTACTGAAGAGCAACAGGAAATACTGCAGAACAAAAGCGGCAGTATGACCGTATTTGTAGAAAAGATGGCTGACCTTCTGGCAGCAAAAGCAGACCAGCAGGAAATTCTTGAAAATGTAGAAGTATCCAGAGATGAAATGTCTACAGTCCTTGAAACTGCGCATGAAGGGATTTTTGCCCTTAACAAAGAAGGGCTCGTTAAGCATTGCAACAATAGAGCGGCAGTATTGTTTGGGACTACTAAAAGTGAGCTTATCGGTAGCAATATCAGAAAACTGATGCCGGGAAGCCCTGCTATAAAGGTTCTGGATACAGGTAAGGGATATACCGAAAACGAAGAAATTTTCCGAGTTGACGGCAGACAGCTTCACTTTATCGTGACAGCAAAACCGTTTTCATCCGGAGATGAAATCGATGGTGTAGTAGTTTCCTTCCGAGACATTCAGGAAGCCCAAAAGCTGGTATATAATTTCAGCAACAGAAATTTAAAAAATACAGTAGATGATATAATCGGATCGGGCGAAGCTATCATGAAGGCTAAGAAACAAGCTCTTATTACGGCTCGTAGCAACTCAACGGTATTAATTACCGGAGAGAGTGGAACCGGTAAAGAGATGTTTGCTAAAGCCATACATTATGCCAGCGCCAGAGAAGATGGACCATTCATAACCGTAAACTGCGGTGCAATCCCTGAAAACTTGATGGAAAGTGAACTTTTCGGATATGAAAAGGGAGCATTTACAGGTGCCAGCGAAAAGGGCAAAGAAGGTAAATTCGAATTGGCAGACGGAGGAACCATATTCTTGGATGAAATAGGTGATATGCCTTTGCATCTGCAGGTAAAACTCCTCCATGTTCTTCAGAATATGAGATTTGAAAGAGTCGGCGGCAACAAGAGCATTTTGGTCGATGTACGAGTTATCGCAGCTACAAACAAAGATCTGGAGAAGATGATTGAAGAGGGAACTTTCAGAGAAGACCTTTATTATAGATTGAGTGTTATACCTCTTTCGACACCTCCGTTGAGAAAAAGAAAAGAGGATATCAAAACATTGATGTATCACTTCTTAAGGAAGTATAATACATTTATGAATCGAAACATTGAAGGATTCACTCCTGAAGTGGAAGAGATTTATATCAATCATGATTGGCCGGGAAACGTTAGAGAACTTGAGAATGCCGTAGAGTATGGTACTAATATGGCATTTGGTAAATTCATTGGTATAGATGAAGTTCCTGCCAGAATCCTCAAGAAAGAAGAGGAAATTGTTAAATTCAAGTATTTGGATAAACCATTGGCTGAACAGGTGAAACTTTATGAGAAAGAAATTATCATGAAGAAACTGAAGCAGGCCGGCGGAGTTAAAGAAACCGTGGCAAAAGAACTGGGATTATCCAGAGCAACACTGTATAGAAAGCTTTCAGAGCTTGATATAAATTAAGTTTTTAATAACATAAAATATGTTTTATGGAGGTTTATTATGTTAAGAGAAGCATTACCTAAGATCGTAACACCATTACCAGGACCAAACGCTCAGGCTTTACTGGCTAGAAGAGCTGAAGCAGTTCCGGGCGCAATCGGATGTGCTTACAAAGCTTGCATCGCAAGAGGTGAAGGCGCTATGTTCGAAGACGTTGACGGAAACATCTTCCTCGACTGGATCGGTGGCGTAGGCGTACTGAACATGGGATACACTAACCCTGAAGTAGTAGAAGCTGTTAAGGAGCAGGCAGACAAGTTCTTCCACTCAATGTTCAACATCACTACTCACGAAGGATACGTTAAGCTGGCTGAAGAAATGAACAGAATCGTTCCTGTAAAGGGCGACAAGAAAAAGTCAATGTTCGTTTGCTCAGGTTCAGAAGCT
>JAZUBM010000044.1:0-29928 GCA_045638485.1 Lentihominibacter sp. | reverse complement strand
GGATTCAAACCTGAAGGCTGTTTGAGAAACAATTGCCGTAAAAACGGTGTTTTATACGACGTTCATTTACTCTCTATGCTTAGAGAAGAATATGAGGCTTTGAAATAAGAATATATTTATCCTTGAACTTGTAAAAGAATAGGTGTATAATATTTCAGGAAAATTTTAAAAAGGTTAGGAGGTGTCTCCATGGGAAGACACGGTACAATTGCAGGTAGAAAAGCGGCACAGGATTCCAAGCGTGCGGCAATGTTCACAAAATACGGAAGAGCTATCATCGTAGCAGCAAAAGCAGGTGGAGATCCTGACTACAATGCTACACTGAGAGTTGCTATAGACAAGGCTAAGGCCATCGGTATGCCTAATGATAACATCAAGAGAGCTATCAAGAAGGGTACAGGAGAACTGGCAGGCGAAACTTACGAAGAACTGGTATTTGAAGGTTACGGAGTAGGTGGAGTTGCAGTTATCGTAGAAACTCTGACAGACAACAGAAACAGAACTTCTTCATCAGTTAGAGCTGCTTTCGACAAGTATGGCGGAAACCTGGGAACTCCTGGTTGTGTATCATACATGTTCTCAAGAAAGGGCGTTATTATCATCGAAAAGACTGATGAGCTTGATGAAGATACAATGATGGATGCAGCTCTTGAAGCAGGTGCTGAAGATATGGTTGCTTATGATGACAGCTTCGAAATTCTGACAGATCCGGCTGATTATACAGATGTACACAGTGCACTTACAGAAGCAGGATATGAAATCGTAGAATCAGATATCGAATTCGTTCCTTCAATGGAAGCTGCTCCAAACGGAGAAGATCAGATCAAGAACCTGAGAAAGATGCTGGATGTACTGGAAGATAACGATGACGTTCAGAAAGTTCACCACAACTGCAGTATTGATTTAGAAGACTAATAAATACGTATTTGAATCCTCTTGTGTGGAAATGCAAGAGGATTTTTTATGCAAATGATTATGTTTGGTATAAAGTTTTCAATCGGCATTACTGTCTCATTAAGTCCTCGTCGTTGAGAATCATGGCATATCATTCATAAGGATTGGGGTTCTTCGTGAACTCATGGCTTATGCCATTCAGACAGCACGAAGGAACCATCCAATCCTTTTACTCATGACATATTCATGCTTCTAACAACTCCTGCGGAAACATTCGACAGCAAAGCCAACTGAAAACTTTAACAAAAGAAGTAATTGTTATGATAAAATATCACCAACAATAGATATTGTATTTATGTAAGGAAAATAATGATATGACTGAAAATAATAATTTGGATTTATTGAAAGAAATAGATGAGTTGAAGGCTCAGAATGAAGCTCTTAAGGAAGAAAATGAGAAGCTGAAGAAAGATGCCAATACACTTAGCCCATTAGCTATAGCCGTTGACTTGGCACTAACTTTATGTGTTGCCATAATACTTACTATCGTTGCTTTCCTTGGGGATAATTATGAAGGTGGTACATTTGGATTTATTGGCGATATCTTTACTTGGTTTAGAAGTTTGACATAAGGATAAAATGACAACTATGAGACGTAAAATAGACTTCACAAAACGACCTATGCAGGTCTTCATAAGCTATTTCAAACCGCATTATAAGCTGTTCGTCCTGGACTTATCTTGCGCGCTGATTGCATCAATGATTGACTTGGCCTTTCCTATGGTAGCCAGAAGGGCAATGTATGATATGCTTCCGGGCAAGGAATATCATACATTCTTTACAGTAATGATCATTGTAGCGCTGGCATTTATAATAAGGGTAGCTATGAATTATACTATCACTTACTGGGGTCATATGTTCGGCGTTAGAGTTGAGGCTGATCTCAGGGATGACTTGTTTGCACATATCCAAACCCTCGATTTCAAATTTTTCGATAAGAACAAGACAGGTCAGTTGATGAACAGAATGACAGGAGATTTATTTGAAATTACCGAACTGGCTCATCATGGTCCTGAGGATCTGTTTATTGCAACAATTACTATTATCGGTTCAACTATAATTATGGCGACTATCCAGTGGCAACTGGCGCTCTTGATAATTGTAATAATACCGATATTCCTGTTTATCGTCATCTTATGCAGAAGAAGAATGTCAATGACTTCAAAAAGAGTTAAAGTCAAGATGGCGGAAATCAACGGAGAAATCGAGTCGGGGCTTTCAGGTATCAGAACTTCTAAGGCATTCGCTAACGAAACAGCCGACTACAATAAATTTGCAACTGCAAACGAACAGTTCAAGACTGCAAAGTGCGATACTTACAAGGCTTTTGGTACTTTTAACTCAAGCCTCGAGTATTTCCTTTGCATCATGCCGGTGGCGATATTAGCATGTGGTGGATGGCTTATCATGAGGGATGAAATGAACTATGTTGATTTGATTACATTTTATCTCTTCGTAAGCACATTTATAAATCCGCTGAGAAAACTCAGCAATTTTGCAGAGTTATTTATGAACGGCTGGGCAGGACTTTCCAGATTCATCGATGTTATGCGCATGGAACCTGAAATCAAGGATCCGGCGGAGCCGAAAGAATTTTTCATAGAAGAAGGCGCCATTGATATCGAGGGAGTGAGCTTTGCATATAACGAAAATGTGGAAGTTCTTCACGACATAAATATATCTGTAAAAGGCGGAGAGTCAATTGCCATAGTCGGCCCTTCGGGAGGTGGTAAGAGCACTCTGTGTCAGTTGATTCCAAGGTTTTATGATGTTGCAAAGGGTAAAATATCAATAGATGGCATGGATATCAGAGATGTCAGAAAAGATGATTTAAGGAGATCCATAGGCATCATTCAGCAGGATGTGTTTCTCTATGCTGATACTATCATGGAAAATATCAGATATGGCAGACCGGATGCTACTGATGATGAAGTAATGGAAGCTGCAAAGAAGGCTGAAATATATGATGACATCATGGAAATGCCTGATAAGTTCAACACTTATACAGGAGAGAGAGGTGTGTTACTCAGCGGTGGTCAGAAACAAAGAGTTGCTATTGCAAGAATTTTCCTTAAGAATCCACCGATTTTGATTCTTGATGAAGCCACATCAGCGCTGGATACAGTAACTGAATCAAAAATACAGCAAGCATTTGATAAATTGGCTGAAGGAAGAACATCTATCATAATAGCGCATAGATTAAGTACTATAAAAAATGTGGATAGAATCGTTTTAATAGATGAGGGTAAGATTGCTGAAGAAGGAACTCATCAAGAATTGATGGAATTAAATGGCAAGTATGCCGAACTTTACCACGTTAATATGATATAAATTAGCTTGCATTTAACAGATATTGTTTTTATAATATAAACAGAAAAAACATATAATACAAACAGATCCTGAAGTGTGCGTTGAGGACTTTATAATTCAACCTACGTAACAACATTGGGAGCTCGAGTTTCCGGAGCTGATGCCAGGCCTCCATAGAGTGGAAGGCAGAGGCAGGAACAGAGCACCCCCCTATCAGTGATAGGGTGTGAATTATTTATCCTTGACGGCATGTCGGGATTTTTTTTGCCATAAAAAACCTTTAATGGCTCGGTACGTTGTGGTACAATGAATCAGATGTATTTAAGGTAATATTGAATGTAATTATTTTAGTAATTTAAGGAGAACGAACTATTGAAAGCATTAACATCAAAGGAAATTCTGGACAAGGTATCAGATTCATCTATAAATAAGGCTGGAGGAAGCTTCAAAACAATCTTCCTACTGGCAGTATTGGCAGGTGCATATATCGCAATAGGCGGTTTTGCTTCTACTATGGCATCATATAATTTAACATCTGACCCGGCTACATTTGGTCTGGGAAGGCTGGTATCAGGATGCGTATTCCCTGTAGGACTCATGATGGTAGTTTTGTGCGGAGCTGAGCTTTTCACAGGTAATTGCCTTATGGTTACAGGTGTGGCAGATAAGAAAATCAACTTTGCCGGTATGTTCAGAAATTGGGGAATAGTTTACATAGGAAACTTGGTAGGTGCGGTGATCTTCGCATATTTCGTGTTCTATACAGATTTACTGGATGCAAGCAATGGTCTGCTTGGTGCAATGACTATTAAGACAGCTGTTGCGAAGGTTAACCTTGATTTCGGCAAAGCCGTTGTTCTGGGTATCATGTGTAACTGGCTCGTATGTCTGGCTGTGTGGATGGTAACAGGAGCACAATCAACAGTAAGCAAAATATTCGCAAGCTTCTTCATAATCCTGCCATTCGTTATTGGAGGATTTGAGCACTGTGTTGCCAACATGTACTTTATCCCTGTGGGAATGATGGCAGCAACTAATGAAGCATACGTGAGCGTTCTGGGACTTGATGTATCAAGCCTCACTATCGGAGCCTTCGTGCTTAAGAACTTAGTTCCTGTAACTATTGGTAACATCATCGGTGGAAGCGGTTTCGTTGGAATGATGTATTGGGTAATACATAGAAAATAATTAGTGATCATCGGAGATTTCAGATGAACAGAGATTACATGAAAGAAATCGAAATCAATCAAATAGAAGGATTTCGCATAGGTAATGCACAGGATAAGGAGGGCGGTACAGGTTGTACCGCCATTTTGTGTGATGAGGGTGCTGTCGCAGGAGTAGATGTTCGCGGTGGTGGGCCTGCTACAAGAGAAACTGACTTGCTCGATCCCGCAAAAATGGTTGATAAAGTCCATGCGGTACTCCTTTCTGGAGGAAGCGCTTATGGTCTGGATGCTGCTTCAGGTGTAATGAAGTACCTTGAAGACAACGATATCGGTTTTGATGTAGGTCTCGGTAAAGTTCCTATAGTTCCCGCTGCATGTCTATTTGATCTCGTTTCCGGAGATCCAAAGTGCAGACCTGATGAAGCTATGGGATATGATGCTTGCAATGCTTCCGAAAACAACTCTCCGGAGAAAGGGAATTTCGGAGCGGGAACAGGCGCGACTATTGGCAAATTCCTTGGTCTTGAACGTCTAATGAAAGGCGGACTTGGTATATATGCTGTTCAGATAGGAGAACTTAAAGTTGGAGCTGTAGTTGCAGTCAACTGTCTTGGTGATGTATTCGACGTAGAAACCGGCAAGCAGCTTGCGGGCATATTAAATGAAGACAATACAGCTTTAGCAAGCACCAGAGAAATAATGTGGAAATCCATAGAACAGCAGAAAAACGTGTTTACAGGCAATACTACTATTGGATGTATTATCACAAACGCTAAACTTACTAAGCCTCAGTGTTGCAAACTGGCTTCCATGGCACATAATGGCTATGCAGCTGCCATCAAGCCTGTACATACCTCTGCTGACGGAGATACAATATTCTATCTTGCAAATGGCAATGTTGAGGTTAATGCAGATGCTCTTGGTGATTTGGGTGCTTACGTGATGGCCAAGGCAATCGGTGAAGGTGTAAAGAACGCTAAATCAGCATACGGTTTTAAAGCCATGTGCGATCTTTAATAAATAAAGGTGGATGAAATATGAAAAAGATAGCTATTATCGACGGTAACAGCTTAATAAACAGAGCTTACTATGCCATGAGAAACCCTATGATAACAAAAGAAGGGATTTTTACTCACGGTATTTTCGGTTTCATTAATATGCTCGAAAAGATTCGTAAGGATTATGAACCTGAGTATATGGCCATAGCTTATGACCTTAAGGCCCCTACATTCAGACATAAGGAATATGAAGAATATAAGGCGGGCAGAAAGAAGATGCCACCTGAACTTGCTATGCAGATTCCTTTGCTGAAAGATGTCATGAGAGCTATGAACATCAAGCAGTATGAAATAGAAGGCTTCGAAGCTGACGATATCATCGGTACTGTTGCAAGAGAGGCGGAAGCTGCAGGTCTTCAGCCATATATCATCACAGGAGATAAGGATGAGTTGCAGCTGGCTACAGATGTAACAAATATTATATTTACTAAAAAGGGTGTGTCTGAATTCGAAATGTATGACAGACAGGCTATGATAGATAAGTATGGTCTTACACCGACACAGTTCATTGACTTGAAAGGTATTATGGGTGATAAGTCTGATAACATTCCCGGCATTCCCGGTATCGGTGAAAAGGGTGCAACTAAGCTGTTGTTGGAATATGGTAGCGTAGAAAATATCATTGAAAACGTTGATAACTTAAAACCTGCAGGTATTAAGGCAAAGGTGGAAGAACATGCACAGCTTGCAATGATGAGTAAAAGACTTGCTACTATCAATACTAATGTTCCTATCGATATTGATTTGGAAGAAATGCGCCTTACAGAACCTGACTATGATACTTTGATTGAGCTTTATACTAAACTTGAATTCAATAGATTTTTAAGCAAGCTGAAAGTTAGTGAAAGCGTAGCCGCTGCAGATAAAGAAGAAGTGACTGTTGTAACTATCGATGCGGACAGTATAGAAAAGGTTTTTATTGACTCTAACGATGCACTTGAAGCGCTTAAATTAGAAGGCGAAACTGTAATCAAAGTATTCGGTGATAATAATCATTTAGCTACGCCTGAAATAGAAGGGATAGCCATGATTAACAGTGGCAAGTACTATTATATTAATTACAAGAATGCAAGTGGTTTTACTGCTTGGATTAACAAGCAAGATATCAGCTTAGTTGGTCATGATCTGAAGCTTGATCATTATATGCTGATGTGTTCCGGAGTAGAGGCCAAAGCATCTGCTTTTGATACAGCTGTAGCTCAGTACGTACTGGATTCAGGAAGAAGTAATTATAGCTTAAGTGCATTAAGTAATGAATATCTCCATATGTCTGTTGAAGAAGAAAAAGACTTTATGGCATCAAATGCTCAGTTTGATTTGTTCTCTGACAATTCCAAGGCATTCATGGAGTATGGTTTTAAAGTATGCTTCTCAATTTTAAACCTTAAAACAGCTCAGGAAGACCAGCTTAAGAATGACGGAGTAGATAAAATTTACTACGAAGTAGAACTTCCATTGGTTATCGTTATGGCATCAATGGAAAAAGAAGGTTTCAAAGTAGATAAAGACGAACTGGTGACTTTCGGAGAAACTTTGTCTGTAGAAATCGATAGACTTACAGCTCAGATTTACGAAGCGGCAGGTGAAATTTTCAATATCAATTCACCTGTACAGCTTGGAGAAATACTCTTCGAAAAGCTTCAGCTACCTGCCGGTAAAAAGACTAAAAGAGGCTATTCAACAAGTGCGGATATACTTGAAAAGCTTAAGGATAAACATCCTATTGTTGCGGATGTACTGGAATACAGAACTTTAGCTAAACTTAAGAGTACTTATATAGATGGACTGCTGCCTCTGATTGCTACAGATGGAAAGGTTCATGCACACTTCCAGCAGACGGTTACTACTACAGGCAGAATAAGCTGTACAGAACCGAACATGCAGAACATTCCTATTAGACAGGAACTTGGAAGAAAACTGAGAAAGGCTTTTGTGGCAGATAATGATAAATGCTTGCTGACAGGTGCTGACTATTCTCAGATTGAACTTAGGGTTCTCGCACATATGTCCGGAGACGATGTCCTTATTGAAGCATTTAACAACGGCGAGGATATTCATCGTGCTACAGCTTCAAATGTACTGGGAGTTCCTGAAGATAAGATTACAGTTGAGGAACGAAGCAGAGCAAAGGCTGTAAACTTTGGTGTAATTTACGGAATGAGTTCATTTGGGCTTTCTACGGAGCTTAACATAACAAGAAAAGATGCCGATGATTATATCAAAGCTTATTTTTCAAAACACACGGCTGTTAAGGAATTTATGGATATGCAGGTTGCGTTCTGCAAAGAAAACGGTTATGTAAACACCATCATGGGAAGAAAGCGCTATATCAAGGAAATCTTGGCATCTGCATACATGGTTCGTCAGCTGGGCGAAAGACTTGCCATGAACACTCCTATACAAGGAAGTGCTGCTGATATTATTAAGATAGCGATGATAAAAGTTTACAATGCAATTAAGGAACAAGGACTTAAGTCAAAACTTATCCTTCAGGTTCACGACGAACTGATTATAAACACTTATGAAGATGAAAGAGAAATCGTAGCAAATCTTCTTGTTGAAAATATGGAATCTGCTTATGACATGGCTGTTAAGCTTAAGGCAGACCTTAATGTAGGCGATAACTGGTTTGAATTAAAGTAATTAATGTAGCTGATAAGGAGCTAACAATGAATAAGAAAGTTAAGGTAGTAGGACTTACCGGAGGTATCGGTACCGGCAAGTCCACTGCTGCTGAATATTTAAAAGAAATAGGCTTTGCCCATATTGATGCTGACCAGATAGGAAGGGACATTACTGCTGATGGAAGCCCTATGCTTCCTGTACTCAACGATATATTCGGACCTTCAGGAGAGTATGGAGTAGAAGGCCATGAAATTCTTCGCGAAGATGGTACTTTGGATAGAAAAGCGTTGGCTGCTATAGTTTTTACCGATATGGATAAAAAGCTTAAGTTGGACGAAGTGATGTTCAAAGCCATTATCGCAGAGGTTGATAAGCAGGTTGAGATTCTTGCTAAGGAAGAGCCTATTGGCATTTTAATTGATGCTCCTCTTTTATTTGAGGCAGGGCTAGACAATAGATGTGATCTTGTTCTACTGCTTGTTGCAGATATGGATGTAAGAATACATAGGGTTTGCGCTAGAGATGGAGCAACTGAAGAAGAAGTTAAAAACAGAATCAACAGCCAAATGAGTGATGAAGATAAGAAACTTAGATCCCATGTAATTATAGACAATTCCGGTAGCAGAGAAGACCTGAAAAAAAGTCTTGAAAGTTTTTTGTTAAAATATTCAGAAAACTCTTGCAATCGCTTTAGCACGGTGCTATAATAACATCAAGAAAGGAGAAGAGCTTAAGAGCTCGTAATTCAATAAGATATAAAACTTATAGTCAAAGGCAATAAGGATAGAAAGGGAGTGATTCCACCAGAAGTGTATAGAGAAGTAGAGAGATAATACCAGTTGCTTTTAGAAGATCACCGAAATAGGTGGTGATAGAGTGAAACGTACATTAACGTAGAAGCAACTGGTATTATTATTTTTTTGCAAAATACTAAATATTGTTGTTGACAAAGGCAGTGTAAATACGTAGAATAGAGAGGTACTGTTCCACACGGTACATAAATATTTGCGGCCTTGGCGGAATAGGCAGACGCGCACGTTTGAGGGGCGTGTGGGAGACCGTACCAGTTCAAGTCTGGTAGGCCGCACCATAAAAAAGACGAAGTTTATCTTCGTCTTTTTTTAATGCCTATATTCTGTAACTTATGTCAATACTAATTCCATGGGGGTGATGCACATGAATCTATGGGATAGTACGACTAATTTACCGAGGTTTCCACAGTTAAATGATGATATCAATACAGACGTATTAATTGTTGGTGGAGGTTTGTCGGGTCTATTATGTTCTTATATTTTAAAGCAATATGGTGTCGATAGTATTGTTTTGGAAGGGGATAGAATTGGTAGTGGAACGACAGGAGGAACTACGGCTGTTGTTACTCCTCAACATGGTTTAATATATACAGATATTATTAAGAAATTTGATAAATCTGTAGCTGCAAAGTATTTAAACGCAAATGCTGATGCATATGAAAGGTATAAGAGTTTGTCTGCTAAGTATGAATTTGATTTTGAAGAAACACCATCACATATTTATTCAACAAAAGATAATACATCTCTAAAAGCTGAAGCTAAGATTTTAAAAGAATTGGGAGCAGACGTTGAGTTTTTAGAAGAGCTGGAGATACCAATTCAAATATCCGGAGCTGTTCAATTCAAACATGCAGGCCAAATGAATCCATTGAAATTTTTAAGAAGTATTTCCTGTGAACTAAATATTAAAGAAAAGTCACTAGTTAAGAAGATAAAAGATAATAAAGCGTTTACAGACCATGGCAGTGTTACTGCAAAGAAAATAATAGTTGCTTCGCATTTCCCATTGTTTAAACTAAAGGGGTTGTATTCATTAAAAATGTATCAGATGCGATCTTATGTTATAGCTTTGGAAAATGCATCAAAATTAAATGGTACTTATGCTGATATAAACCAGGGTGGCATTTATCTTCGTAGTTATAAAGATACTATTATTGCAGGTGGAGGCGACGTAAGAACCGGGACTAATAGTGTAGGATTTGATACTATTAGAGATTTTGCAAAAAAATATTACCCTGAGGCAAATGAAAAATATATATGGGCTGCTCAGGATTGTATGACTCTGGATAAGATTCCTTATATAGGCAAGCTGTCTGGTTCGGATGATATATTTGTAATTACAGGATTTAATGAATGGGGGATGACTTCGGCAATGTTAGGTGCAGGAATAATCAAAGATATGATTATAGGCAATTACAATACTTTTGTTGATGTGTTTAGCCCTGGGAGAAATATATTTAATAAGCAATTGGTCGTTAATATAGGTGTATCATTTAAGAATATAATCAAACCATCTTCGAAGAGATGCACACATTTGGGGTGTACTTTGATGAAAAATATTGAAGAAAATTCTTGGGACTGCCAATGCCATGGTTCCAGATTTGATACAGAAGGGAATATTATAGATGGCCCTGCATTAAAAAATATCTTGAAATAGTTATGCAGGAATTATAAAATTAAATATTATAATTCAATGCAAATTTCAGGAGGAAAGAATGCTTTCTAAGTTTAGCGTTAAAAAACCATTTACTGTGTTAGTAGCAGTTGTAGTTATTCTTGTTTTTGGTGTCATTTCATATATAAAGATGACGCCTGATTTGTTTCCAAGTATTAATACACCATATGTAATTGTAATGACTACATATCCGGGTGCAAGTCCTGAGGAAGCTGAAGCTGAGCTTACTGACCCTATGGAGCAGCAGCTGGCTACTTTAGCAAACCTTAAAAACATAACTTCAATATCTGCAGCCAACTATTCTGTGATTTCTCTTGAATTTACAGATGATGTTGATATGAACTCAATATCTGTTGATATCAGAGATAAAATTGATCAGATTAAAGGATATTTCCCTGAAATGGCAGGCACTCCTTTGGTTATGAAGATTAACCTTGATATGATGCCTATCGTAACTGCTGCAGTAGGCATGGAAGGGAAGACTGCAGGAGAAGTATCTCAATTTATGAAGGAAAATCTTGAAAACCAATTGGAAGGTATTGAAGGTGTCGCTTCAATGTCAACAATGGGTCTTATTACAGATAATATACAGGTTGTTTTATCCCAAGAAAAGATTGATAGAATTAATGATATAGCTGCGTCAAAAATTAGTGCTAAACTTAATAAAGCAGAAAAAGAAATCAATAGTGGTTTAAACACCATCAATGATTCTAAAGATAAAGTTTCAGAAGGGAAGACATCCATAAAGGATGGCTATAATAAACTTCTTTCTTCAAAAAAACAAATGGAAGAAAATAAAAAGACTGCAGAAGATGCTTTAGCTATGCTTGAAAGTATGGGTGGAGCTGAAAATGCTGCTAAAATAGTAGAATTAAAAGCAACTGTTGCAGCGCTTGATGAAGGAATAAAAACTATCGATAAGCAAATTGAGGCTATGACATTCTCAATGAGCACTCAATATACTGATCTAGCATCTACAGAAAGCACTCTTACTTCCACTGCAAACGAGTTAAAGAAAGCTCTTGAAGAAGTAAAGAGCTCTAAAGATGCAGCACTTGCCAGCGCTGATATGACCGGAGTTTTAACTATGGAAACTGTATCAGCTATTTTGAGTGCACAGAATTTTTCTATGCCTGCGGGATATGTTTCTGACGGAGAAGCAGAAATACTTGTAAGTGTTGGAGACAAAATTAAAGATAAAGAGGAACTTGAAAATCTTATTTTAATGGATCTTGGTCTTGATGGCATGGATCCGATTAGATTGTCTGATATTGCTACCGTTACATATAGCAATATGGCTAAAGATACATACGCTAAAATTAATGGAGAAAATGGTGTAGTCCTTAGTTTCACTAAGCAATCCAGTTATGCTACGGCTGTTGTTGCCGACAATATAAATACCAAATTTGAAGAACTGGAAAAACAGTATGATGAGCTTGAGTTTACTACACTTTCCGACCAGGGTGAATATATACATATTGTAGTCAATTCGGTATTGCAAAATTTGCTGTTAGGCGCGATATTTGCGATACTGATCCTCTTCATTTTCCTAAGAGATATAAGACCTACGGCAATAACTGCAGTAAGTATTCCTGTTAGTGTCATCTTTGCCGTTGTACTAATGTATTTTTCAGGTGTTACACTAAATATGATTTCCTTGTCCGGTCTTGCTATCGGGGTAGGGATGCTCGTTGATAATTCCATTGTTGTAGTTGAGAATATATATCGTTTAAGATCACTTGGATATAGCAAAATACAGTCAGCTATATCAGGTGCTATTCAGGTATCGGGAGCTATTACTGCATCTACTTTAACAACAATTTGCGTATTCGTTCCTATTGTTTTCGTGGATGGAATGACTAAGGAGATATTTGTAGATTTAGCACTTACTGTTGCTTATTCTTTGGTTGCAAGTTTGATTATTGCACTTACTGTTGTTCCGGCAATGGCAAAAGGGTTGCTCAATAAGATTCCTGACAAAGCCATATTGAATCAGGAAGGAAAAGCAATTAACAAATACAAAGAAATTGCAAGATGGAGTATAAATCATAAGAAAATTTTAGTCATTGGTGCAGTAGTTATTTTATTTGCTTCTTGTGGTATTGCATTGATGAGAGGCTTTATCTTTATGCCGTCTATGAGTACTCCACAGATATCCGCATCAATACAGATGCCTGAAGACAGTACCCTTGAAGAGACTGCTGATGTTACTGATAAATTAGCCGAAGAAGTGACTAAAGTTGAAGGTGTTGAAACTGTAGGTGCTATGCTTTCAAGCAACATGATGAGTATGATAGGAATGGGTGGTTCAAATCAAGATGTAACTTCTACCATGCTCTATATTGTTCTTGATGAGAAAAAAGCTGAAAATGGCAAAATCATTGCTAAAAAGCTTGAAAAACTAGGGGAAGAATATAATTGTGAAATAGTCACATCGGCCGATATGGATATGTCTTCCTTAATGGCTGGTGCCGGTGTAGGAATAAATCTTTATAGTGACGACCTTGACAGCCTTAGAACAGCTGCCTCCGCAATTGAGAGAGAACTTAACGGAATGGGCAAATTCGAAGAGGTTTCAGACGTTAATGCCGAAAGTACAGAAGAACTTAAGGTAATAGTAAATAAAAATATTGCAATGAAAGAAGGTCTCACAGTAGCTCAGGTTTATCAGGAAATATCAAAGAAACTTACTAAAGAATCCAGTTCCACAACCATTAATAAAGGTGGTAGTGGAGTAGATGTAGTCGTTGAAAATACAACATCGGGCTTTACTAAAGAAGATCTTGAAAACATGAAGATTACCGTGACAGGTCATGATGGAAAGAAAAAGGATATTAGCCTTACTTCTATTGCTGATATAACAACGGATGCTTCACTAAATGCTATAAATCATGATAATCAAAAGAGAAGCTTACAGGTAACTGCTACTTTAAAAGATGGTGAAAATATTACCCATGTTACTTCTGATGTTAAGAAGTTGCTGAAGGAAAATGACATTGTTCCTGAAGACGTAAAAGTTGAGTTTGGCGGTGAGAACGAAGAAATTATGAAAGCTATGAAGCAGATGCTTCTTATGCTTCTTGTGGGATTCATCCTTGTATATCTCATAATGGTAGCACAGTTCCAGTCATTACGTTCTCCATTTATAATTATCTTCTCGATTCCGTTGGCATTTACAGGCGGAATGTTAGCGCTGATTGTATGTGGAATGGAAGTAAGTATCGTATCCATGATGGGATTTGTTATGCTTATGGGTATTGTTGTTAATAATGCAATTGTATTGGTTGATTGCATTAACAAGTTCAGATTGGAAGGAATTGAATTGGATGAAGCTATAATAACTGCAGGTGCGGTAAGAATGCGACCTGTGCTTATGACGGCTATAACTACAATTCTTGGCCTTGTGCCATTAGCTTTAGGTATTGGTACCGGAGCTGAAATGGTACAGCCGGTTGCTATAGTTTGTATAGGTGGTCTTCTATATGCGACTTTAACAACACTTGTAATAATCCCAGTAATGTATAAGATTTTTGCAAGCAAACATATGGAGAAAATTCAAGAAGAAGAGCTTGAAATAGTAACGGTATAATGATATAATCTTATCGTTACGCCGGCGTGATGGAATTGGCAGACGTGCGGGACTCAAAATCCCGTGGTGGCAACACCGTATGGGTTCGACCCCCATCGCCGGCACCATTATTAGATAAGCTAATATAAGTTAAAACACCAAATCATACTCGAATAGGAGGAGTAGTAAATGGGCGAATCAGTATCAATGATATTACCTCTGATAATACTGTTATTAGTAATGTATTTCTTACTTATCAGACCTCAGAAGAAGAGAGAAAAAGAAGTGAATGCTATGAGAAGTGGCGTTCAGGTAGGAGATGAAATCATCACTATTGGCGGTATTTGCGGTAAAATCGTAAAGACTAAGGAAGAATCACTTATCATCCAGGTTGGAGCAGATAAAGTGAAGTTTGAAATCATGAGATGGGCAGTATCAAAGGTAGTTGAAGAAAGCAAGAGAGTTGCTAAGGCTGCTGACGAACAGGAAGTTGAAGAAGAAGTTAAGAAGGCTAAGCCTAAGAGAATGAAGAAGGCTGCTCCTGTTGAAGAAGCTCCTGAAGCTGTTGAAGCTGTTGAAACAGAAGCTCCTGCAGATGCTGAATAATATTGATTTTAAAGAGATGGGGAACCATCTCTTTTTTATTTCACTTCAACATATAATGTAACGGAGGTGAAATATGAGTTTATTAAGAAGAATATTGAAAATATTAGCTTTGCTAATAATAGTTTTTATTGTTTTGACTGCAATACTTGCGGCTTTAATTACGTTTACGCCGTTTGGCGAGAGATGGGCCTATATTGGCTTGTTAACGATAGTGACTCTCTTATGTATGATGACAGGTTATCTTTCGGGTAATTTATTTAACGGAAGAGGATTAATTGTTGGTTTAATTTCTTCATTTGTCACTGTTGAACTGGTTATTTTGTGTGTTCAGTTAGTTTATTTAGGGGAAATAACAGACGTTATTCCTGATGTTATTTACTTGATTTCTGTTTTGTTTGGAACAGTGGGTGGTGTCGTTGGCGTAAACAGTAATAAATAGCCGGAAATCTTTAAAAATCAATGGATTTATCCTTGTTATACAGTGCAAAAAGTTGTAAAATATAATGAATGGTTAAATGGAAATTTTATTGCCTGTTTTAAGCAATAATTTTGGAGGAATTTATGAATTACAAAGCAAAAAAGGTTTTAGCAGTAGTTTTAGTATTGATAATTGCTGTTGGTTGGTATCTTTCACTGTTTGGCGCAGGCTCATTGGAACCACTTAAGGATAGAATGAAACTTGGCCTTGATATCAAGGGCGGAGTTTATGTTGTCATGGAGGCCAACACTGACCTTGCAGGTGAAGAGCTCAGAGAGGCTATGGAGCAGACCCAAGCTGTCATTGAAGAAAGAGTTAATCAGATGGGGCTTGCTGAACCGGTAGTTACAATCGAAGGAGAAAAGAGAATAAGAGTTGAGCTTCCCGGAGCAGAAGATGCCGAGGAAGCAATAAATCAGATTGGCAGAACTGCTCAATTGCAGTTTGCATTAGCTGACGGAACTATAGTCCTTGACGGAAGCAATGTTAAGAATGCAGAAGCTGTTATGGACTCTGAGTCAGCCGGATATGCCGTTGCTCTCGATTTTGACAGCACAGGTTCTGATCTTTTCTATGAAGCTACAAAGACTGCTTACGGCGGAGGGGTTACTTCTGTCATAGAAGGAATAACCAATGATGCTTTGATGATTATACTCGATGGACAGATTATTTCAGCTCCATCAGTAAACGAACCTATCAGCGGAGGAAGCTGCAGTATCACTGGTGGATTTTCACAGGAAGAAGCTGCAAACTTAGCTGCACTTATAAAGGGTGGCGCACTTCCGCTGGAACTGACTGAAGTTAACTCATCTGTACAGTCAGCGAAAATCGGTTACAACGCTCTCGAAATGAGTGTATATGCCGGAGTAATCGGACTGGTTCTGGTTATGATTATCATGCTGATTGCATACAGAGGAATGGGTATTGCTGCTAACTTGGCGCTGTTATTCTATGTATTAATAGTTCTTAATGTAATGGGCTTTATGGGTAGCGTACTTACTTTACCTGGTATTGCAGGTTTCATTCTTTCAGTAGGTATGGCTGTTGACGCCAATGTAGTTATCTTCTCAAGAATTAGAGAAGAAATTGCCGCAGGAAAGACTATAAGAGTTGCTGTTCAGACCGGCTTCAAGAGAGCTATGGGTACAGTTATCGACTCTCAAGTAACAACACTTATTGCTGCTGTTATCTTGTATGAAATCGGTACAAGTGCAGTTAAAGGATTCGCTTTCACATTCATGATCGGTATTATTGTCAGCATATTTACTGCAGTTGTTGCTACTCAGCTGTATGTTGGATTGTTGGCTGAAAGCAGAAAGTTCAGCAAAAAATCTTTCTTTGGAATAAACAAAGATAATAAGGCTACTTTCCATATTGGTAGTGAACTTCACTTTATCAAACATAAAAAAGTATTCTACATTGTTTCAATCGTAATTATTGTTGTGGGAATCGGATTTATTGGAGTAAGAGGACTCAACTATGGTATCGACTTCACCGGCGGTACTATGATTCAGATGGATATGGGTGAAAAGGTAGAAATATCCGATGTAGAAAAAGCTATAAAAGATTATGATTTAAATCCTGAAATAATTTACTCAGGTGAAAATAACGAACAGATTGTAATCAGAACAATCGAATCCCTTAGCAGTGATGAAAGACATGAAGTAATTAACACTATAAACGAATCATTTGGAACGACAGATGATGATGTAGTTGCTCAGGAACTGTTTGGACCTTCCATCGGTAAAGAGCTGAGAAATAACGCTATTCTAGCAATTATTCTGGCATCAATCTGTATGTTGATATATATCAGATTCAGATTTTCACAGTGGAAATTCGGTGGAGCTGCGTTGTTAGGAGTACTCCACGATGTACTTATTGTTATCGCATTCTATGGAATCTTCAATATAACAGTGAATAATCCATTTATTGCAGGTATCCTCACTGTTGTAGGTTACTCAATCAATGACACAATTGTAATATTTGACAGAATCCGTGAAAACATCAAGTACATGAGAAAGGGCAATACTGAAGAACTTATCGATACAAGTATTACTCAGACTCTTGGCAGATCATTGATGACATCAATCACTACACTGATTGTTATGGTACCGCTTCTGATTATGGCAGGGGATGCTATCAGAGAATTTGTTTTGCCTCTGATGGTTGGTATCATCGCAGGTGCTTATTCTTCAATCTGCGTATGCAGCCCACTTTATTATGAATTCAGTAAGCGTGAAAACCTTTCAAAATACGAAAAGCAGATCATGCAGAAAAAGAAGAACAAGAAAAAATATCCCGGTATTGTTAAAGAAAAGAAAGACAAGTAGTTATGAAGAAAAGAAGCGAGTTTTTAAATTCATTATTGGAAATCAATCCAAATTATGACATAGAACTCATTGGCAAGGCTTATGATATTTCCGAGGAAATGCATAGGGGCCAGTTGCGTAAGTCAGGGGAGCCATATCTTATTCATCCTCTGGCAGTAGCAGAAATACTGGCAGAACTGGGCATGGATGAGGAGACTATCATAGCCGGGCTTCTTCATGATGTTGTTGAAGATACAGAATACACCAGAGAAGAACTCATTAGAGATTTCGGCGAAGAAGTAGAGCTTTTGGTTGATGGCGTAACCAAACTGGGTTCATTGAAATTTGAAAGCAAGGAAGAGCGTCAGGCTGAAAACCTTAGAAAGATGTTCCTTGCCATGTCAAAAGATATCAGAGTGCTTATCATTAAGCTGTCTGATAGACTTCACAATTTAAGAACGATCAACTACATGACGCACGATAAAATCATCGAAAAATGTAGAGAAACTCTTGATATTTATGCGCCACTTGCAGCTAGACTTGGTATTTATACCATGAAAATGGAGCTGGAGGATATCGCACTTAAGTTCCTTGAACCAGAAGCTTATTACGACCTTGCTGAACAGGTAAGTGAAAGAAAAGGACAGCGAGAAGATGCCATTAACAATGTAGTGGACGAAATTAAATCTTCACTGGATGAAATTGGTATCAAACATGATATCTACGGCAGATCAAAGCATTTCTACAGTATCTATAAGAAAATGCAGTTCCAACATAAAAACATCGATGAAATCTTTGACCTTATGGCTGTAAGAATCATCGTTGAATCCGTAAGGGACTGCTACGCAGTTCTCGGTTTGGTTCATACCATGTGGAAACCTATTCCGGGAAGATTCAAGGATTATATTGCAATGCCTAAACCGAACATGTATCAGTCATTGCATACTACTGTTATCGGTGATTCAGGTAAACCTTTTGAAATCCAAATCAGAACTTATGAAATGCATCGTATTGCCGAATATGGTATTGCTGCTCATTGGAAGTATAAAGAGGGTATAGCTACAGATAAAGAAGAGGTTAAACTTTCATGGCTTAGACAGGCTCTTGAATGGCAGAAAGACGTTAGCGATTCTAAAGAGTTTATGGAAACTCTTAAGATGGATTTATTCTCAAGCCAAGTATTTGTATTTACACCTCAAGGGGATGTTATCGAACTTCCTGCAGGAGCAACGCCACTTGACTTTGCATTTAAAATCCACTCAGATGTAGGTTGCAAATGTGTTGGTGCGAAGGTTAACGGTAAAATGGTTACTATCGACCATACTCTCGAGAATGGTAATATCATTGAAATCGTAACTTCGGCAAATGCTGCAGGTCCAAGTATTGACTGGTTGAAGATTGCTAAGAGTAGTTCAGCCAGAAATAAGATCAGACAATGGCTTAAGAAAGAAAATAAGACGGATTCCATCGACAAAGGTAAAGATATGATCGACAGGTACATCAGAAAGAAAGGCCTTGATCCAAGAGTCCTTCTTAAGAATGTATATGTCAACAAAGCTGTAAAGGAAATGGGTTACAAAAATACCGATGAACTTTACAATCAGCTGAGTAATGGTGGAACTCTGCAAACTAAGCTGGTAAACCATCTCCTTAGCTATGAAGCTGCTGACAAGGCTGCCTTGGAAGCTGAAAAAGAGCGTAGCTTGATGGAAAATCTCACTGAAATGAGTGAGAAAGCTCAGAAGAGAATCCAAAACAGCAAGAAAAAGAATGATGATACTTCAGGTGTTATCGTAGAAGGTTTGGATAACCTTATGATAAGAATGGCTGGATGCTGTAATCCTGTTCCAGGAGATGAAATTGTAGGTTTCATTACAAAAGGAAGAGGTATTTCGGTTCACAGAACTGACTGTGACAATCTAAAGTCATTGCCTGAAAATGAAAGAGCAAGATGCATTACTGTAACTTGGGATCCTGACTTGCTTGATAAGTCGTTCAATGCTGAAATTACTTTGGTTGCTAAAGATCAGAAGGGATTACTTTCTAACATATCTAAAGTATGTGAAGATATGGATGTTGGTATTATTGGTCTTAATGCCAGAGCGGACAAGCATGAAAATGCCAATATCAATCTGACATTATCCATAAGAGATAAAAATCAAATCGATAAAATGTGCAGATCATTTAAGAGTATCCCGGGAATTATGGAGGCTTATAGAACAAGAACATGAGGGCAGTAGTTCAGCGAGTTAAAAAAAGCAGCGTCACTGTTGACGGCAATATTACCGGAAAAATAAACCAAGGTCTTATGGTATTAATAGGCGTAGAAGAAGGAGATTCTGAGAAAGATGCCGATTATATTGCCGATAAAGTGACAGGGCTTAGAATCTTTGAAGATGAACAAGGGAAAATGAATCTATCTATTGAAGATATCGGAGGAGAAGTTTTGGCGGTATCTCAGTTCACTTTGCTTGCTGACGCAAGAAAAGGCAGACGTCCGAGCTTTACAAAAGCTGCTCCACCGGATGAGGCTAACGCCCTTTATAAAAAAGTAATAGAGAAAATATCATCAAAAGGTATTAATGTTGAAGAGGGAGTTTTTCAGGCTGAAATGCTTGTGGAAATCCATAATGATGGACCTGTAACTATTCTTCTCGATAGCGGCAAAATGTTTTGATGAAATAATTAAACAGGAGAAAAGCAATGAAAATAACAAATCTTCCAAGCGGAGCTTTGCAGGTAAACACATATCTTGCTGTAGATGAAGAAACAAACAAAGGGTTTGTAGTCGATCCCGGCGGATATAATCCAGTACTGGCTAAGAAAGTTAAAGAAGAAAATATTGAAATAGAATACATTTTTATTACACATGGTCATTCAGACCATATCTGTGGAGTTAACGAACATAAGGCTGAATTTGAGGGAGCTAAAGTAGTTGCTCATGCAGAAGAAGAAGCTATGCTTCATGACGTTAGATTCAATTTCAGCGCCGAATTCGGTATGCCTTATACAGTTGATGCGGACATTTACGCTAACGAAGGTGATGCGTTTAAAGTTGGAAATATGGAACTTAAAATTATCCATACACCTGGACATTCTCCGGGCGGAATGTGCATCTATGCAGAAAACGAAAACGTTCTTTTCAGTGGCGACACATTGTTCAGACAATCAGTAGGAAGAACTGATTTTCCGGGATGTTCATTCAAGGTTTTAGCTGAGTCAATCAAGAGAAAGCTCTTCCTGCTTCCTGAAGAAACTCAGGTATTTCCGGGACATATGGGTCCGACTCAAATAGGTTTTGAAAAGAGGAATAATCCATTTGTATAAATTCAGCATTAAAGGAATAGAGAATACAAATCAATACGAAGAGCTTATAAAAGTATTTTTGACTACCGATGAGTATGAGTTGATTCCTGAGGATTCAGAAGGTATGCAAAGCGCAATCTGTTTCTCTTATGAAGGGGATAAAGACAAGCTAAAGCGTGACATTTATCGCTTCTTAGAGAAGGAAACCGGTAAATCACCCAAGTGGGGAATATTAACAGGAATACGTCCTGTTAAGTTAGCCGGTGAAATGACTGACAGAGTAGGTTCTGATGAGGCTTTGAGAATTCTAAATGATGAATATTTACTTCATGATGAAAAGAGCAGTTTGATTACTAATATACTCGGTTATCAACGAAAACTTCTGGGCAAACCTGTAAAGGACAGCCTTTCCGTATATATAGGAATTCCATTCTGTCCTACAAGATGTCTGTACTGTTCATTCACCTCAAACCAGGTGAAGAAGCCTGAAATTGACAGATACTTGGAAGCTTTGCATAGGGAGATAGAATACTGCGGAGAAAAATTGCGTCAACGAAAAGATATTCTTGAATCACTTTATATAGGCGGAGGTACTCCGACTACTCTCGATGAATTTCAGCTGAGAGATTTGATGGAGATAATAAGAAATTCATTTGATCTTTCACATTTAAAGGAGTTTACAGTAGAGGCAGGCCGTCCCGACACTATCACTTATGAAAAATTGGCCGTACTTAAGGAATACGGTGTTGGTAGAATCAGCATCAATCCTCAGTCAATGAAGCAGGAAACCCTTGACTTAATAGGTAGAGCACATACTACCGAACAAACTCTCGAAGCTTTCAAAATGGCCCGAGAAGCGGGAATTGAATGTATCAATGCGGATTTGATTGCAGGATTACCTGAAGAGAGTGTAGAAGATTTCAAATACAGCCTTGATACAATGATTGAGCTTGGTGCAGAAAATATTACAGTACATACTTTAGCTGTAAAGAGGGCTTCAAGACTTAAGGAAGTAGATGCTCAGTTCAATTACCGTAAGGAAGAAGTAAGGGAAGAGATGCTTTCATATGCTCATGAAAAACTGGCTGAAGAAGGATATCTACCATACTATCTTTATAGACAAAAGCATACATCGGGAAGTACTGAAAACATGGGCTTTTGTAAGAATGACACGATATCGGCATATAACGTAAGGATAATGGAAGAAGCACAGTCGATTCTCGCTCTCGGAGCAGGGGGAATCAGTAAGGTTTACTATCCTGAAGAGAACAGACTTGAGCGTGTTGCCAATGTATCTAATTACGAAATATATATCGAAAGGATCGAAGAAATGATCCAAAGAAAAGAAAATAATTTTTGGAGGTAACTATGTTAACTAACGCACCTAAAGGAACTAAAGACATGCTGCCTGAACAGGCGTACAAGTGGCACTATGTAGAAAAAGCTTTTGCTGATATTTGCAGAAGATATGGCTTCGAAGAAATCAGAACACCGGTTTTCGAGCATACTGAACTTTTCCAGAGAGGAGTTGGTGATACTACTGACATCGTTCAGAAGGAAATGTACACCTTCAAGGATTTCGGAAACAGAAGCATCACACTGAAGCCTGAAGGAACTTCACCGGTAGTAAGAGCATTCGCTGAACATAAGCTGTTTGCAGGCGTTCAGCCAAACAAGTTCTACTATAATATTCCTTGCTTCAGATATGAAAAGCCACAGTCAGGAAGACTTAGAGAATTTCACCAGTTTGGCATAGAAACATTCGGAACTATGGACATGATGGCAGATGCTGAAGTTATCGCTCACGGATATGACTTCCTCAATGAAATGGGAATCACTGATATCGAACTTAGAATCAACAGTGTTGGTTGTCCTAAGTGCAGACAGAAACACAGAGAAGCCCTGAGAGAATTCCTCAAGCCTAAATATGATGAACTTTGTGACACTTGTAAGGATAGATATGAAAGAAATCCGCTGAGAATCATCGACTGCAAGTCACCGATTTGTCAGGAACTGGTTGCAGGAGCTCCTATGATGCTTGATTATCTCTGCGACGAATGTAGTGAAGCCTTTGAACAGCTTCAGGCTAATCTCGATGCTATGGGAATCGAATACGTTGTAGATCCCGGAATCGTTAGAGGTCTTGACTACTATACTAAGACAGCATTTGAATTCGTAACTACTAAGATCGGTGCACAGGGAACAGTTTGTGGCGGTGGAAGATACGACGGTCTTGTAGAAGAAATCGGTGGACCATCAACTCCGGGCGTAGGATACGGACTTGGTAAAGAGAGACTTCTGCTTACTATGGAAGCTTGCGGTGTTGAGATTCCTGAACCTGATAAGACTGAAGTATTCATCGCTGTAATGGGTGAAGAAGCTAAGCTTGCAGGCCTTAAACTGATGGGTGAACTTAGAAGAGCAGGCGTTGCTGTACAGATGGATATCATGGGCAGAAACGTAAAGAATCAGTTTAAATATGCTAATAGAATCGGCGCTAAGAAAACAGTTGTTATCGGAGCTGATGAACTGGCTAACAATAGCTTTGCTATTAAAGATATGGCTACATCAGAACAGATTAACGTACCAATGGAAGAAATCGTTGCTGTACTGACAAAATAAATAATTTAATTAGGAGATACAAATGAGCGTTTATAAGAGAACCCACATGTGCGGGGAACTTAGAAAAGAAAACATTGGAGAGAAAGTCGTACTTAACGGCTGGATTCAGAAAAGAAGAAATCTTGGTGGTCTTATTTTCTGTGACGTTAGAGATAAGACAGGTATTACTCAGGTAGTATTCAATGACCAGATTCCTCAGGAACTGTTTGATAGAGCTGACAAGCTGAGAAGTGAATATGTTGTAGGTATTAAGGGCGAAGTAATGGAAAGAGAATCCAAGAACGCAGATCTTCCTACAGGAGACATCGAAGTATTTGCTGATGACCTTGTTATTTATTCAGAAGCAGATACTCCACCGATTTACATTAAGGATGATGACAATGTAGATGATAACTTGAGACTCAAGTACAGATACCTTGACCTGAGAAAGAAAAAGATGCAGGACAACCTGACATTACGTCACAATCTGGCTAAGCTGACACGTGACTACTTTGCAGAAAACGGATTCACAGAAGTTGAAACTCCTGTACTTATCAAGTCAACCCCTGAAGGTGCTAGAGACTATCTGGTACCGAGCAGAGTAAATCAGGGTAAGTTCTATGCACTGCCACAGTCACCTCAGATGTTCAAGCAGCTTCTGATGGTTGGTGGTACAGATAGATATATGCAGATTGTAAAGTGCTTTAGAGACGAAGACTTAAGAGCTGACAGACAGCCTGAGTTTACTCAGATAGACTTAGAAATGTCATTCGTAGACGTAGATGATGTAATCGAAGTTCAGGAAGGCTTCCTCAAGAGAGTATTCAAGGAAATCAAGGGAATAGACATTGAAACTCCTTTCCAGAGAATTCCTTACGATGAAGCAATGGACAGATACGGAAGTGATAAGCCTGACACAAGAGTAGGATTTGAGCTTAACGATATCACTGATATGGTTAAAGACTGTGGTTTCAAAGTGTTTACAGATGCTATCGAAGCAGGTGGAAGTGTAAGAGGTATTTGTATTACAGGTGCTGCTGAAGGTTATACAAGAAAGAAAATCGATAAGCTCACTGAAATGGTTAAGAGCTATGGAGCTAAAGGTATGGTATGGATGAAGGTCGCTGAAAATGAAGTAACTTCATCTGTAAACAAGTTCTTCTCACCGGAAGAATTAAATGCTATTGCTGACAGAATGGAAGCAAAGGCAGGAGACCTTATTCTTATCATTTCAGATAGAAACAAGGTTGTTTATGACAGCTTAGGCTTCCTTAGAAGACACATTGCTGATGAACTGGGACTCTTAGATGATGAACAGTACAATTTCCTGTGGGTAACCGATTTTCCTCTGTTTGAAGAAGACGAAGAAACCGGTACTTATCACGCAATGCACCATCCGTTCACATCACCAAAGGCTGAAGATGCAGAACTGTTAAAGACAAATCCTACTAAAGCTAAGGCAAACGCATATGATATCGTCCTTAACGGTGTTGAGCTGGGTGGAGGAAGTATCAGAATCCATGACAGAGATATGCAGGAAGATATGTTTAGAGCTCTTAATATGAGTCAGGAAGATATCGACGAAAAGTTTGGCTTCTTAGTTGAAGCATTCAAGTATGGAACTCCACCACACGGTGGACTGGCGTATGGCCTTGACAGACTTGTAATGCTTTTGACAGGTGAAAAGTCAATCAGAGAAGTTATCGCATTCCCTAAGAACCAGAACGCTCAATGCATGGTAAGTGAGGCGCCTGGAGTAGTTGAAGACATTCAGCTGGATGAACTGGGAATTAAGATAGATAAAGAGTAATCGGGAAGTTGTTGGGAATTAAGATTAATTATTAAAGTTAAAATTTAGTTAGAAAATTAGAAGGGATTTGAAATCAAATGGAAATTTTTAAGAAGTGGACTGAAATCAGTCTGGTAAAAAGAATTATTGTTGGTTTAATCATCGGTATTGTTCTTGGAATGATCGTTCCAAAGGCTGCAGTTATTGGCATCCTTGGAGATCTGTTTGTAGGAGCACTGAAGGCTATTGCACCACTGCTGGTATTCTTCTTAGTAATGCATGCACTGTCAAACAAGCAGGACTCAAGCGAAAGCAACATGAAGACAGTTATTATCCTGTACCTGGTGAGCACATTTGCAGCAGCTCTTACAG
The DNA here is from genome assembly GCA_045638485.1 of Lentihominibacter sp. Taxonomy (GTDB): domain Bacteria; phylum Bacillota; class Clostridia; order Peptostreptococcales; family Anaerovoracaceae; genus Lentihominibacter. The sequence goes on along the minus strand of JAZUBM010000044.1, from coordinate 4,296 downwards.
CTGTTATTGCAAGCTTCCTGTTCCCATCAACTCTCGTGTTACCTGCAGGAGCTGAAGGTGCAGCACCGGAAGGAATCGCAGAAGTACTTAAAACTCTGCTGATGAACGTTGTATCAAACCCTGTTTCAGCACTCATGAACGCTAACTACATTGGAGTTCTGGCTTGGGCAGTTGTACTTGGTCTTGCTCTCAGAAAAGCAAATGAAACTACTATCGGCGTAATCGGAAATGTTGCAGATGCATTTTCAACTGCAATCAAGTGGGTAATCAACCTGGCACCTTTTGGTATTCTTGGTCTGGTTTTCACAACTGTTTCAACTACAGGTGTAAAATCACTCCTCGATTACGGTCAGATTATTCTGGTACTGGTAGGATGTATGCTGGTTTCAGCTTTCGTTATCAACCCAATTATCGTGTTCTTAAATATCAGACAGAATCCATATCCACTGGTATGGAAGTGCATCAAGGAAAGTGGTATTACAGCATTCTTCACAAGAAGTTCAGCTGCTAACATTCCTGTAAACATGAAGCTTTGTAAAGAACTGGGGCTTGATGAAAAGCAGTACTCAGTATCAATCCCTCTGGGAGCTACAATCAACATGGCCGGTGCAGCAATTACTATCACAATAATGACATTGGCAGCTGTACACACTCTTGGAATCGAAGTTGACTTCGCTACAGCTCTGCTCCTGAGCTTTATCGCTGCTATTGGCGCTTGTGGAGCATCCGGTGTTGCAGGTGGTTCACTGCTTCTTATCCCACTGGCATGTAGCTTATTCGGTATTTCAAACGATATCGCTATGCAGGTTGTAGCTGTAGGCTTCATTATCGGAGTTATTCAGGACTCATGTGAAACAGCTCTCAACTCATCATCAGACGCAATCTTCACAGCTACTGCTGAATTCAGAAAGTGGAAAAAGGAAGGCCGCAAGATTGAGTGGTAAAAATAATACTTTAAAAATTGGCATTTTTGGTGGTTCGTTTGATCCGGTTCATCTCGGTCATATAGGACTTGCCAAAGATGCTTTGGAGCAGGCAGGATTGGATAAAGTTATCCTTATTCCTGCTAAGCTTCAACCGTTCAAATTAGAAAAAAAACTCGCTTCGGGAGCAGACAGGGTATCCATGCTTAAACTGGCTGTTAGTGACCTGAAAGGCTTTGAAATTTCAACGTATGAGCTTGATCAAGATGGAATTTCGTATACGTATCTTACATTGAGAGCCATGCAAGAAAAATACGGGAAAGATGCAGAGCTGTTTTTCATAACCGGAACTGATGCATTTCTGAAGATTGATCTTTGGAAAAATGCTGAAGAAATTCTTTCAAGATATTCATTTATCATCGGTACAAGACCGGGATACAGAAAACAGGAATTAGATGAGTTTATAATCAAAATAAGAGATGAACACGGAACTAATGTTATCAATATCGATAATATGCAGATAGATGTATCATCAACGGAAATTCGAGATCTTTTAGATAAAAACATGTCAGCTGAAGGCTTGATTTCAGCTGATGTGGAAAGGTATATAAAGAATAATGGATTATATCGATAAACGTGAAAATTTAGAGATATATAGTGATGTCAAAGCTGAGATTATATCTTACATAGAGAAAAATCTCAGCGAAAGACGGCTAAAACATACTCGCTCTGTAGTTAATGAAGCAAAGAAACTTGCTGCAAATTATGGAGAAGATGTACAAAAGGCGGAGCTGGCGGCTTTGTTTCATGATATGTTCAGAAGTACACCGGCTTCGGCACTAAATATGTATGTTAGACAGCTTGGTTTACCAAAAAATATTATAGACAACCCGAATCTCTCTCACGGAAAAATAGCCGCTGTAATTATGAAAAGAGATTTTGGAATAGAAGATGAAGATATAATCAATGCTGTTTCGTTTCATACAACAGGGCGCGCGGGAATGTCGAAGCTGGAAAAAATTATTTTTTTAGCAGATGCAATAGAACCCGGACGAAATTACCCAACAGTTGATGAAATAAGGGCATTGGCTTATATAAACCTTGAAAAGGCATGTATCAGTTCTTTGGAAAGAACTGTTGAATATATCAAGGGAATAGGTGAATACTTGGACCCTGACACAATAAGCGCAATTAATGATTTAAAGGAGACATAAATCTATGATGGAACCAAAAGAATTAGCTTTAAAAATCGCTAATATGCTAGATGAAAAGAAAGCTAAAGATGTTCTGGTTATTGATATAGGACTGAAGGCATCTTTTGCAGATTACTTCGTTATGGCATCAGGTGGAAGTGAAAGACAGACAGGAGCACTAGTTGATAATGTTGAAGATTTACTTGAACCGATGGGAATATTTCCTAAGAGCATCGAGGGAAAAAACGGTTCAGGTGGCTGGACTCTGATGGATTACGGTGATGTAGTTGTTAATGTAATGACTGTCGAAATGAGAGAAAAATATAATATTGAGAAAATATGGGGAGATTGCGAAACCCTGGAAATCAATAATTAATGGAGGAAGAAAATGTTAGAAAGGTATAATTTCGGAGAAATCGAAGCAAAATGGCAGCAAAAGTGGGAAAACGAAAAGGCTTTCAAAGTAGTTGAAGATCCTAATAAGGAAAAATACTACGTTCTTGAAATGTTCCCTTATCCTTCAGGAAAACTTCACATGGGACACGTTAGAAACTATTCCATCGGTGATGTTATCGCAAGATTTAAGAAAATGAAGGGCTATAATGTTCTTCATCCAATGGGATATGATGCATTTGGTCTTCCTGCTGAAAATGCAGCTATCAAGAACAATGTTGAACCAGCTGAATGGACATGGGGTAACATTGAAGAAATGAATCGTCAGCTGAGAGAAATGGGTCTTTCATATGACTGGGACAGAGAACTGGCAACAGCTCATCCTAGCTATTATAAGTGGATGCAGTGGATTTTCATTCAGTTCTATAAGAAAGGATTGGCTTACAAGAAGGAAAATCCTGTTAATTGGTGTCCAAGTTGTCAGACTGTACTTGCCAACGAACAGGTTGTGGATGGCGCATGTGAAAGATGTGGAAGTCTTGTTGGTAAGAAAAATCTGTCACAGTGGTACTTTAAGATTACTGATTATGCTGAAAGACTTCTGGACAATCTGGACACTCTCGATGGTTGGCCAAACAAGGTTAAAATCATGCAGAGAAACTGGATTGGTAAATCTCATGGTGCTGAAGTTGATTTCAAAATCAAGGATAGAGAAGAAACACTTACAGTATTTACAACTCGTGTAGACACTATCTTCGGTACTACATTCATGGTACTGGCTCCTGAATATCCTGCAGTTCTCGATATGGTAGAAGGAACAGAGTATGAAGAAGCAGTGAAGGAATACATTGACAGATGTGCTCATATGAATGAAATCGAAAGAACATCTACTACAAATGAAAAGACAGGTGTGTTTATCGGTCAGTATGCTGTAAATCCGTTTACAAATAAAGAAATGCCAATCTATATTTCAGACTACGTTCTGATGGGATATGGTACCGGAGCTGTAATGGGCGTACCTGCTCACGACCAGAGAGACTTTGAATTTGCTAAGAAGTTTGATCTGGAAATCATCCCTGTAATCGACCCTGAAAACCCTGAAATCGATCTTAACAATCTTCAGGAAGCATTTGCTGCTGAAGGTAAAGTTATCAACTCAGGTGAATTTAACGGTTTAGATAACGTTGATGCTATTCAGAAAGTAGCTGAAGCTGCAGAAGAAAGAGGAATCGGTAAGAAGACTATCAACTATAGACTTCGTGACTGGCTCATCTCAAGACAGAGATACTGGGGTACACCAATTCCAATGATTCACTGCGATGCTTGCGGTTGGGTTCCTGAAAAGGAAGAAAACCTTCCTGTAATGCTTCCAACTGACGTTGAGTTCACAGGCAAGGGAGAATCCCCACTGGCTACAAGTAAGACATTCATCGATACAACATGTCCTGTTTGCGGTAAGCCTGCTAAGAGAGAACTGGATACTATGGATACATTCCTCGATTCATCATGGTACTTCCTGAGATACTGCGATGCTCGTAATGACGATGAAGCATTTGCAAAAGACAAGGTAGATTATTGGATGAACGTAGACCAGTATATCGGAGGTGTAGAACATGCTATTCTCCACTTGATGTATGCTAGATTCTTCCAGATGGCACTCTATGACCTGGGTTATGTAAGCCAGGAAGAACCGTTCAAAAACCTGCTGACACAGGGTATGGTTATCAAAGATGGAGCTAAGATGAGTAAGTCTCTGGGTAACGTAGTAAGCCCTGCTGAAATAATTG